>DATBIQ010000021.1:0-19210 GCA_036556865.1 Gaiella sp.
GCGCTGCGAGCGAACACGCTCGCGCGCGCGCTCGAGCACCTCGGCGAACAGGTCCTCGAGGTGCTCGATCGGAGGAGGCACCGCGTTGAGCCACTCCGGTGGCAGCAGCTCTCGCCGCGCGCGCTCGTGCGCGACGCTCGCCTCGAACCGGGCGAGAAGCCGGCGGTCGATGTTGTCGTCGTCCATCGCCTTGGCTATCGACAGCCGGGCGCGGACGGTTGAGTGCCGAGCCAAGCGGCGGCTTCGGCGCGTCGCTGCAGGCGGGAGCGTCGCTTCACCGGTTGGCCGCGGCGGTCCGACCTTCGCGGCCGCCGCGGGCGATACTCCGCCGCGTGGCGAGCTTCTATCAGGACCCCGAGGCGCCTTCGCCGAACAATCCACGGCGGGTCGGAATCGTGGCATTCATCGAACGCGACAGTTCGTTGCTGCTCGAACGGCGAGCCGACTTCGGGACCTGGGGGCTGCCCGGCGGCGCGCTCGACGAGGACGAGACGGTCGGAGAGGCTGTCGCGCGTGAGGTGCGCGAGGAAACCGGTCTCGAAACCCTGTCGCTCGAGCTGTTCGGAGTGTTATCCGACCCGTCGCGGATCATCGCGTACCCCGACGGCAACGTCTTCCGACTGCTGACGCTGGCGTTCGTCGTCGCGGTCGCTTCGGGCGACCCGCAGATCAGCCGCGAATCGCTCGAGCTCCGCTTCGTGCCGTTCCCAGACATTTCGGATCTCGAGGTTGGGCCGGCACTCGTTCCGGTGCTCGACGCGTACCTGTCATCCCGTGACCGGCCGGTCGTCGCATGACCGAGATCCGCGGCACGACGTCCCTGGTCGGCCTGCTCGGCTGGCCGACGTCCCACTCGCTCTCGCCGCAGATGCAGAACGCAGGGTTCGCCGCGCTCGGGCTCGACTGGGCGTACGTGCCGCTGCCGACGCCGCCGGAGCTCCTCGGCGACGCGGTTCGTGGGCTGGTCGCCAGCGGCTTCGCCGGGGCCAACGTCACGATTCCTCACAAGGAAGCGGTCATCGCCTTCTGCGACGAGCTCGACGACGTGGCGTCGCGCGCCGGGTCGGTCAACACGCTCGTGATCGAGGAAGGGCGCGTGGTCGGGGCGTCGACCGACGGTCTCGCCGTCACCTCGCAGATCGAGCCGGAAGGCCGTCGTGCGCTCGTGCTCGGGACCGGCGGGGCCTCGAAGGCCGTCGCCGGCGCGCTCCGGGAGGCAGGCGCGGACGTCGTCGTCATGGGGCGCCGAGACCCGGGCTGGCCTCCGTCGCCGGACGGCTACGACGTCCTCGTCAACGCGACGCCCGTCCGCGACGAGGTCGTCGTCCGGCCGGTGCCGGACATGCAGGTCGTCGACCTTGCGTACCGCGCGAACGGTCGCCCGACCGCCTTGATCGCGGCCGCAATCGCCGCCGGGTGCCATCCCTGCGTCGACGGGCTCGACGTGCTCCTCGCGCAGGGTGCCGCGTCGTTCGAGCGCTGGACCGGGCAGGCGGCGCCCTTCGTCGCCATGCGCGCCGCGCTGCGAGCGGCCGGCTGAGCCTGTGGATCGATTGCCTCGATCCCGGCACGGTTGCGTCTTGACAGGAACCGGTCTCTGAGGCCGATCGTCGACATGGGCAACGTGAGCGCCCAAAGGCCCCCCGTCGAGCGGCTGCGTAGGATCGCGCCATGGCGCTCGGGCTGACGACTGCAGGCGAGTCGCACGGGCCGGCGCTCGCGGCGATCGTGACGGGCCTGCCTTCCGGCCTCCGGCTCGAGAAGGAGGCGATCGACGCCGATCTGCGGCGTCGGCAGCAGGGCTACGGACGGAGCGCCCGCCAGACGCTGGAGTCCGACGAGGTGGAGGTGCTCGCCGGCCTCCGGCACGGGATGACGCTCGGGACGCCGCTCACGCTCGTCGTCCGCAACAGGGACCATGCGAACTGGACGTGGGGAATGAGCCCGTGGCCACCGAAAGGAGAGCCGACGGGCAAGGGAACGAAGGCCGTCACGCTGCCGCGACCCGGCCATGCCGATCTTGCGGGCGTCCTCAAGTACGGCCACGACGACGTCCGCAATGCCCTCGAACGCGCATCCGCGCGTCACACCGCGGTCCACGTCGCCGCGGGCGCGGTGGCGAAGGCACTTCTCCGCGAGCTCGGGATCGAGGTCGCCGGGCGTCCGGTCGAGATCGGCGGCCAGACCTCCGACGACGGCATGCGCGACGCGACCGACGCGGCACGGAAGGACAGGGACACACTCGGCGGGATCGTCGAGGTCGTCGCCACGGGCGTCCCTCCGGGATTCGGCTCGTACGCGGAGAAGACCGACCGGCTCGACGCGCGGCTCGCGTTCGCGCTGATGGGGATCCAGGCCGTGAAGGGCGTCGAGCTCGGGGACGGCTTCGCGCTCGCGCGCCGCCGGGGGACCGAAGCGCACGACGAGATCCATCCGGGGCTCGAGCGGCACACGAACCACGCGGGCGGGATCGAGGCGGGCGTCTCCAACGGCGAGCCGATCGTCGTCCGCGCGGCGATGAAGCCTCTCCCGACGCTGATGCGCCCGCTCGAGTCCGTCGACCTCGCGACCGGTGAGCCGGCGAAGGCGCTCGTCGAGCGCTCCGACGTCCAGGCCGTCGAGGCGCTCGCCGTCGTCGCCGAGGCGGCGGTCGCGTTCGAGCTCGCACGGGCGGCGCTCGACAAGCTCGGTGGCGACGCGATGAGCGACGTCGTCGCCGCGCACGACGCGTACCTCGCCCGGATCGGCGACCGGTGGCACGCGCGCGGCAGCTGAACGCGCTCGGCCGCCACCTCGCGCTCGCCGGGTTCATGGGCTCGGGGAAGACGACGGTCGGCGAGGCCGTTGCAGCCCGGCTGGGGCGGCCGTTCGTCGATCTCGACCGGGCGGTCGAGGCGCGAGCCGGAACCGCCGTCGCGGAGCTGTTCGCGACGCGCGGCGAGTCCGGCTTCCGGGCGCTCGAAGAGGAGGTCGCAGGCGACGTGCTGCGCGGTCGCGAGCCCGTCGTCGTCGCTCTCGGCGGCGGTGCCGTCCTCTCGGAACGGACACGGAGCGATCTCTCCGCGGGCGCCTTCACGGTGCTGCTCGACGTCGACCCGGAGGTCGCCTGGAAGCGCGTCGCCGGAACCGGGCGGCCGCTCGCCCGCGCGCAGGACGAGTTCCACGCGCTCCACCGCGACCGGCAGCCGCTCTACGAGGAGGTCGCCGACGCCCATGCGGCCGATGCGGACGGGGTGGTGCTCGCCGCGGCGGGGGTCCACGTCGGCACGGGCGCGATCGACGAGCTCGACGCGCTCGTCCCGGGCGACGGCCCCGTGGAGCTCGTCGCGGACGCGCACGTCGCCGGAATCCACGGCATCCGCGCGCAGGTCGCACTCGGCGCGCGCGACGTCGCGCAGCACGAGGTCCCGGTCGGCGAGGCGGCGAAGACCGTTGCGGTGCTCGAGCGGCTCTGGCGCGCGCTCACGATCGGCCGGGACGGCGCGGTCGTCGCGCTGGGCGGCGGGTCGACCACGGACGTCGCGGGGTTCGCCGCGGCCACGCACATGCGTGGGGTGGCGTGGACGGCCGTTCCCACGACGCTCGTCGGTCAGGTCGACGCCGGCCTCGGCGGCAAGACCGCGATCGACCTCCCGGGCGCGAAGAACGCCGTCGGCGCGTTCCACTGGCCCGCGCGCGTCGTCTGCGACCCGTCGCTCCTCGCCACCCTCCCGGATGACCAACGCCGGAACGGCCTGGCGGAGGTGGTCAAGACAGGGCTGCTCGCCGGGCGACCGGTGTGGGAGCGGCCCGAGCCCGAGCAGGTGCGGACGTGCGCCGCGTTCAAGGCGGCAGTGTGCCTCCAGGATCCCCACGACCGCGGGCCGCGAACGCAGCTCAACCTTGGCCACACGTTCGCGCATGCGCTCGAGGCGGCGGCCGGATACGCGCTGCCGCACGGACGCGCGGTCGCGCTCGGGCTCCTCGCTGCCCTGCGACTGTCCGGCCTCTCGGACGAGGCGCAGACGGTTCAGGAGGTGCTGGCGCCGGAGCCCGCGCGCGTCGACCGCGAAGCCGCCTGGGCCGCCGTCGCGCGAGACAAGAAGGCGGAGCGTGGCGCACCTCGACTCGTCCTGCTCGACGCGCCCGGACGTCCCCGCTGGGGCGTCGAGATGCCCGAAGCGGACGTCCGCCGTGCGCTCGACGAGCTGATCGAAGAGCGTCGTTAGCATCGGCCCGTGCGCATCGACGTCCTCAACGGCGTGAACCTCGACCTCCTCGGCCGGCGAGACCGCGCGACGTACGGGGACGGCTCGCTCCAGGACCTCGAGACGCAGGTGTACGCATGGGCGCGGGAGCTCGGTCTGCAGGTGCGCTGCCGGCAGACGAACCACGAAGGGGAGTACGTCGAGTTCCTCCACGCGGCGCTCGACAACGCGGATGCGCTGATCGTCAATCCGGGCGCGTGGTCGCACTACAGCTGGGCGCTCCGCGACGCGCTCGAGCCGTTCTCCGGCCCGGTCGTGGAGGTGCACATCTCCGACGTCGACGCACGCGAGGAGTGGCGCCGGTTGAGCGTGCTCGAGGGGCTGACCGACGAGCGCATCACGGGCGAGGGAATCAACGGCTACCGGAGGGCGCTCGAGGCGCTCGCGAAACGGAGGGACGGATGAATCGGATCGAGCGCCTCGCGTCGAAGCTCGACGACCCGCTGCTCGTCACCGGGCTCGTCAACGTGCGCTACCTGACGGGCCTCGCGAGCTCGAACGCCGCGGTGCTCGTCGAGCCCGGCGGCGAGGCGACCCTGTACACGGACTTCCGTTACGCCGAGGCCGCGTCGGAGATCGAGGGCGTGACGTTCCACCGCACGCCCCGTGCCGTCGTCCCGGCCCTCGCGGAGCTGCTGTCGGGGCGCAGGATCGCCGTCGAGGCCTCCCACCTGTCGCTCGCCTCGGCGGAGACGCTGCGCGAAGGCGGCGTCGCGATCGTCTCGACGTCCGGCGTCGTCGAGGCGCTGCGGGCCGTCAAGGAGCCGGCGGAGCTCGACGCGATGCGGCGGGCGGGGGCGATCTCCGACCGCGTCTACGAGGAGCTCGCGGAGCAGCCGTTCGTCGGCCGCACGGAGGCCGAGCTCGCATGGTGGCTCGAGCAGGCGTGGCACGAGGCCGGCGCCGACGGCCCGTCGTTCGACGCGATCGTCGCGTTCGGGGAGAACGGCGCACGACCCCACGCGAAGCTCCGCGACGTCCCGATCCCGGAGGGCACGCTCGTCGTGGTCGACGCCGGCTGCTCCGTCGACGGCTACGCGTCCGACTGCACGCGCACGTTCTTCACCGGCCAGCCGGAGGGACGTCTGCGGGAGATCTACGACCTCTGCCTCCAGGCGCAGCTCGACGCGCTCGCAGCGATCCACCCCGGAGCAGCCGGGCGCGACGTCGACGCGGCGTCGCGCGTGGCGATCGAGGCGGCCGGCATGGGCGAGCAGTACGGGCACGGGCTCGGTCACGGGGTCGGTCTCGACGTCCACGAGGAGCCGAACATGCGCCCCGAGTCGGACGCAGTGCTCGAGGTCGGCAACGTCGTCACCGTCGAGCCCGGCATCTACCTCGCCGGCGACGTCGGCGTCCGGATCGAGGACATGGTCGTCGTCACCGACGAGGGCTGCGAACGGCTGACGACGGTCACCAAGGAGCCGGTGGTCGTCGGCTAGTCTGGGCCGCCGTCATGGCCGACATCGTCAACACGAACCAGTTCCGGAACGGCATGCACATCGAGCATCGCGGCTCGGTCTGGCGCATAGTCGAGTTCCAGCACGTCAAGCCGGGGAAGGGCGGCGCATTCGTCCGCACGAAGCTCAAGAACCTGGAGACGGGCGCCGTCGTCGACGACACCTTCCGCGCCGGCGAGAAGTTCCCGCGTGTCCACACCGAGGTGAAGAACGTCCAGTTCCTCTACGACGACGGCGGTGACGCGCACTTCATGGACGAGGAGACGTACGACCAGTTCACCCTCCCTCGCGTGGACATCGCGGCGGAGCTCGCCTACATGCTCCCGTCGTCGACCGTCCAGATCCTCCAGGTGAACGGGAAGCCGTCGGGGATCCAGCTGCCGGCCTCGGTCGAGCTCGCCGTCGCGCAGACCGAGCCCGGCGTTCGTGGCGACACCGTCTCGAACGTGACGAAGCCGGCGACGCTCGAGACCGGCGCCGTCGTGCAAGTGCCGCTGTTCGTGGAGGTCGGCGAGCGCATCAAGGTCGATCCGCGCGAGTCGCGGTACATCTCGAGGGCCTAGCGAGGCTCGGACGCGGCGGCGCCGGCGGCGTTCGCTACGCGTTACTGGTCCCATCCCGAGCCCCCACCCACCCACGGGGTTGACCACGGTAGTGCCGAAGGCGTGTCGGGTCCGTGCCGGCTTCGTGCCAGCTTCGGGCCGATCGTCCCACCGGTGCCTCGAACCGATCGTCCACCCGGCACTTCGCGCCGATCGTCCCGAACGGCCGGCGGTACCGTCCCGCGCCGCGCCGCGCCGGTGCCCGGTGCAGCGGCGTGGGAGACGGCGCGGAGCACGCGCTAAGGTGCGGCGTCGTGCCCCAGCTCTTCGACACCACGGTGCGCCTGCTCTCGCAGGAGCCGCTCGCGGGACGCGTCCCGACCGGCGAGGTGCTGCGGGTCGCGGAGATCCTCGACGGTGCCGGGTTCGCGTGCCTCGAGGTCTCGGGCGGCGGGGTCTTCGACGCGTCGGTGCGTCGCGGCGTCGAGAGCCCGTGGGAGCGGATCCGGGCGATCGACGCGCGCACGACGACGCCGCTCGGGCTCGCGCTGCGCGGGCGCTTCCTGGTCGGCTCGAAGCCGGTGTCGCAGGACATCGTGCGGCGCTTCGTCGCCTGCGCGGCCGACAACGGGATCGACGTGTTTCGCCTGCACGACCCGCTCAACGACGTCTCGAATCTGCGCGAGGCGGGCCAGGCGATCGTCGGCGCGGGCAAGGAGCTGCACGTCGGGCTCGTCTACAGCCCGGGAGGCCCGGGCGAGGTCGACGCTCTCGTCGAGCGGGCGCGAAGGCTCGGCGAGCTCGGCGCATCACGCGTCCTGCTGAACGACCCGACCGGCGGCCTCCTCCCGCACGTGACGCAGGAGCTCGTCGAGCGGCTGGGGGAAGCGAGCGGACTTCCCGTCGGGCTGTACATCCAGGCCGCCGGCGGCACCGCGCTCGCCAACGCGCTCGTCGCGACACGCGTGGGCGCCGATGTGGTGGCGACTGCCGTCTACCCGCTTGCGCTGACATTGCACCGCATCGCCGGGGAGTCGCTCGTCGAGGCGCTCGAGGGGCTCGGCCGCCCCACCGGCGTCGACGTCGCGCGTCTCTGGGAGGCCGCGGACGTGGTCGACGAGCACCTCGGCGACGAGCCGCTCGCGCCGCTCGCGCCGCGGATCGCCGTGCGCGCCGCGGAGTACGACCTGCCGGCCGGCCTCGTAGCGGCGCTGGACGCTCAGCTCCGCGCGCACGCAGCGGGTGATCGCCTGCTGGACACGCTTTCGGAGGTCGTCCGCATCCGCGAGGAGTCGGGTCGCCCGCCGCTCGCAGCCCCGATCGGGCAGATCCTCGGCTCGCAGGCGTTTCTCAACGTCCTGTCGGCGCACCGCTACCGCACCGTCCTGGACGAGTTCCGCCAGCTCGTGACGGGCGGGTACGGCACGCCGCCCGCGCCGATCGAGCCGTCCGTCCGCCGCGCGGTCGAGCTGCTCGGCGGTGACGCGCCGGCGCTCGAGGACGACCCGCCGAGCGCGGAGGACGTGCGCGAGGCGGCCGAGGGGCTCGCCTCGTCGGAGGAGGACCTCGTCCTGCTCGCAATGTTCGGCGACGAGGCGCAGACGCTCCTGCAGACGATCCGCCAGCGACACTCGCGCGAGGCGTCGCTGCTGGCCGGCGACGTCGACGCGCTGCGGGGAGAGCGCATCCGAGAGCTCGTCCGGATCGTGCAGGAGTCGGGCGTCGGGGAGATCGAGATCGAGGACGAGGGCATGCGGGTCTCGGTCAGGCGAGCGGACGAGCCCGGCACGCTCCCGACCCCGGCCGCGGGCGGTGTGGCCGTGGCTGAGCAGACGGTCGACGAGATCACCGTCACGGCGGAGACGGTGCGCGTCGAGTCGCCGATGCCGGGTGTCTTCTACCGCGCCTCACAGCCCGGAACCCCGCCGTTCGTCGAGGTCGGCGACGTCGTCGGAGTCGGGCAGACGCTCTGCGTGCTCGAGGCGATGAAGGTCTTCAACGAGCTCAAGGCGGAGCTCGACGGGCGCGTGCGGTCGATCCACGCCGACAACGGGCAGCCGGTCGAGTTCGGGACGCTGCTCTTCGAGCTCGAGCCCGTCGGCGGCCCGCCCGTCGTCTAGCCGATGTTCACGCGGGTCCTCGTCGCCAACCGTGGCGAGATCGCCGTCCGCGTGATCCGCGCGCTCCACGACCTCGGGATCGAGGCCGTTGCCGTCTACTCGACCGCCGACAGCGAGGCGATGCACGTGCGTTTCGCCGACCAGGCCGTGTGCATCGGCCCGCCGCCGGCGGGGGAGAGCTACCTGCGCATCCCGAGCGTCGTCGCCGCTGCGAAGACGACCGCCTGCGAGGCGGTGCACCCGGGCTACGGCTTCCTCGCCGAGAACCCGGCGTTCGCGCGCGCGTGCGCCGAGAACGACCTCGTCTTCGTCGGGCCGTCGCCCGAGGTGCTGGAACGGCTCGGCGACAAGGCGACCGCCAAGGAGGAGCTGCGCACCGCCGGAGTGCCGCTCGTGCCGGGCACGGCCGGCGCGGCGCCGCTCGAGGAGATCCGCCGGGCCGCCGACGAGATCGGGTTTCCGGTGTTGCTCAAGGCCACCGCGGGCGGCGGGGGGAAGGGCATGCGGCTGGTCGACTTCCCCGAGGGGCTCGCGGAGGCCTTTGCGGCCGCGTCCGCCGAGGCAGACGCCGCGTTCGGGGACGGGTCGCTCTACCTGGAGAAGGTCGTCGCGCCCGCTCGCCACGTCGAGATCCAGGTGCTCTGCGACCGGCACGGGGACGTCTTGACGCTCGGCGAGCGGGAGTGCTCGATCCAGCGGCGCCACCAGAAGCTCGTCGAGGAGTCGCCGTCGGCTGCGCTCGGCCCGGAGACGCGCGAGGCGATGGAGGCGTCGGTCGAGCGCGCCTGTCGCGCCGTCGGCTACGAGGGCGCCGGCACGTTCGAGTTCCTCCTCGGCCCCGACGGCGAGCCGTACTTCATCGAGGTCAACTGCCGCCTCCAGGTCGAGCATCCCGTCACCGAGCTCCTGACCGGCGTCGACATCGTCCGCGAGCAGGTGCGGATCGCCGCCGGCGAGCGGCTCGCCGCCTCCGGCCGCGCGGCGCGGAGAGGACATGCGATCGAGGTCAGGATCAACGCGGAGGATCCCGCGCGCGGGTTCGCGCCCGCGCCGGGCCTGGTGACGCGCTTCCGGCCGCCGCTCGGGCCCGGGGTGCGAGTCGACACGGCGGTCGAGGACGGATGGGCGATCCCGCCGTTCTACGACTCGCTCATCGCGAAGGTGATCGTCGCGGACGACGACCGTCCCGCCGCGCTCGCCCGCGGGATCCGCGCGCTCGAGGAGCTCGTCGTCGAGGGCATTCCTACGACGCGGGAGCTCGCGCTCGACGTGCTGCGCTCCGACGGGTTCCGGTCGGGCTCGTACTCGACCGGCTACCTTGACGAGATGGAGGAGCACCTGCCCTCGCTCCGCCCGGCATGAGCGGTGAGACGACGAGGCCGGCGGCCACGCCGCTGGGGCGCAGGCAGGCGCGCAGGCAGGCGCTGTTCCTCCTCTACCAATGGGATCTCACCGGCCAGCCGCTCGCGTCGCTCTTCGAGGGCGACCCGGACGAGTTCGCCGCGCGGCTCGCGACGGCCGTCGCGGCGCAGGCGCCGGCGCTCGACGAGCGCGTCACCGGGGCCTCCGAGGGCTGGCCCGCCGACCGTCTGGGTACGCTCGAGCGGAACATCCTGCGGATCGGGGCCTACGAGCTCGAGGAGGAGACGGTGCCCGCGGAGGTCGCGATCAACGAAGCGGTGCTCCTCGCCAAGCGCTACGCGACCGAGGACGCGGCGCGGCTCGTCAACGGGATCCTCGGACGGCTGCGCAGCGAGCGGGCCGCGTGACGACCTCGGACGAGTCGCTGCAGCGCGCCGAGGAGCTCCTCGAGCGCCTGAAGACCCGCGTCGACGCGCTCGAGGCGAGCGCGGACGCCGGGGGCGACGTCGACGAGGCGATCGACGGTCTGACCGAGATCGCCGAGCTCGCGAAGGAGATCGAGGCGGAGGTGCAGCGCGCCCGCCAGGCCGCCGATGCAGGCGCCTGACGATCTCCGGGCGCTCGTCGAGGAGGGCCTCGACGAGCTCTCGTTCCATCCGTCGCTCGCGGCGCTCGCCGAGCCGATGCGCTACGCGCTGGCCGGCGGCGGGAAGCGGATCCGACCGGTCATCTGCCTCGCCACGGCGGAGGCGGCAGGCGGCCGCGTCGAGGACGCGCTGGCGCCCGCCCTCGCGCTCGAGCTCGTGCACACGTTCTCGCTCGTGCACGACGACCTGCCCGCGATGGACGACGACGACGAGCGGCGCGGCCGGCCGAGCACCCACGTCGCGTTCGGCGAGGGCGTGGCGCTGCTCGCGGGTGACGCGCTGCTCGCGGAAGGGCTGCGGCTCGCGTCGCGCCAGGAGCGGCCCGAGCCAGCGCGCGAGCTCGCCGACGCGACGCTCGGGATGATCGGCGGCCAGTACCTCGACGTCACCCAGGCCGACGTCGCGCTCGAGGAGCTCCACCGGCTCAAGACCGGTCGCCTCTTCGCGGCCGCCGTCGGGCTCGGATTGTGGGCGGCCGACGTGTCCCCCCAGGGCCAGCGCCCATGGCGTGCGTTCGGGGAGGAGCTCGGGCTGCTCTTCCAGGCGGTCGACGACCTGATCGACGGCGACGGCTACGCGGTGCAGCTGGGCGACGGGCAGGCCCGCGAGGTCGCCGCCCACGCCGCGCGCAGCGCGCACGAGCGGCTGAACGGGATCGACGCCGAGACGTCCGTGCTCGCGGAGCTCGTCGACGAGCTGGCGGTCCGAACCGCGTAGCCATGGCGAAGCGGCGGCTCGACGTCGTGCTCGTCGAGCGCGGGCTCGCGGAGAGCCGGGCGCAGGCGCAGGCGCTCGTCATGGCAGGCCTCGTGCCGGGCTACGAGAAGCCGGGCCAGCAGGTCGCGGACGACGTGGAGCTCGAGGTCGAGCGCCCGCCCCGGTTCGTCTCACGCGGCGGCGAGAAGCTCGCGCACGCTCTCGAGGCGCTCGCGGTCGATCCCGCCGGACGGGACTGCCTCGACATCGGGGCGTCGACCGGAGGCTTCACGGACTGCCTCCTGCAGCGTGGCGCGTCACGGGTGATCGCCCTCGACGTGGGTCACGGGCAGCTGCATCCGAGGTTGCGGGCGGACGGCCGCGTCACGGTCCTCGAGCGCGTCAACGCGCGGCATCTCGACGGGTTGCCCTTCCCGCCGGAGCTGATCGTGTGCGACGTCTCGTTCATCTCGGCGACGCGCGTGCTGCCTCCCGCGATCGCGCTCGCGGCGCCGCGGTGGGAGGCGCTCGTCCTCGTCAAGCCGCAGTTCGAGGCGGGCCGAGCGGAGGCGCCGAAGGGCGTCGTCCGCGACCCCGACGTCCACCGCCGCGTCCTCCGTGCCTTCTCCGCGTCGGCCGGCTCGTGGGGTGCGCGTGTCGCAGGGGTCGTAGACTCGGGCCACCCGGGGCCGAAGGGGAACCGGGAGTTCGTCGTCCACCTGATCGCGAGCGAGACGCCCTCCGACCCCGATGAGCTCGAGCGCTGGATCGACGCCGCCCTCGGGTAGGCGCCCCGTGACGCGCGTCGCGTTCGTCACGCACGGCAGGCCCGGGCAGGTCGGCGACGGCGTCGACCGGCTGGTGACCGTCGCGCGCGACGCCGGCGTCGACCTGATCGTCGGGCCGGAGGAGGCGGCGCGCCACGGGCTCGAGCCGCAAGGCGACCCGTTCGACGCGGAGCTCGTCGTCGTGCTCGGCGGCGACGGGACGATGCTCCGCGCCCTCCGGACGTTCCTCGGCACCGGCATTCCCGTGATCGGCGTCAACTTCGGTCGGGTCGGCTTCCTCAGCTCGATGCTGCCCGACGAGCTCGAGGTGGGGCTCGTGCGCGCCTTCCGCGGCGAGCTCGAGGTCGTCCGTCTGCCGACGATCGAGCTCGAGAACGGCGACGCGGTGCACGTCGCCGTCAACGACGTCGTCGTCACCTCCGGCGAGCTCGGACGGATGGTCGAGCTCGAATGGGCCGTCGGGGGCGAGGACCTCGGGAGCGTCCCGTGCGACGGCATCATCTGCTCGACGCCGTCTGGCTCGACGGCGTACAACCTCTCGAACGGCGGCCCGGTCCTCATGTGGGGGATCGACGCGATGGCGACGACGTTCGTCGCGCCGCACTCGCTCCACGCCCGGCCGCTCGTGGTCCCGCGCGGGAAGGACGTGCTCGTCTGGAACCGGACGCCGGATGTCGCCGTCGTCGTCCTCGTCGACGGGCATCGCGTGGGTGAGGCCCCGCCCGGCGGCCGCGTGACGGTGAGGCTCGGCGATGCACACACGCTGCTCGGGACGCTGCCCGACGCGACGTTCGTGAGTCGCTACCGCGCCGGCTTCTCGACGTAGACCCGTATCGGCCCCAACGGCCAGGTGTGCGTCCCGAGGCGCCGGTCTACGATCTTCACGTGTTGCGCAGACTGCGGATCGAGAACCTCGTCCTGATCCGCGAGGTCGAGCTCGAACTCGACCCCGGGCTCGTCGCGCTGACCGGCGAGACCGGCGCCGGGAAGACGATCGTCACCCAGGCAATCGGCCTCCTGCTCGGCGCGAAGGGCGAGTCCTCCTCCGTGGGCACGGCGGGGTCGGAGGCGTACGTGGAGGCGGAGCTCGAGGTGCCCGAGGGCTTCTTCGATGAGGACGGCCTCGAGCCCCTGCGCGACCTGCGGCCGGACGACGAGCCGGGTCTGGTCGTCGCCCGCCGCGTCGGCCGCGACGGGCGCTCGCGGGCGTATGCCTGGGGGCGCAGCGTGGCGCGGGACGACCTCGTCGCGGCCACCGACCGGCTGCTCGCGCTCTCGGGGCAGTTCGCGCAGCGCCGCCTTGCGCGTCCGAGCCACCAGCTCGACCTGCTCGATACGTTCGTCGGCTCCGACCAGCGAGCGCGCCGGGTGGAGGCGCGCGACGCGTGGCGAGCGCTCGGGGCGGCTGCGCGGCGCGTCGAGGAGCTCGAGGAGGGCGCCGATGCCGACGCCGTGCGCTTGGCGGAGCTCCGGGCGCTCGTCGAGGACACCGACGGCCTCGAGCCGGGGGAGGAAGACGACCTGCGAGCGGAGCGCGAACGGTCGCGGCACCTTGCCGAGCTGGTCGAAGGCGCGCTGACGGCAGTGGCCGCGATCGAGCCGGAGGACGGCGACGGCGCACGCTCGCTCGCGGCCTCGGCAGAGCGGGCGCTGGCACCGCTGGAGCGCCTCGCGCCCGAGCTCGAGGCGGCCGCAGGCGAGCTCCGCGACGTCGTCGTCCGGCTGACGGAGGTGGCCGCCGACGTGCGCCGGTTCGCCGACGCGCTCGAGACGAGCCCCGAGCGCGCCGCCGAGGTGGAGGAGCGCCTCGACCGGATCGCGGACGTGAAGCGCCGCCACCGAGCCGCGACGTTCGACGAGCTCCTCGAGCGCCGCGACTCGGCCGTCGGGGAGCTCGAGCAGGTCGGTGCCGACGGGGACCCGCTCCCGCGCGCGCGGGAACAGCTCGCCGCCGCGCAGGTGCGCTACGACGACGCGTCCGCGGCGCTCGCCACTGCCCGCCGCGAAGCGGCCGAGCGGTTCGCGGGCGCCGTCGCGGCCGAGCTCGCGGAGCTCGGCATGGGGGAGGGCGAGTTCCACGTCGAGCTGCGGGAGCGCGACCCCGGCCCGACCGGTGTCGACGAGGTCGTCTTTCTCGTGCGTCCGAACGCCGGCCTGCCGCTCGCGCCCGTCGCGGAGACGGCGTCGGGGGGCGAGCTCTCCCGCGTCGCCCTCGCGATCGCGGCCGTCGCCGGCGGGGAGACCGTCGTCCTCGACGAGATCGACGCGGGCGTCGGCGGCGTCACGGCGCACCGCGTCGCCGCGGTCCTCCGACGCCTGGCCGGACGCGCCCAGGTCATCACGATCACGCACCTCCCGCAGATCGCGACGGCCGCCGACCAGCACCTGCGGGTCGAGAAGGTGCCGGGCGACCCGACGCACACGCGGATCGCAGTCCTGGACGACGCCGAGCGGCGAGACGAGCTCGAGCGGATGCTCGGCGGCGAGGAGTTCGTCAGTGCCGTCACGGCCGAAGGGCGCCGATGAGCGTGTCCACGGAGATCACGGGCCGCGCGCGGCTCGGGCGCCGCACGAAGGATCTCGTCAAGCGCCTCGGGCCCGAGGACGTGGCGATCGTCGACCACGCCGACCTCGACCGCGTCTCGGCCGAGGAGCTCGCCGAGTCGGGGATCCGGGCGGTCGTCAACGTCGCCCGCTCGACGACCGGGCGCTTCCCGAACCCGGGCCCGCTCGAGCTCGTGCGGGCCGGGATCCGCCTCGTCGACGCTCCAGGGGCGCCGCTCTTCGAGCTGCTGACAGACGGCGAGCTCGTGCGCCTCGACGGCGGGAGCGTCTGGCGCAACGGGACGCTCGTCGCCGAGGGCACGGTCCTCGACGCTGCCTCGCTCCAGGAGGCGCTCGCCGAGCAGGAGAGCCGCATCGCCGAGGCTCTGGGGGCGTTCGCCGAGAACACGCTGCGGCACCTGCAGGAGGAGGCAGGGACGCTCGCCGCCGGCATCGAGCTTCCCGCGCTCCGCACGCGGATCCGCGACCGCCACGCCCTGGTCGTCGCCCGGGGCCCGGGCTACAAGTCCGACCTGCGCATGGTGCGCCCCTACGTCCGAGACTTCCGCCCGGTCCTGATCGCAATCGACGGCGGCGCCGATGCGCTCCGCGAGGTCGGGCTCTCGGCCGACCTGATCGTCGGCGACTTCGACTCCGTCTCGGACGCCGCCCTCCGTGCGGGCCCCGAGCTCGTCGTCCACGCGTACCCGGGCGGCAACGCGCCCGGAGCGGAGCGTCTGCGTGGTCTCGGGCTCGCGCATCACACCGTGTCCGCGCCCGGGATCAGCGAGGACCTCGCCCTCCAGCTCGCCTACGAGAAGGGCGCCGCGCTCATCGTCGCCGTCGGCACGCACTTCAACCTCGTCGAGTTCCTCGAGCGGGACCGGGCCGGTATGGCCTCGACATTCGTCACGCGGCTGAAGGTGGGCGAGTCGCTCGTCGACGCGAAGGGCGTCTCGCGTCTCGTCAGCCGTCGCGTCGGGATCTGGCCGCTCGCCGTCTTCGCCCTCGCGGGCGCTGCCGCCATCGTCGGCGCCGTCCTCGCCTCGCCGACGCTCCGCAACGTCATCCAGTCGACGACGCGCGCGATCGCGAACGGGCTCGGCCTCTAGCGCCGGATACGGCTCTGCCAGACTGACGGCCGTGTTCGACCTGCGCTACCACGTCGCGTCGCTCGCCGCGGTGTTCGTCGCGCTCGTGCTCGGGATCTTCCTCGGAGTGGGGCTCTCGGGGAAGGGGTTCGTGTCGGACGCCGAGCGGGAGAACCTCCAGGCGCAGATCGACGCCCTGCGCGCGGAGCGCGACAGCGCGGTCGCCCGGGCCGAGGGCGCCGATCTGCGCAGCGGGGAGCTCGACGCGTTCGCGAGAACCACGTACCCGGGGCTCGTCGGGGGGATGCTCTCCGGCAGGAGGGTCGGGATCGTGTTCGTCGGCTCGGTCGACCAGGGCCTCGCAGGCGCGGTGCGCCGCTCGGTCGCGGACGCCGGCGGGCGCGTCACGATGATCCGGGCGCTCCGGGTGCCGCTCGACCGCGAGGCGACGGACTCGGCGCTCCGCACCGAGCTCGACACACGCGCGCTCGCGGGGCCCGACAACCGCGAGCGCCTGGGCCGGTCACTCGCGCGGGAGCTCGTCGCGGCCGGGCCGAACCCCGTCTTCGACGCGCTCACGCGCGTCCTCGTCGAAGAGCAGTCGGGCTCGGTCAACCCGGCGCTCGACGCGGTCGTCGTCGCGCGGCCCGGGGCGCCGCAGCAGGGCGACACGGCGGCGCTGCTCGCAGGGCTCTACAGCGGCCTCGCCGCGGCTCCCGTGCCGACCGTCGGCGTCGAGAAGAGCGACCCGAAGACGAGCGCGCTGTCGGTCTTCCACCGCCGCGGGCTCTCCACCGTCGACAGCGTCGACGCAGCGGCCGGCCAGGTCGCGCTCGTCTTCCTGCTCGCCGGAGCGAGGCCGGGGAGCTACGGCACGGGCGCGGAGGCTGCGGACGGCATCCTGCCCGACCCGCCGCCGCCGCCCGTCGCGACCACGGGGTGAGCACGCCCCGCCTGACGGTGCTCGTCGCCGCCCGCGACGAGGCGACGCGGATCGGGCGGACGGTGGCGGCGCTGCGCGACGCGTTCCCCGACGCCGAGATCGTCGTCGCCGACGACGGCTCGCGCGATGCGACGGCCTCCGCGGCCGCGGGAGCAGGGGCCCGCGTCGTCCGGCTGCCCCGGCGCGGGAAGGGGCAGGCGCTGACGCTGGCCGAGCGGACGTGCGGCCCCGGGCCGCTCCTGCTCTGCGACGCCGACCTCGTCGGAGACCTCCGGCCGCTCGTCGAGGCGGGTGCCGACGTGGCGGTCGCTCGCTTCGCACGACGGGTGGGCGGCGGGCTCGGGCTTGCGAAGGGGGCGGCGGGGGCGCTCATCGAGCTCCGGACGGGGCGTCGTGTCGCCGAGCCGCTGTCCGGCCAGCGGGCGCTCTCGGGGCGGGCGCGGGCCGAGCTCTTCCCGGTGGCGGCGGGTTTCGGCGTCGAGACGCGGATGACGATCGACGCTCTCCGCGCCGGCCTCGGGGTCGAGGAGGTCGAGCTCGACCTCGTGCATCGCGCGACCGGCGGCGACCTCCGCGGGTTCGTCCACCGCGGCAGGCAGCTCCGCGACCTGGCGCTCGCGACGATTGCGCCGGACGCCAGGAACTTCCGCGGTCTGCGGCTGCCGCTCGTCGGCGCGGTCGTCGGCGTCGTCGCGCCCGCGGTGGCGCCGGTGGCGGCACTCGGGCTGGCCGACGACCTCTGGAGTGGCCCCGAGCGTGGCTTTCGCGCCCATCTCCGGGCCGTCGCGACGACCGGCACGCTCAAGCTCGTCGGCATCCCGCTCTGGGGGCTGTGGCGAACACGGTCCGTGTCGGGCGCCGTGCTCGTGGCGCTCTGCGCGAACCTCGTCAACCAGCTCGACACGCGACCGGGGCGCGCGCTCAAGGCCACTCTCGCTGGCGCGCTCGTGCTCGGCGGGCGGCCGCGGAAGGCCGTGGTGCTCGGCGTCCTGCTCGCTCCCTACGATCTCCGCGAGATGACGATGCTCGGGGATGCGGGGTCGAACGCGCTCGGCGCCATGGTAGGTTTGGAGTCCGTGGGGCGGCTGACGGGCCTTCGGAGGGCGAGCGCGATCGGAGCGCTCGCTGCCGTCACCCTCCTCGGTGAGCGCCGATCGCTGGGGGCTCTCGTCGAGTCGACACCCGGTGTTCGGGAGCTCGACGCGTTGGGGCGGTATCCGTGAGCGACGGGTCGACGCCCCGCTACGTCTTCGTCACGGGCGGGGTCGTGTCGGCCCTCGGAAAGGGAATCGTCGCCGCGTCGCTCGGACGGCTCCTCAAGGCGCGCGGCCTGCGCGTGCAGGCCCAGAAGTTCGACCCGTATCTCAATGTCGACCCGGGCACGATGAGCCCGTTCCAACACGGGGAGGTGTTCGTCACCGAGGACGGCGCCGAGACCGACCTCGACCTCGGGCACTACGAGCGGTTCGTCGACGAGAACCTCTCCCGGAACGCGAGCCATTCGGCGGGCGCCATCTGGGACACCGTGCTGCGCAAGGAGCGCAAGGGCGAGTTCCTCGGCGCAACCGTCCAGGTGATCCCGCACATCACGAACGAGATCAAGGCGCGCATCCGGCGGGCCGCGAAGGCCGACCCGGCGGACGTCGTGATCTCCGAGATCGGCGGCACGGTCGGCGACATCGAGTCCCTGCCGTTCCTCGAGGCGATCCGGCAGTTCCGGCGCGAGGTCGGGCCCGAGAACGTCCTCTACCTCCACGTGACGCTCGTCCCGTTCATCGAGGCCGCGGGCGAGCTGAAGACGAAGCCGACGCAGCACTCGGTCAACGAGCTTCGCCGCATCGGCATCCACCCCGACGCGATCGTCTGCCGCTCGGGCGAGCTCCTCTCGGCCGACATCCGCGAGAAGATCGCCCTCTTCGCAGACGTCGATCCGCGCGCCGTCTTCTCGTCGCCCGACGTGCCCGACGTGTACCTCGTCCCCGAGCACCTGATGAGGGAAGGGCTCGACCAGTTCGTGTGCGAGCGCCTCGGCCTCGAGACACCGCCCGCAGACCTGGCCGAGTGGAAGGAGCTCACCGACCGGATCTCGGAGCAGACCGAGGAGGTCGAGATCGCGCTCGTCGGGAAGTACGTCAAGCTGCGGGACGCGTATCTCTCCGTCCACGAGGCGCTCAAGCACGCCGGTGTCGCGGCCGGGGCACACGTCCACGTCCGCTGGGTGGACGCCGAGGACATGTCCTACCAGGAGGCGGTCGCCGAGCTCGAGCAGGTCGACGGGGTTCTTGTGCCGGGCGGCTTCGGCTCGCGCGGCTGGGAGGGGAAGATTCTCGCCTGCCGTGTCGCGCGGGAGCGCGAGATCCCGTACCTCGGGATCTGTCTCGGGATGCACGTCGCCGTCTCCGAGTTCGCGCGCCACGTCGCCGGCCTCGAGGGGGCCAACTCGACGGAGATGGACCCGGAGACGCCGTACCCGGTCATCGACCTCTTGCCCGAGCAGAAGGAGATCGAGGAGCTCGGCGGGACGATGCGCCTCGGCGCGCAGGCCGTCGAGCTGAGCGAGGGGACCCGCGCGCGAGACATCTACGACGAGGCGGTCATCCACGAACGGCACCGCCACCGGTACGAGGTCAACAACCTGTACCGCGACCAGCTCGTCGAGCACGGGCTGGTCGTCTCGGGGACGTTCCAGCAGGGCCGGCTCGTCGAGATCGTCGAGCTGCCCGACCACCCGTGGTTCGTCGCGAGTCAGTTCCACCCGGAGTTCAAGTCG
>DATBIQ010000022.1:0-34807 GCA_036556865.1 Gaiella sp.
GTCTCCTCCGCGACCTCGCGGAGCGCGCACGCCTCGTCGCTCTCGCCCGGCTCGCACTTGCCCTTCGGGAACGTCCAGTCGTCGTAGTGCGGCCGATGGACGACGAGCACCTCCGTGGCGCCCGACGTGGTGCGGACGGGGATGCCGCCCGCGGCGCGGACGACGGTCACCGCAGCTGTTTCGCGGCGCGTCGGAGTGCGTCCCAGGCCTCGGGCCACCGTGCGCGTGCCGAGGCCCTGCGCTCCCGTTCGGCCTCGACGAGGCGCGCAGGCGCTCCGCTCTCGACGTCCTTGCCGCCCCACGCCCGGATGCGGTTCTCGGCGACCACGGCGTCCTGGTGCTCGCCGAGGACGTCCTGGAGCTCCTTCGCGGCTCGGATGAACGGACGGCTCGGCTTTCCGAGCTCGTGCGCGGCGAGCTCGGCGGCGTAGCGGGCGCGCTTGACCCGGATCCGGCCGGCGTGGAGCTCGTCGTCGGGCGAGGCCTCGTCGAGTCGTGCGAATGCCTTGCGCGTGCGCTTCCACTCGGCGCTCCAGACGTTGCGCAACGTGCGCCGCGAGCCGCTCGCCTCCGGCTCGGCGACGTGCTCGAGGCGGTCGAGCAGCGCGAGGTAGCGGTCGCTGGAGAGCGCCTCCACGACCACGCCTCGTGCCTCTGCGCGCTCCGCCTGCAGCGCTCCGAGCAGCCCGGCGAAGGCCTCTTCTCCGCCGACACCGGCGACGTCGTCCTCGATGCGTGCGATGAGGACGTCGAGATCGCGCGCAGGGCCGAGCGCGGCGCCGAGCCAGCGGAGCTCGTCCCGCAGCGGCTCCGACCACGAGGGCTCGAGGAGTGGCCGACCGGCGCGGAGAAACGCGCGCAGGCGGCGCGTCGCCACCCTGAGCTGGTGGAGCTCCTCGGCATCCGAGCCGAGACGGACACCCGGGTCGTGGAGGAGCAGCCGTCGCGCCTGCTCGGCCATCGCGAGGCCGAGCGCGAGCACGGGCGGCGTTCCCGCCGGGATCTGCGCCGCCTCGACAGGAGCCGGTAGACCCAGCGCCCGGTACAGCTTCGGCCGCAGCTCGCCGGTCGTCGTCGCCCCGGCCCGGCGAAGCTCCTTCGCCAGGCGCTGAAGCGTCCGCTCGTCGCCGCCGACGAGCTCGACCTCGAGCTCGCGGAACCGGCTCGTGACACGCTGCCCGACGACGACCGAGACGAAGTCGTCGACGACCTCGGCGCCGTCGACGAGGACGGTCTCGCGCCTCGTCCGGAGCCGCACCACGGGCTCGAGGTCGCGGCCGCGGAGGAACGCGACGAGCAGCGCCGAGAGCTCGAGCGGCGGCCGCGCGGGCGGGCCGGCCTGCTCGAGCTCGGCGCGCGCGGCGCCGCGGGGAAGCTTCAGCTGCCACACTCCCGCACCGCCCTCGACGCGGTGACGGAGCGTCACGCCGTGCCGGGCAAGGGCCAGATCGGCGGTGTCGTGGTACGTCGACGTGAAACGGCGCGTGGGCTGCAGCTCTCCGCCGAGCTCCGGCAGGACGAACCCGTCCCCCGGGCTGAGCTTGACCTCGCGCTCGAGCGCCTCCTTCATACGTCGAAACGTATCCGGGACGGCCGGCGGTTCGGAGGTCCCGGTCCGCCTCTGGGGTTTCCGTTAACGTGCGCGCCCGTGCGCCTGTCCCTCACGCCGAGGACGAGCGAGTTCTTCGTGCTCTTCGCCCGCGCAGGCGAGAACGCGCTCCAGGTCGCCCGCCTCGTCGAGCGGAGGTTCCGCGAGCATCCGAACTCGGGGATCACCCAGGAGCAGGTGAAGGCGGAGGAGACGGAGGGCGACGCGATCACCCGGGAGCTGATCCAGCTCCTCAACACGCAGTACCTCACCCCGTTCGACCGCGACGACATCTACATGCTTGCGATCGAGATCGACGACGTGGTCGACGAGCTGGAGGAGGCGTCCGACCTCCTCGGGCTCTACGGCATCGAGCTCCCGACGAAGCACGCCGTCCAGCAGACGGGACTGATCGTGGCCGCCGCCGAGCAGCTCTCGATCGCCTGCGACAACCTGAAGAGCTTCGTCGGCGTCCAGGAGGCGCTCGTCGAGCTCAAGCGCCTCGAGGACGAGGGCGATCGCGTCCTCCGCGACGGGCTCGCCTCGCTCTTCCGCGACGACCGGATCGACCCGCTGATGGTGATCCGCTGGAAGGACGTCTACGACCGGCTCGAGGGCGCACTCGACAGCTGCGAGACGGCCGCGAACACGATCGCGAACATCGTCATGAAGAACGCCTGACCCGGTGGAGGCGACGCTCTGGGCCGTCGTCGCGGTCGCGCTCTTCTTCGACTTCACGAACGGCTTTCACGACACTGCGAACTCCATCGCCACGAGCGTCTCGACGCGGGCGTTGAGCCCCCGGGTCGCCGTCGCGAGCGCCTCGATCCTGAACTTCGCAGGCGCCTTCGTCTCGATCGAGGTCGCCGCGACGATCGCGAAGGGGATCGTCGACCAGGAGGCGATCACCCTGGACATCGTGCTCGCGGGTCTCGTCGGCGCGATCACGTGGAACCTGATCACGTGGTTCGTCGGCCTCCCGTCGAGCTCGAGCCACGCGCTGATCGGCGGGATGATCGGCTCGGCGATGGCCGCAGAGGGGGCGGACGTCGTCCAGTGGGGCGGGATCAAGGACAAGGTCCTGATCCCGTCGCTCCTCGCGCCGTTCCTGGGCATCGGGATCGCATTCGTCCTCATCCTCCTCATCACGTGGTTCATCGCGCGCCGTCCGCCGACGAAGGTCAACCGCGGCTTCCGTCGCGCGCAGCTCGTCTCGGGCGCCTTCGTGGCGTTCACCCACGGGACGAACGACGCCCAGAAGACCATGGGCATCATCGCGCTCGCGCTCGTCGCCTCGGGACACCTGAGCCCGGACTTCGAGCGGCCGCCGACGTGGGTGATCGCCAGCGCGGCGTTCGCGATGGGGGCCGGCACCTACGCAGGCGGCTGGCGGATCATCAAGACGCTCGGTCAGCGCATCGCGAAGATCGACCCGCCGCAGGGCTTTGCGGCACAGACGGCGTGTGCCTCGATCCTCTGGGCGACCGCGCACCTCGGCTACCCGGTCTCGACGACCCACACCATCTCGGGCTCGGTGCTCGGCGCCGGGGCGGTCCGCGGGTTCCACGCCGTGCGGTGGGGCGTCGCGGGGAACATCCTCGTCGCCTGGATCCTCACGATCCCCGCTGCGGCACTCGTCGGTGCGGTGATGGAGTACGTCACCCGGCTCCCCGAGGGCGACGTCGTCGTGTTCGTCCTCGCCGTGGTCATCGCGACCTCCGCGTTCCTCGCGCGGCGGTGGGAACGGCGGCGGCTCGCTCCGCCGCCGACCGAGCCGACGGCCGTCCCGGCCTGAGGTCGCGTCAGCGTCCGAGGCGCCGCTGCGTGCGGCCCGCGACCACCTTGGCGACGACGTTGAGCACGAGGACGAACGCGATCAGGACGAGCGCAGCCGCCCACCCCGCGGCCTGCTCGCCGGGGTCGGGCGATTCCGAGAACACGAAGATGGTCACGGGCAGCGTCGGCAGCGCGTGCGTCACGTCCGTCGAGATCGCGTTCGCGGCGATCGACGAGGTGAAAAGGAGCGGCGCGGTCTCGCCCGCAACGCGCGCCACGGCGATCACCACACCGGTGAGGATCCCACCGATCGCGGTCGGCAGGACGACGCTGAGCGTCGTGCGCCAGCGCGTGACGCCGAGCGCGAGGCTCGCCTCCCGCAGGCTGCGCGGGACGATCTCGAGCACCTCCTGCGTCGCGCGGGCGACCATCGGCAGCATCAGGACGGCCAGCGAGAAGGCGCCGAAGATCGCGCTCTGCCCGCGACCGACCACGAGCAGCCCGAAGACGAAGATGCCGACCACGATCGCCGGCACGCCGTTCAGCACGTCGAGAACGACCCGTAGCGCGACGGAGAGCCGGGGCCCGGCGTACTCCGACATGAAGATCGCGACGAGGATGCTGACCGGGATCGCCATCAGCATCGCCATCCCGACGATCAGCACGCTGCCGACCAGCGCGTCGGCGATGCCTCCCGACTGGCCGAAGAGCGGCCGCGCCTTCGTGAAGAAGTCGAGGCTCAGCTGGCTCAGCCCCTTGTGGACCACGGTGCCGAGCACGAGCCCGAGGATCCCGACGGCGATCACGGCGCTCGCCACGGCCAGCCCGGCGAACGACTTCTCGGTGATCCGGCGGCGGCGGAGCCCGGCCGAGCGCACGGTGATGTCGTAGCGGTCGTCGTCGCCCATCGTCGTCATCAGTACGCCCTCCGCGACCGCTCGAACCGCGTCACGATCGCCTGCGCGACGACGTTCGTGACGAGCGAGATGACCATCAGGATCGCGCCGAGGTAGAGGATCGAGCTCGCCTGGAGCTGGGACGTCGCACCCTGGTACTGCGCCGCGATCCGCGAGCCGAGTGAGTCCGCGGGCGCGAACAGCGAGATGTCGATCGAGTTGGCGCCGCCGATCACCTGGTTGACCGCGATCGCCTCGCCGAACGCGCGTCCGAGCCCGAGCAGCACGGCTGCGGCGATTCCCGGCGCGGCGTAGGCGAACATCACGCCTCTGATCGCCTCCCAGCGCGTCGAGCCGAGGGCCATCGCTCCGTCCATCAGGTCGTGCGGGGTGCGCGCGAACAGCTCCCGGCAGATGGCCGAGGTGATCGGGATGATCATGATCGTGAGGACGAGTGCCGCAGGCAGCATCCCGGCCTGCGACGGCTCGCCCGAGAAGAGCGGGATCCACCCGAGGAAGCCCTGCAGCCACGGCTCGAGCGTGTCGCGCACCCAGGGGCCGAAGACGAGGATGCCCCAGAGCCCGAGCACGACGCTCGGGATGGCCGCGAGCAGCTCCACCATCGTCGCGATCGGGGCCGCGACGCGGCGCGGGGCGATCTCGGTGAGGAAGAGCGCGATCGCGATCGAGAGCGGCGTCGCGAGCAGCAGCGCGATGAACGAGGTGACGACCGTCCCGTAGACGAACGTCAGGGCGCCGTAGGAGTCCTTCACCGGGTCCCACGCCTCGGTCCAGACGAACGCGAGGCCGAACTCCTGGATCGCCGGCCAGGCGTCGGAGACGACCTGGTAGGCGATCAGCCCGAGCAGCGCGGTCGCCGCGACCGAGGCGGCGACCGCGACGCCCTGGAAGAGGACGTCGCCGAGCCGGATCCCGCGGCGCTCGAGGCCACTGCCCGGCGCCGCGGGGTCGTACCCGACGGACGTCACGGTGCTACGCCGCGCCCTTCACCTTGGCGAGCTCGCGGTACGCGAACGCCTTGACCGACGTCGGCAGCGGGACGAAGAAGAGGGGCAAGCCGAACTTCTGTCCCTGCGTGACCGTCCAGTAGACGAACTTCCGGAGCTCGGCCGCCTTCGCCGAGTTCGTCGGCAGGATCACGTACGTAAAGGTCGAGATCGGGTACGCCAGCGGGCCGGCAGCCTTCGGCGGGTCGACGATCTTGAGCTGCGACAGCGACGTGACGTTCTTCGGGAGCTGCGAGACGGCCTGTGTGATCCCACGGATGCCCGGGGTCGTGAAGCGCCCGGCCCGGTTCTGGATCGTGGCGAACTGCAGCTTGTTCTGGATCGAGTAGGCGGCGTCCACGTAGGTGAGGGCACCGGGGGTGTTCTTCACGACGCCGGCGACGCCGGAGCTGCCCCGCGCGCCGACGCCCGTCGGGAAGTTGACGCTCGTGTTGGTCCCGACGCGCCTCGAGAACTGCTGGCTGACCGCCGACAGGTAGGCCGTGTAGGCGAACGTCGTGCCCGACGAGTCGGAGCGGTAGACCGGCGTGATCTTCGTGTCGGGCAGGTCGAGCTTCGGGTTCAGCTTCTTGATCGCGGGGTCGTTCCAGCTCGTGATCGAGCCCAGGTAGATGTTCGCGAGCGTCTGCCCGTTGAGGTGCACCCGGCCGTTCAGCCCCGGCAGGTTGTAGGGGATCGAGACCGCGGCGAGCGCCCACGGGATCACGACGCAGCCCTTGCAGTCGGCGAGCTGCTGGGCGGACAGCGGCGCGTCGGAGGCGCCGAAGTCGACGGTGCGGGCCGTGACCCCGGCGATTCCTGCGCCCGAGCCGGTCGGCGAGTACGTGATGTCCGTCCCGTAGGCCTTGGCGACCTCGGGGATCCACTTCGAGACCAGCGGGAACACGAACGTCGAGCCGGTCCCCACGAGCGTGCCGGTCGCGCGCGCCGGGGCGGCCTCTGCCCGGCCGCCGACGACGGCGATCGCGACGACGCTCGCGAGCGCGAGCGTCAGTGCGAGTGCCTTCTTCATGAGCTTCTTCTCCCTTTGGGTGTGTGACATTCGGTCGACGGCGGAAGCGTCGCGGCGGCCGGCAGCGGCGTGGGGCGCTCCACGGTTGCGATCGGGTGACGGTCTGGTGAGCACGGCAGGCCCGGCTCCCCTAGTGCGACGCGTCGGAGAACTCGTGGAACTCGCCGGTGACGAGGTACTCCGTCTGCTCGCCGATGTCGACCGCGTTGTCGCCGATCCGCTCGATGCAGCGGGCGACGACGATCATCCGCATGCCCCACTCCTGCATCTCCGGTGTGGCGGACATGGCGAGGACCTTGTCGACGACCGCGCGGTTCGTCCGGTCGATGAGCTCGTCCAGGTCGACGAGCTCACGCGCGCCCGCGACATCACGGCCGGCGAAGGCGGCCAGCGACCGCCTGACCATCTCGACCCCGCGAGCCCCCATCTCGCAGAGCCCCTCGACGAGCTCCGTGTGCTGCTCGAGGGCGGCGGACAGCTTCGTCAGCTTGGCGATCGTGACGCTCTGGTCGCCGATCCGCTCGAGATGGATCGAGCTGTGCAGCACCGCGAGCACGAGACGCAGGTCGCTCGCCACGGGCGCCTGCTGCGCGAGCAGCTCGCCGATCGACCGCTCGATGCGGTGGTAGCGCTCGTCGATCTCGTCGTCGAAGGCGATCACCTCGTCGCAGAGCCCCACGTCCTGCGTCTCGAGCGCGTCCATCGCACCACGCACGGCACGAAGGACGACCTCTCCCTGCTCCTGGAGGTCGGACTCGAGTGAATCGAGGCTCGCCTGGTACTCGAGCCGTGCCATCAGTGCGCCACTACCCGAACCGGCCGGTGACGTAGTCCTCCGTCCGGCGGTCGGACGGGTTGGTGAAGATCTTCGTCGTGCGGTCGTACTCGACGAGCGTGCCGTGGCGGCCGGAACCGTCCTCATGCAACTCGACGCTGAAGAACGCCGTCATGTCGGCGACCCGCGCGGCCTGCTGCATGTTGTGCGTGACGATCACGATCGTGTACTCGCGCTTGAGCTCGTGGATCAGGTCCTCGATGCGCGACGTCGAGATCGGGTCGAGGGCCGACGCCGGCTCGTCCATCAGGATCACGTCCGGCTCGACCGCGAGGGCACGCGCGATGCAGAGCCGCTGCTGCTGGCCCCCCGAGAGGCCCAGGGCGTTCTCGGAGAGACGGTCCTTCACCTCGTCCCAGAGCGCCGCGTGGCGCAGCGTGCGCTCGACCCGTTCGTCGAGCTCCTTCGTCAGCTTCAGCACGCGGGGGCCAAAGGCGATGTTGTCGTAGATCGACTTCGGGAACGGGTTCGGCTTCTGGAAGACCATGCCGATGCGCCGCCGAACCTCGACCGGGTCGACGTTCGAGCCGTAGAGGTCCCGGCCGTGGTAGAGGACGCGGCCGTCGACCACGGCCCCGGGGATGAGGTCGTTCATGCGGTTGAAGCACCGGATGAACGTGGACTTGCCGCACCCCGAGGGGCCGATGAACGCCGTGACGAAGTTCTTCCGGATCTCGAGCGACACGCCGTCGAGTGCGAGGGCGCCGCCGTAGGAGACGGAGAGGCCGTCGACGCCGAAGACCACTTCCCGGCCGCGTGGGTCGGTGTCGAGCCGACTCGCCGGCCGGCTGATCGTGGACAGGTCGATTCCGGTGGGCACGGGCGACGCGGTCGTCGTCTGCGTCATCAGGAGCCAGTGTCCGGCCGCCGTACGGGAGCGTGGGCCGCCGTCGGGTGAACGTCCGGTGAGGAACCGGTGAACGCGGCGCTACGCGGCAGGGAATGTCGCGCGAATCTCGACTCCGGCGCCGAGGCCGCCGAGCGCCTCGATCGTGCCGCCGGCCTGGGTCACGACGTGTTTCACGATTGCGAGGCCGAGGCCTGTGCCGCGCGACGCTCGCGCGCGATCGGCACGGAAGAACCGCTCGAAGAGCCGCGTCAGCTGGGCCTCCTCGACCCCCACGCCGTCGTCGCTGCCGCGCAGGACGATCGTGTCACCATGGCGTTCGATCGCGAGCGTGAACGTGGCACCCGGTCCCGCATAGCGGATCGCGTTCTCGGCGAGGTTCTGGGCGACGACGCGAATCATCCTCGGCCGGATCGCAAGCTCGAGCTCCGGGTCGCCTTCGACGACGAGCGCGACCCCCGCCCGGCCGGCGCGCTCCGCGAGCTCCGCGGCGACCGCATCGAGCTCCGGCCGCACCGGCACCGCGCCGAGAGAGACGACCCGTGTCCCCGACTCGAGCTCGCTCAGGAAGAGCACCTCGTCGATCAGCTCGCGGATCTGCTCGACCTCGGCCCGGGCCCTGTCGACGAGGTCCGGCACGTCCTCACCCGGGAGCGTCGCCGTCTCGAGCAGGGAGAGGAGCCGCGCGAGCGGCGTCCGCAATTCGTGCGAGACGGCGGCGGTGAAGCCCGAGCGCAGCTCCTCGTACGCGGCCAGGTCGCCCCCGCTCGTCAGGTAGACGAGCCGTTCGCGCCTCCCGTCGACGTCGTACGGGACGACGAGCGGCACGATCCCCACCTCGCCCGAGAGCACTCCGTCCGGCAGCTTCTCGCCCTCGGCGAGTCCCGGGATCGACTCGCGCGCGCGCCTGCTCGCGGCGACGACGCGGTCCTCGGCGTCGAGCACGACCACCGACTCGCGGCTCTCCTCGAGGAGCACCCGGCCCCGGGCGGCGTCGCTGTCCATCCTCTCGGCGTTCTAACAGACCGCCTGACGCGCGGCTTGCACCGGGTGCACGTGGCGCTCCTCGTCGTGGTCGTGACGCCGACGGCAGGCGGCCAGGCCGCCGAGGCCGACCGCGGTGGCCGCGTTCACCACCCGGATACCATCCGTTCACCTGTCGTCGCCCCCACGGGCGACGACACGTCCCCACGATGCGAGTGACCGTATGACGAGAGTCCTGATCATCGAGGACGACGACGTGATCGCGCAGGGGATGTCGCGCCATCTCCACGCGGCCGGCTTCGACGCCGTCGGCGTCGCGAACGGCGAGACCGGTCTCGCACGGCTGCGCTACGAGCGGCCGGACGTCTGCGTCCTCGACCTCATGCTCCCGGGTGTCGACGGCTGGAAGGTCATCGAGCAGGCCCGCGGCGAGGGGATCGGCACGCCGATCGTCGTGGTCTCGGCGAGGGGCACCGAGCACGACCGCGTCCACGCCCTCGAGATCGGCGCCGACGACTACCTCGTCAAGCCGTTCTCGATGAAGGAGCTCGTCGCGAGAGTCGGCGCGGCCGCGCGCCGAGGCACACGCGCGCAGGATCCCCGGCGCGGGGAGGAGATCGTGATCGAGGAGCTCCGGCTCGACCCGAGGAACGTCCAGGCGTACGTCGACGGGACGAGCGCCGGGCTCACGCCGACGGAGTTCCGGCTCGTCTACGCACTCGCGCTCGAGGAAGGCCGCGTCCTCACGCGAGACGAGCTGCTGCAGCGCGTGTGGGGCCGCCGCGCGTCGCATCGCGACCGCACCGTCGACGTCTTCGTCCGCAAGCTGCGCGAGAAGATCGACGCCCGGGCCCCGCGTCACACGTTCCTCCAGACGCGCTACGGCGTCGGCTACAAGCTCGAGGCGGAAGCGAAGTAGAGAGGGGGACTGCCTACAGGTATCATTAGCCTCACGAATGATTCGTGAGGCTACTGGTTCTCCCCTCGACATCGCGGTCGCGCTCCGGCCGGTGATCCTGCGGCTCGCGCGCAACCTGCGCCGGGACACCGAGAGCTTCGGGGTCACCGCGCACCAGGCGGCGCTTCTCGCGCAGGTCGCGTCTCGGCCGGGGCTCTCGCTGCGCGAGCTCGCCGACACCGAGGGCATCTCGCCGCCGTCACTCTCCGGTCACGTCGACCGCCTGGAGACGGCCGGCCTCCTCCAGCGCGTGCGCTCGACGAAGGACCGGCGTCGTGTCGGTCTCGAGCTCACACCCGAAGGCCGCGCGATCCTGCGGCGCATTCGAGCGAGACGCACCACGTGGCTGGCGGACCGGCTCGATCGCCTCCCCGAGGAGGATCGTGCGCTGATCGAGCGGGCGCTGCCGGCCCTCGATGCGCTCCTGGAGCCGCGCCCGTGAGGATGCTCTCGATCGCGCTACGGCGACGGACGTTCCGCTCGCTGCGCCGCCACCGCAACTACCGGCTCTTCTTCACGGGCCAGATCGTGTCGGTGGCCGGGACGTGGATGCAGAACATCGCGCTCGCCTGGCTCGTGATCGAGCTCTCGGGCTCGCCGCTCGCGGTCGGCGCGCTCGCGTTCTGCCGCTTCGTCCCGTTCCTCGTTCTCGGCCTCGTCGCAGGGGTCGTCGTCGACCGCTTCGACACCCGGCGGCTCCTCGTCGCGACGCAGGGAGCCGCGATGCTCGTGTCCGTCGCCCTCGCCGCGGTCACCCTGGCCGGTGTCGCCACGCTCCCGGTCGTGTACGCGCTTGCGGCGCTCGGCGGCCTCGTGCTGGTGTTCGACGCGCCCGGGCGCCAGACGCTGACCTTCCAGATGGTCGGCCACGACGAGCTGCAGAACGCGGTCGCGCTCAACTCCGGGCTCTTCAACGCCTCTCGCGTGATCGGCCCCGCACTCGCGGGCCTCCTGATCGCGGCGGTGGGGACCGGCGTCTGCTTCGTCGTCAACGCCGTGAGCTTCCTCTCGGTTCTCGTCGCGCTGCGGCTGATGCGCGAGGACGAGTTCTACGAGGTCGAGAAGCGTCCGGAGACCAAGGTCGTGGCGGGCATCCGCGAGGGGGTCGCCTGGGCCCTGCGCGCACCGATCGCCCGCGTCGTGCTGGTCGTCGTGACCGTCGTCAGCACCGTCGGCTTCAACTTCCACGTCCTCGTGCCGCTGCTCGCGTCGCAGACGCTCGACGTCGGCGCGGGGACGTTCGGGATCCTGTCGGCCGCATTCGGTCTCGGTGCGCTCGTCGGCGCGCTCGCGACCGCGAGCCTGCGAGAGGCGAGTCCGCGCGCGTTCGTCGGCGGCGCCGTCGGCTTCAGCCTCGCGATGCTCGGGCTCGCGCTCGTGCACGGCGTGACGACGGCGCTCGTCCTCCTCGTCGGGCTCGGCGTCTGCTTCTCGCTCTTCACCGCGAGCGCGAACGCGCTCGTTCAGCTCAGCTCTCCGCCGCACCTCCGCGGGCGGGTGATGAGCCTCTACCTGTTCGCGTTCGCGGGTCTCGCGCCCGTGGGAGGCCTCGTCGCGGGGTGGCTCGCCGAGGAGGGCGGGACGCCGCTCGCCTTCGGGGTCGCCGGCGTCGCGGGCCTGGCCGCGATCGCCTGGGCGGCGCGGGAGCTCTTCGGCGAGCGGCTCGGTCCCGCGCAGGCCGAGGCCTAGCCGTGCCGCTGCGATACCGTGTCGAGCGGCATCGCACGGACGTGACCCCGCCGCCGCCGCGGCATCCCGGACGTGCGATGCCGCTTTCTCGAGTCGGTTCTAGGCCGACTTGGCGTCCACGAGCTTCGCGAAGACGACCAGGCGCTGCCGCGCGCTGTGGGGTGGGTGGCAAGCGGTGAGGACGAGCCGCTGCACGGTGGGGCGCATCCGAATCGGCCACACGTCTGTCGGCTCGACGACGCGCATCGCCGACACGCGGTAGACGAACCGCTGCGACCGCCGCGTCAAGACGATCCGCTGACCCCGCTTGAGCTCGTTGATCCGCAGGAAGGGTCGATTGTGCGTGACCCGGTGCCCCGCGATCGCGACCGCGCGGCGTGCGCCGGGGACCCCTGACCCCGGGTAGTGCCCGGGGCCGCGGTCGAGCACGCGTTGTGAGACGCCCTCCCGGACGAGCGCGTGGAGCCCGATCGCCGGGATCGAGATCGTCGCGAACGGCGCCCCCGCCGCCGGTGGGGCGGCGGGGGCAGTCAGCGCAAGCGCCGTCGCCGTGACCGCGGCCGCGATCACGGGGTGTACGCCAGCTTCGGCGGTTCCTTGGCGAACGCACCGGCCACGGCCTTCTTCGGCGCGGCCGGGGCGGGCTTGGCAGCCGGCTTCTTCACGGCCGGCTTCTTGGCGACCGGCTTCGTCGTCGGCGGCGTCAGCGGAGCCGTCGGTGTGGTCGGCGTCGTCGGTGTCGTCGGTGTGGTCGGCGTCGTCACGACCGGCGGTGTCACTGCGGGCGGCGTCGGCGCGTTGCCGCAGTCGCCGTTCGTGCTCACCGTGGTCTTCAGAGACGTGTCGCCCTTGGTGACCGTCACCTCCGTGGTGCCCTTGGTGGTACCGAGGATCGTCGCCGGATCGACCTTGTCGGCCGCGTGACCGTCGACCGTGCCGCTGACGCGGTAGTACCCATCGGGCAGGATGCACGACACGGACGCGTCGCCCTTCACCTCGTACGGTGGAGGCGTCACGCAATTGCCCTGCGCGTCCTTGACCATCCCTGCGGGGATCTCCTCCTGGTCGCCCGCGATGTTGGGGCAGACGTCAGTGGGCTCCTCGCTCTTGACGTCGTCGTTCGTGATCGTGACGGTCGTGATCTTCTTCGATTCGATCGTCACCGTGCTGTCGTCGATCGATGCCACGTATCCAGCGGCCGAGACCTCGCCGATGGTGTAGTCACCTGGCGCGAGCGCCAGCTGGTTGGATCCGTCGCTCTCGAACGGATAGGCCTGACCATTGACCGTGAACGAGAAGTCGCTCGCGGTCTTGGTGCCGCCGTTGTCGTTCACGACGACCTTCTTGACGATCAGCTTGCCCTTCTCGGCCTTCATGTCGTTGTTGGTGATCGTGACGGTCGTCGTCTCGCCCGCTTTCACCTCGACCGTGCCGCCACCCTTCGAGTGGTATCCGTAAGCCGCTACCTCCCCCACGGTGTACTGACCGGGGGCGAGGATCAGCTCGTTGGACCCGTCGCCGTCGAATGCGTACGACGTTTCACCGACCGTGAACGAGAAGTCGCTCGCGGTCTTGGTGCCGCCGTCGTCGTTGATCACGACCTTCTTGACGATCAGGGCGCCCTTCGTGGGCCCGGGCGGTGTCGGGCACTGCTGTTCGCCGATGTACTTCTCGCCCTGCCCGGTGTTCTCGTCCGTCACGACAGCCAGCACGAACGAGTTGTCTTGGCCGTCCTTGAACCAGGTCCCCACAGTGGCGTTGCCGTCCACTTGAATCGGGTTCTTTCCGTCCTTGAGTCGCTCGTCCACGCCGGGCTTGCCGACGTACTTACAAACCCACACCTTGTGGGTTTGGGTCTGGTCGCCGTCCCCAGCCATTGCGACAGCAGCGAATACGCCAAGAGCGGCGATGAGCACGCCGAGGCCTGCTAGACCTAGAAAGCGTTTCATGGGAGGCCCCCTCCTCCTGCGGCCGCCCTCGGAGCCGACGCCACGCGGAAGCGACCGCATGTCGAATCACTCTCATGGTGGCGCCACCGCCGACCGCTCGCATGCGTTGATTCCCCCGTGGCGGGTACGCGCTAAGTACTGATCCTGCCGCCCCACGAGGGTCGGCCGTACCCCGAACGAGTGACGCGCGGCGGATCGTTACGCTGCGTAACGATTTGAGCGAGCCCCGCCAGCACTACGGTCTCACCCTCGGCATCCTCACGCTCGCCGCGGCCGCGTACGCGCTCCAGCAGACGATGGTCGTGCCGGCTCTGCCGGCGCTCCAGCGCGAGCTCGATGCGTCGACCACGTGGGTCACGTGGGTGCTGACCGGCTTCCTGCTGTCGGCGGCGGTGCTGACGCCGATCCTCGGGAAGCTCGGCGACCGGTTCGGGAAGGAACGGCTGCTGGTCCTGTCACTCGCGATCTTCCTCGTCGGCTGCATAGGGTGTGCGGCCGCGCCCGACATCTGGACGCTGATCCTGTTCCGCGTCGTCTCGGGCTCGGCCGGCGCGATCTTCCCGCTCAGCTTCGGGATCATCCGCGACGAGTTCCCGCCGGAGCGGATGAAGATCGGGATCGGCCTCCTCTCCGCCGTGTTCGGGATCGGCGGCGGGTTCGGGCTCGTCCTCTCGGGCGTGATCATCGACAACGCCAGCTGGCGCTGGCTCTTCGTGGTCGGGGCGATCGGTGTGGCGGTCGCGCTCGTGCTCGTGCACCGCTTCGTGCCCGAGTCGCCCGTCCGGTCGACCTCCCGCATCGACGTTCCCGGGGCGATCCTCATGTCTCTCGTGCTCGTGGCGCTGCTGCTCGCGCTCTCCGAGGGCGGCAGCTGGGGCTGGACCTCGCCTGCCGTGCTCGGCCTGTTCGCCCTCTCTGCGCTCGGCGCCGTCGGGTGGGTCGTGCTCGAGCTCCACGTCGACGATCCGCTGATCGACATCCGCGTGCTCGCCGAACGGCCGGTGCTGCTGACGAACGTCGCGGCGCTGATCTCGGGCTTCGCGATGTTCGGCTCGTTCGTGCTCGTGCCGCGGTTCGTCGAGGCGCCGGGCGGACTGCCGCCGGAGATCGCCGAGCGGCTCGGCTACGGGTTCGCGGCGACCGCGACGACGACCGGTCTCTACCTGCTGCCCGGGTCGATGCTGATGCTCTTCGCGGGACCGGCCGCGGGGCTCCTCGGGCGCCGATTCGGCTCCAAGTGGCCGCTCGCGCTCGGAATGGCGCTCGTCGCGCTGTCGGCGACCGGTCTGGCCGTGCTGCACGACGAGCCGTGGCAGATCGTCGTCGCGATGTCGGGCTTGAGCGTCGGCGTCGGGTTCGCGTTCGCGGCAATGGCAGCGCTCATCACCGAGGCGGTCGAGCCGACGGAGACGGGGATCGCAACCGGGATCAACACGGTCATGCGCACGATCGGCGCGGTCGTCGGCGCGCAGGTCGGCGCCGCGATCCTCACCGCGACCACCCTCGACGGGACGAGCGTGCCGACCGAGGGCGCCTACGTGACGGCCTTCGCGCTCGCGGCCGTCGCCGCCGGGTTCGCCGCCGTGATCGCCGTGTTCGTGACACCCCCGCGACGCAGACGCGGGCGCGCGGGCGTCGCCGTCGAGCCCGGGCGCGCGTGACGAGGAAGCTCGTGGCGACTCGACACAGGCGTCCCGAGGCGAAGCTCGTGGCCGACGCGGTCGAGGGACTGGTGGAGACGCTCGTCCGCCAGCGGCGCGCTGCCAGCGACCCGGAGCCCGGGGAGCTGTCGACCTTCCAGGCGGTCGTCCTCTCTACCCTGGTCGACAGGGGAAGCATGCGACTCGGCACGCTGGCGGAGTCGCTCGGGACGACCGACGCGACCGCGTCGAGAACCGTCGACGTGCTCGAGGCTCACGGGCTCGCGCAGCGGCGTCCCGACCCCGGCGACGGGCGCGGCGTGATCGTCGCCGCCTCCGCCGAGGGCAAGGCCGACGTGCGGCGCCGACGCCAGCGGCTCGAGCGCCTCGCGGCGAGGGCGCTCGGCGACCTGTCGCACGACGAGGCCCGGCGCGTTGCATCCGCCCTCGTGGAGCTCCAGACGCTTCTCGATCGCCGCTAGCGGGCGTCAGCCGATCGTCCAGGTGTCGGCGCCCTGCAAGAGCGCCGCGAGGTCGCCTTCGCCGCGCTGCTCGACCGCAGCGCGGACCTGGTCGTCCACGAGATCCTCGTAGACGGGGCGGCTGACCGAGCGGAAGACGCCGAGCGGCACGCCGCCGGCGCTCTCCCAGGTCAGGCGCGCGAGCGCGAACGCGAGCCCGGGGTCGTCGCGAAGCGGATCGTGGCGGAGCAGGCCGCCGGCCGACGCGTCGACGATCTCCAGCGTGCCGTCCGAGCGCATCCGCACGCCCTTCTCACCCCAACGCACCTCCTCGCCGGCCCGCAGGTAGAGGCGGTTCTCTTTCTCGTCACGAACGACGTCGAACGCGCCGTCGTTGTAGATGTTGCAGTTCTGGAGGATCTCGACGAAGGCGGCCCCGCGGTGCTGCGCGGCCGCCCGGAGCACCTCGGCCGTCCCCTGCTTGTCCGTGTCGATCGCTCGCGCCACGAAGGTCGCCTCGGCGCCGATTGCGACCGACAGCGGATTGAACGGCTGGTCGACCGAGCCGTACGGGGTCGACTTCGTCACCTTGCCGAGCTCGGAGGTCGGGGAGTACTGCCCCTTCGTGAGCCCGTAGATCCGGTTGTTGAAGAGCAGGATCGTGATGTCGACGTTCCGTCGCAGCGCGTGGATCAGGTGGTTGCCGCCGATCGAGAGCGCGTCGCCGTCGCCGGTGACCACCCAGACGGAGAGATCGGAGCGCGACGTGGCGAGGCCGGTCGCGATCGCTGGCGCGCGGCCGTGGATCGAGTGCATGCCGAACGTCTGGACGTAGTACGGGAAGCGCGCCGCGCACCCGATCCCCGAGATGAACACGAGGTTCTCGCGCGGAACACCCAGCTCGGGGAGAAAGGACTGGACGCCAGCGAGGATCGCGTAGTCACCGCAGCCCGGGCACCAGCGCACCTCCTGGTCGGACTTGAAGTCCTTCGCCGTCAGCTGCACGAGGCCGTTGCCGGGGCTCATGACGTCACCATCGCAGCGATCGCCTCCTCGAGCTCGCGTGCGCCGAGCGGCCGGCCGCGCACCCTCGAGTACGACACGACGTCGACGAGGAACTCCGCGCGCAGCAGCATCGCGAGCTGGCCGAGGTTCATCTCCGGGACGAGAACCTTGCGGTACCTGCGGAGCACGTCCCCGGTGTTCCGGGGGAGTGGGTTCAGGTGATGGAGATGCGCGTGCGCCACCTTGACGCCCTGCTTGCGGATGCGACGCACGCCGGCGACGATCGGGCCGTACGTCGAGCCCCAGCCGATGACGAGCAGCTCCGCGTCCCCGTCGGGATCGTCGACCTGGAGCTCGGGGATGTCCGCCGCGATGCCGGCGACCTTCTGTGCCCGGAGGCGGACCATCTGGTCGTGGTTGTCGGGGTCGTACGAGATCGCACCCGTCACGTCCGCCTTCTCGAGCCCGCCGATCCGGTGCTCGAGGCCCTTCGTGCCCGGAATCGCCCAGGGCCGCGCGAGCGTCGCCGGGTCGCGGCGGTAGGGCTCGAACGGGTGGTCGCCGTTCGCCTCGGCGAAGGTCGTCGAGATGTCGGGAAGCCCGCTCACGTCCGGGATCAGCCACGGCTCGGAGCCGTTCGCGAGGTACGCGTCGGAGAGCAGGTAGACGGGCGTCCGGTACTTGAGCGCGATGCGCGCGGCCTCGATCGCGGCGTCGAAGCACTGCGACGGCGTGGACGCCGCGACCACCGGCACCGGGCTCTCGCCGTTGCGCCCGAAGAGCACCATCAGGAGGTCGGCCTGCTCGGGCTTCGTCGGCATCCCGGTCGAGGGTCCGGCGCGCTGGATGTCGAGAATCACGAGGGGGAGCTCGAGCGCGATCGCGAGCCCGACGGTCTCTGCCTTGAGCACGACGCCGGGGCCTGCGGAGGCCGTGACGCCGAGCGCGCCCCCGAACGACGCGCCGACGGCGGCGCCCACGGCGGCGATCTCGTCCTCGGCCTGGAACGTGACGACGCCGAACTCCTTCCGGCCGGCGAGCTCCTCGAGGATCGAGGAGGCCGGCGTGATGGGATAGGCACCGAGGAACAGGGGGAGGCCGGAGAGCTTGGACGCGGCGATGAGGCCGTACGAGAGCGCCGTGTTGCCGGTGATCTGCCGGTACGTGCCCGGTGCGAGCGGCGCGGGCGCGACCTCGTACGAGACGGCGAAGTCCTCGGAGGTCTCGCCGTAGTTCCAGCCCGCGCGGAAGGCGCGGGTGTTGGCCTCGACGATCTCCGGCCGCTTCGCGAACTTCGAGGAGATGAAGCCGATCGTCCCCTCGGTCGGGCGGTGGTAGAGCCAGGACATGAGCCCGAGCGCGAAGAAGTTCTTCGAGCGCTCCGCCTCGCGCGGCGTGACGCCGTCGATTCCCTTGAGCGCGCCGACCGTCATCGAGGTCAGCGCGACCTCGTGCACGTGGTAGTCCGCGAGCGAGCCGTCCTCGAGCGGGTTGTCCGCGTAGCCCGCCTTCTGCAGCGTGCGGTCGTTGAAGGCGTCGGTGTTGACGATGATCGTCCCGCCCTTGGGGACGTCGCGGAGGTTGGTCTTGAGGGCAGCGGGGTTCATCGCGACGAGGACGTCGGGCCTGTCGCCGGCGGTCAGGATGTCGTGGTCGGCGAAGTGGACCTGGAAGCCCGAGACACCTGGGAGCGACCCCGCCGGGGCGCGGATCTCGGCCGGGAAGTCGGGGAAGGTCGCGAGGTCGTTGCCGAGGGCCGCCGTCTCGCTCGTGAAGCGGTCACCGGTGAGCTGCATCCCGTCGCCCGAGTCACCCGCGAAGCGGATGATCACGCCTTCGAGGTGCTCGACCTTCTTCGTGCTCACCGCACGCAGGGTAGCGCGAGGGGTGAGGGCAGGACGCAGTGCAGCCTCAGAGACCGGTTTCTGTCAAGGGGAACGCGTGCCGATTTCGTGCGGATCCATCCACACGCCGGCGGGCCGCATCGCTGCTGCGACGACGACTCGCCGTCCGCGTCCGACCGTCGGCTCCATCCATGTCCCCAATGGACCGCTTGACAACGGTTCGTCTCTGAGACCGACAGGGGCCGACCGCGACGCCGTGACGAGCGCTGTCAGACCGAGCGCCGGACGCGGCGGATGCCCCACGCCGCTCCCGAGGTGAACAGCGCATCGGCGTCGAGCTCGCCCTCCCAGCCGAGGAAGTGCCGCTCGGGCTCGTCCGGTGTGCAGCCCTCGATCGCGACGCGGGTCGTCGGCGCCGCGGCCACGTCGCCGGACGCGAGCTCCTCGCGCCGCCGTTCGGCCTCCTCGGCCGCGGGTCCTTCCGCGTAGCCCTTCGCCACGCCGTCAGTCTAGGGGCCGGGCCCTCAGCCGAGCGCCGCTCGACGGAACGCGTTGAAGCTCGGCTTGCGCTTGCCTTCGAACGTCGTCAGGCCCGACTGCCAGCCGCCGAGGCGCTGCTCGTCGCGGAGCAGGAACCAGAGGAAGACGTCGATCCGCGGGTTCGCGCGCGCGATCGAGACGGCCTGCGTGAGGTACTTCGCCTGCTTCGAGTACGTCACGCCGTAGAACCTGTCGGGAGGGTTCGTCTGGTAGCCGTACTCCGTCACCCAGACGCGCGTCCGCCTGCCGTAGAGCCGGTCGATCTCCTTGATCAGGACGTTGATGTTGCCGAGCGTCACCGCCGTCGGCGGCTGCCCTCGCCTGCCCGGTGGCGGCGGCGTCGACGGGGTCTCGGCCGGCGAGCCGTAGTACGGATGGTGCGCGTACGCGTCGAAGCCCTTGGCGCCGCCCGACTTCATCGCGCGGAGGAAGGGAAGCGGCGAGACGGACGGGCGGCTCGAGTTCGGGTTGTTGTTCCCGCGCGGCCCCGTCGCCCCACAGGCGACCTTCGACGACCGCTGCACGGACTTGACGCCCTGGACGACGGCATTGCAGATCTTCGCGTAGTCGCGCCCCGACTGGATCGCCCACGTCTTCCCCGTGCGTCGGTACTGCGGCTTGAGGAACACCGGGTTGTTCGGCTCGTTCCACGCCATCCACATGCTCACGCGGGGCAGCGTGATGCCGTCCGCGTTGACGAACGTCCCGCTGTAGCGCTTCTGGGCGGCCGCCGCGAAGAGGCGCAGGTCGCGCGCGTTCGTGGGCGCGACGTTCCAGCCCTTCGCGGAGTTCGCCCAGGGCGGCGTCCCGATGATCGAGAAGATCGGCTGGATGCCGTTGACGATCGAGAACCTGACCGTGCGGTCGTACGTGTCCCAGTTGTAGGCGCTGTCGCTCGGGTCACCCGGCCGCTTCGGCTTGCGCGTCGCAACGGTGATCCCCGGTCCCGACCACCAGAGGTTGACTCTGAGCATCTGCGTCGAGGTCTTGGCGAGCTGCGGGAAGACGAGGTCGGGTTCGCCGTAGAGGACGACGCCGTCGTCGAAGATTCCGACCTTCAGCGACGTCGATGCGGCTGCGCTCGGCGCGAGGACGACCGCGATGGCGACGGCGATCGCGGCGAGCGCCGCGGTCGCTCTAGGCACGCGCAGCGTCCCTCCCGAGCGACGCAAGCGTGCGGCGAAGGCCCTCGTCGAGCGCGACCTCGGGCTCCCACCCGAGAAGCTGACGCGCGCGCGTGATGTCGGGCTGCCGCACCTGCGGGTCGTCGACCGGCAGGGCTTCGAACACGATCTTGCTCGTCGATCCGGTAGCGGCGAGGACGGCCTCCGCCAGCTGGAGGATCGTGTACTCGCCGGGGTTGCCGATGTTGACGGGCAGGTGCTCGCCCGACTCGGCGAGCAGGACGAGGCCGCGGATCAGGTCGTCGACGTAGCAGAAGCTCCGCGTCTGCGAGCCGTCGCCGTACACCGTGAGCGGCTTCTCGGCGAGCGCCTGGCTCAGGAAATTCGGAATCGCGCGGCCGTCGTTCGGTCTCATCCGCGGCCCGTACGTGTTGAAGATCCGGACGATCGCGGTATCGACCCCCTGCTGGCGGTGATACGCCATCGTCAGCGCCTCGGCATAGCGCTTCGCCTCGTCGTACACCCCGCGCGGGCCGATCGGGTTCACGTTCCCCCAGTAGGTCTCCTGTTGCGGGTGGAGCTCGGGGTCGCCGTACACCTCGCTGGTCGACGCGAGCAGAAAGCGTGCCCGCTTCCACTTGGCGACGCCGAGCGCGTGATGGGTGCCGTACGAGCCAGTCTTCAGTGAATGGAGCGGCAGCCGCATGTAGTCGATCGGGCTCGCGAGAGCGGCGAGGTGGTACACGAAATCGAGCGGCTCGTCGATCGAGATGGGCTCGCTCACGTCGTGGTGCAGGAACGTGAACTCGTCGCCGCGGAGATGGGCGATGTTCGCGAGCGAACCGGTCTCGAGGTTGTCGAGACAGATGACGCGGTGGTCCCTCGCGAGAAGCGTCTCGCAGAGATGGGAGCCGAGGAAGCCGGCGCCGCCGGTGACGAGCGAGGTCGGCATCGCGCGCGATGCTACCCGGCCGCGCGAGCGGGAGGGAACGTGCTTACGAAGTCCTCACGCGGCCGAGGAGCTCCTCGGCGGCGGCCCCGGCGCGGACGGCTCAGGCACCGCCGCTGCCGGCGAACAGCGTGCGCAGGTCGAGCGACGGAGCGTGGGTTCCTGCAGCGAGCGAGACGTAGCGACGCGCGAGCGCATCCTTCCCCGCCCCGAGGACGGTCGACACGAGGCCGAGCGTCTCGGCGAGCTGCGACGGCTCGAGCTCGGCGAGCGCGTGGGACCAGACCGACTCCTCGAGCGCGTTGAACGCCGTCTGCACTTCCGACAGGTCGTACCCGCCGTTGAAGCGCTCCTCGGCCACGACCTCGGCATGACGGATCATCGACCCGAGGTCGTGCGTCGTCACGGCTTCGAGGACGTGGTCGAAGAGTTCCTCCAGGCGACGCTCGAGCTCCTCCGGCCCGGCCGACTCGTAGTGGCGGATGTGCGCTCGCACGATCGCAGACGCGGCCGCCGCGACGATGGGCTCGCGATCGCGTGTCAGGAAGGCTGCGGTCTCCATCGTCACGGGTCGTCTGCGAATCGCGTCCAACCGGCCCGGAAGATCCTAGACCCGCGCCGTGTGTCGGCGCGGATGGCGGCCTCCGCTCGGCGAGCGCGGGCAGTGCGGGGGTTGGACCACTCGGAGCCGGGTAAGACCCCGCGAATGGCAACGTCAGCCGTACCGACGAGACGAAGGAGCGAAGCGTGAAGCCCGAGCTCGAGCAGCTCTACGAGATGGTCGACGAGATCGAGGTGGCGATGATGACGACGCGAAGGCCGGACGGCCATCTCGAGTCACGGGCCATGGCTACCCAGAAGCGCGCGGCGGGCGCCGACCTCTGGTTCGTCGCCGCGGAGGGATCGGGCAAGACGCGTGACATCGCGGCCGACCCGCACGTCAACCTCGCCTACTACAAGGACAGGACGCGCGAGTGGGTCTCGGTCTCGGGCATCGCCACCCTGTCGCGCGACCGCGAGAGGATCCACGAGCTCTACGCCCGCGACTGGAGCATGTGGTTTCCCGACGAGGGAGATCCGCGCCACGGCACGCCGGACGATCCGCGGCTCGTGCTGATCGGGGTCGACGTCCACGCAGCGTCCTTCCTCGAGCTCGACCGACCGCAGCCGGTCGTCCTGTTCGAGATCGTGAAGGGCTGGGTGACGGGCGACACGCCCGACGTCGGGGAGGTCCAGCGCGTCGAGCGCTGAGCGGAGGCGGGACTGCGCTCCGCGCCCTAGACGCCGATCACGAGCTTCCCGCGCGCGTGCCCTTCGCCGAGATGCGCGAGCGCCTCGGGCGCCTCGCTCAGCCGATACACGCGCTCGACGACCGTCCGAGCCTTCCCGGCTGCGATCAGGTCGCCGACGAGCGAGAGCTGCTCCGTCGTGATCTTCGCCACGAAGAAGGTCGTCTTCTGGCTGCGCAGACGCGACTTCAGCAGCGTGCCGGCGATGTGCGGAAGCGGGCCGAGCCCGCGGTAGGACAGCTTCCCCCCGACGACGACGAACCGCGCGTCCGGCGTCAGCGCCCGCCTGCAGGCGAGGAACGAGCGGCTTCCCGCGATGTCGACCATCAGGTCGTGGCGGACGTCGAGCTTCGTGAAGTCGTCCGTCGTGTAGTCGACGACGCGGTCGGCGCCGAGCTCCCATGCCTGCTCGACGTTTCTCGTGCTGCAGACCGCGGTCACGTCCCCACCGAACGCCTTTGCGAGCTGGACGGCGAACGTGCCGACGCCGCCGGACGCGCCGTTGATCAGCACCTTCTCGCCGGGCTCGAGCTTCCCGTGGTCGCGCAGTGCCTGGAGCGCGGTGAGCCCCGCGATCGGCACGCCTGCGGCCTCCTCGAACGAGACGCTCGGGGGCTTCGGGGCGAGACGGGTTGCGCTCGCGACTGCGTACTCGGCCCACGCGCCGTCACCGGCGCCGAACACCTCGTCGCCCGGAGCGAGGCCCTCGACGTTCCGGCCGACCGCCTCGACGACTCCGGCGAGATCGGCTCCGACGCGCGGATCCTTCGGCATCCGCCACCCCGCCCCGACCCGCGCGAAGTACGGCCCCGTGACGCCGTACCACTCGACCGGGTTGACCGACGACGCGCGCACGCGGACGAGCACCTGGTCGTCCTCCGGAGCCGGGACGGCGACCTCGCCGAGGTCGAGGACACCCGGCCGCGGGCGGCCGTAGCGCTGGTGGACGACCGCTGTCATCGTGCGCTCCATGCTTACAGCGTAAGCCTATAACGTACGGCGTAAGCATGTCAAGCGAGACCACGAGCGAGGGCACGCGACGACGCGTGCCGCTGACGAGGGAGCGGGTGGTGCGCGCCGCCATCGCGCTCGCCGACGACGGCGGGATCGAGGCGCTCAGCATGCGCAGGCTCGCCAGGGAGCTCGACGTCGAGGCGATGTCGCTCTACAACCACGTCGAGAACAAGGGCGACCTCGTCGACGCCATGGTCGACGACGTCGTGAGCGGGATCGAGCTCTCGTCCGACCCGGACTGGGAGGGGGCGATCCGCCGCTGTGCGATCTCGGCCTACGACACGTTCCTCCGCCACCCGTGGGCATGCAGCCTCGTCATGGCGCCGCGCAGCCTGCGTCTGGAGGAGAACCCGCGGCTCCGCTACATGGAGTGGCTCCTCGGGCGGCTGGCCCATGCCGGTTTCTCGCCCGAGCTCACGTACCGCGGGTACCACGCGCTCGACAGCCACATCCTGGGCTTCACGATGTGGCACCTCGGCCACTCCATCGGCGCCGACGACATCACCGGCGGGCTGAGCCCGGACGACTTCATCGCCGGGCTCGTCCCACGACTCCGCGAGGCCGGCTACCCGCAGCTCGCCGAGCACGCCGAGCAGCACGTCTCCGCGCCGTGGCGGGAGAGCCTGCGCGAGTTCGAGTTCGGTCTCGACCTGATCCTCGAAGGGCTCAAGCAGGCGCTGTAGGAGTCGGACGCGCGTGCGTGCGCGACGTCTCGTGCCGCGGCTGTCGGAGGGCGCGCTGCCATCATTCGTCGCCGTGGCCGTCCGACGCCCCCGCCGATGAGGACCGAGCTCCCCGCCGCGCTGCGGCGGCTCCGCGACGAGCTCGCGGCGCTCCGGCTCGACCTCGACCTTCCCGATGCGGCCGCGGCGCGCGCAGCGCGGGACGACATCGTCGGGCAGACCGACGACTACCTGCTCCCGCGTCTCGATCGGATGGACGCCCCCGTCCTGATGGTGGTCGGCGGGTCCACGGGCGCCGGGAAGTCGACCATCGTGAACAGCATCGTCGGCGCCGACGTCAGCCCGTCCGGGGTGCTCCGGCCGACGACGCGCGGTCCGGTGCTCGTCTGCCACCCGGACGACATGCGCTGGTTCGCGGACGACCGGATCCTGCCGGGCCTGCCCAGGGTGACCGGCGGCGCGCCGACCCCGGGCACGCTCCTGCTCACGCCGGCCCCTGCGCTCCGATCGGGCCTGGCGCTCCTCGACGCGCCCGACATCGACTCGGTGCTCGCCGAGAACCGCGCCCTCGCGACGCAGCTCCTCGCGGCGGCCGATGCCTGGCTGTTCGTGACGACGGCGGCGCGGTACGCGGACGCCGTGCCGTGGGAGTTCCTCTCGACGGCGCGGGATCGCGGGACCGCCTTGTCGATCGTCCTCAACCGCGTGCCCGACGACGCCGACCGCGAGGTCGCCGCGCACCTCGCCGAGATGATGCGCGCGGAGCGAGTCGACGCCGCGTTGCTCGTCGTCGGGGAAACCCGGCTCGAAGACGGTCGCCTTCCGCCGGCCGAGCTCTTGCCGGTGCGCCGGTGGCTCGACGCCCTCGCCGCCGACGCGCAGGCACGTGCCGACCTGGTTCGCCGCACGCTCACCGGTGCACTGCGCAGCCTCCCGGGCCGTGCGGGGGCCGTGGAGCGCGCGGCCGCCGAGCAGCTCGCAGCGGCGGCGGATCTTCGCGCCCGGGCGGAGCTGGCGTACGCGTCCGCGCGCCACGAGATCGAGGAAGCGCTGCGGAGCGGCTCGCTGCTCCGCGGCGAGGTCGTCGCGCGCTGGCACGAGGTGGTCGGGACGGGCGAGCTGATGCGCGAGCTGCAGACGCGGCTGGCCGCGATCCGTGACCGGTTGGCAAGCCTCGTGACCGGGCGCGAGCCTGCCGGGGAGCAGCTGCGCGAGGCCGTCGAGCATCGGCTCGAGGCGGTCGTCCGCGCAGCGGCGGAGCGCGCTGCGGAGCGCGCGGCATACGCCTGGGCCGACAGTCCGGCCGGACGCGCGCTCGTCGACGGAGCGCCCGCCGTGACACGCGCGTCCGAGGAGCTTCGCGCCGACACGCGCGATCAGGTGCGGGACTGGCAGGGCTACGTCATGGAGCTCGTGCGCACCGAAGGAGCTGCCAAGCGGACGACGGCCCGCCTCGCGTCGCTCGGCGTGAACGGGGCGGGGCTCACGGTGATGCTCGCCGTCTTCGCGAGCACCGGGGGGATCACCGGCCTCGAGGCGGTGGTCGCAGGCGGGACCTCGGCCGTGGGGCACAAGCTCCTCGAGGCGCTGCTCGGCGACCAGGCCGTGCGCTCGCTCGCGGCGCGTGCCCGCGACGACCTCGTCGAGCGGGTCGACCGTCTCCTGCGGGACGAGTCCGACCGCTTCACCGCACTCCTCGAGGGCAAGGCCCCCGAGGCGTCGACGATCGCGCGCCTCGACGCGGCGATCGACGGCGTCAGACGCGCGTCATGAGCGTCGATCTCGACCGCCGCCTGGCCGCACTCGCCGATGCGGTCGGCGTCGCAGACGGGAGGCTCGACCCCGCGGCGGTGGAGGCGGCGCGGCGCGTGACCGGCAAGGCCGGAGCGCGGCTCGGCCTCGGGGTGGAGTCGACGGTGGTGGCGCTCGCGGGCCCCACCGGCGCGGGCAAGTCGCTGCTCTTCAACGCGCTGAGCGGGGTCGACCTGGCAGCGGTCGGCCGGCGGAGGCCGACGACGTCGGTCGGTCAAGCGGCCGTCTGGGGGGACGGTGCCGACGCCCTCCTCGACTGGCTCGAGATCGGACGCCGCCATCGCGTCGAGACCGACGGCCTCCGCGGCCTCGTCCTCCTCGACCTGCCCGACTTCGACTCGGTGGAGACGGGGCACCGGCTCGAGGTGAACCGGATGGTCGAGCTCGCCGACCTCCTCGTCTGGGTCGTCGAGCCGCAGAAGTACGCGGACGCGGCGCTCCACGGCGGGTACCTCCGGCCGCTCGCGACGCACGCCGGCTCGATGGCCGTCGTCCTCAACCAGACCGACCTGCTCTCCCCGACCGAGACCGATGCCGTGCGACAGGACACGGCGCGCCTCCTGGCGCAGGACGGCCTCGTGGACGCGCCGGTGCTCGCGATCTCGGCGCGAACCGGCGCGGGGCTGGACGAGCTGCGCGGGCTCCTCGCGCGGCGCGTGGCATCGCGCGAAGCCGCCCTTCGGCGACTGTCCGCGGACGTCGAGGCCGCGGCGGCCTCGCTCCGGCGCTGGTGCGCGCCGCCACGACCCACGACCGTCGAGGAGCGCAACCGGAAGACGCTCGCGACGGCGCTGTCGGAAGCGGCCGGCGTCCCGCGGGTCGTCGAGGCCGTCGGCGCCGCGCATCGTCACCGGGGGACGCTCTCGAGCGGATGGCTGCCCGTTCGCTGGGTTCGGCGGCTGAAGCCCGATCCGCTGCGCCGCCTGCGCCTCGACGAAGGGGCCCAGGCCGGATTCGGCAGAACGTCGTTGCCGCCCGCGACCGACGTTCAGCGCGCCCAGGTCGCGACCGCGCTGCGCGCCGTCGCAGACAGCGCGAGCGAGGGACTTCCCGCACCCTGGCCGACGCTGGTCCGGCGGGCGGCGAGCGCCGGCGAGGATCGCGTCGCCGATCGGCTCGATCTCGCCGTGAGATCGTCGAGGCTCGACACCGCGGCGCCGCGGTGGTGGCGCATCGCGTCGCTCCTCCAGTGGCTGCTCGCGGCGACAGCGGTCGTCGGGCTGGCATGGATCGCGCTCGCGGGCATCGCCGGCTCCTTCCGGATCGAGGACGTCGTACCGCTGCCCGACGCCGCGGGCGTCCCGGTCCCGACGTGGCTCGTGCTCGGCGGCCTCGGTCTCGGGGTCGTCCTCTCGTCGCTCACGCGCCTCGTCAACTCGGCCGGCGCACGGCGGCGGCAGCGCGCGGCCGAGCGCGAGCTGCGCCCGGCCATCGAGTCCGTCGCCCACGAGCTCGTCGTGGCCCCCATCGAGGCGGAGCTGGCGGCACACGACGCTCTGCGCCGGGCGCTCGCAGTTGCCGCGGGCGACGGCTCGTAGCGACCGGCTGGGCGCTTGCTCCGGGGGTCCGACGTACCGAGAGTTTGACCTGGGGCGCCAGCATGTCACCCTCCAGGAGGATGAACGGGCCATCCACCGCTGCTCCTGGCGTCGCGGCCGCGGTTCTGCAGGCCCGCCTGCGACGGGCCGGCTATCGGATCCTGGTCGTGATCACCGTCTTCGGGCCGATTTTCGCGACGTTCTTCGCCATCTGGCGGCTCTGGGGCCACTCGATCGGAGGCACGGAGCTCGGCCTTTTCATCGGCTTCTACGTCGCCACCGGAATCGGCGTCTCGGCCGGCTGGCACCGGATGCTGAGCCACGGCAGCTTCACGTGCGGGCCGGTCGTGAAAGGGAGCTTTCTGATCCTCGGGACGATGGCCGGGCAGGGCCGGCCGATCGAGTGGGCAGCGCACCATCGCAAGCACCACGCGTTCTCCGACCGCGAGGGCGATCCGCACAGCCCGCTCGATGGGTTCGTCCACGCGTACTTCGGCTGGATCCTCCGCGGGCCGCCCGCCGAGCGCGAGCGGTACTGCAAGAGGCTGCTCCGGGACCCGGTGGTCGTGTTCGTCGACCGCACCGCGGCGGTCTGGGTCCTGCTCGGCCTCGCGGTCCCGTTCGCGATCGCCGGTTGGGCGGGCCTCCTCTGGGGCGGGTTCGTGCGGATGGCGTTCTTCAGCCAGGTCGCGTACTCAGTCAACACGTTCGGGCACAGCTTCGGGTCGCGCGCGTTCGAGACGACGGACGAGAGCCGCAACAACTGGATCCTCGCCGTGCTCGCCTTCGGAGACGGGTGGCACAACAACCACCACGCGTTCCCGTCGATGGCGTACCACGGGATGCGGCCGCGCGAGTTCGATCCGTCCGGCTATCTGATCCGCACGCTCGCGAGACTCGGGCTCGCGTGGAACGTGAAGCTGCCGCACCCAAAGCTCGTCGAGCGGCGCCGGGCCGCACACGACGTGGCGGTGGAGCGATGATCGAGATCGCCGCGCGTTCGGACGCGTCGACCGGCGTCCAGGCCACGCTCGCCTTCCTGCGGGACGTGTTCGCCGGCTATCCGCTCGACTTCGCCGTGCGTCTGTGGGACGGCACAGTCTGGGGGCCGGACGACGGCCGCGAGCCCCGGTTCACGATCGTCCTCCGTCATCCCGGCGCCGTCAGGGCCATGTTCTGGCCTCCCGGCGAGCTGACGGTCAGCGAGGCGTTCGTGTACGACGACTTCGACGTCGAAGGGAATCTCGAGGCGGTCTTCCCGCTCGGCGACCACCTGCTCGCGCGCGAGCCGGGCGTCGCCGAGCGTCTGCGGGCGATGCGGCGCCTGCACGCGCTTCCCTCCGGGAAGAAGGCGCGCATGGGACGACAGCGCGCGCAGCTCCACGGCCGGCGCTCCTCGCTCGAGCGCGATCGGCAGGCGATCTCGTACCACTACGACGTCTCGAACGAGTTCTTCGCGCTCTGGCTCGACCCGACCATGACGTACTCGTGCGCGGTGTTCGCCTCACCGACCGACGAGCTCGACAGCGCTCAGCAACGGAAACTCGACTACGTCTGCCGCAAGCTCCGGCTGCGCCCCGGCGAGCGCCTGCTCGACATCGGCTGCGGCTGGGGCGGGCTCGTAATGCACGCGGCGCGTCGGTACGGGGTCGAGGCGGTCGGGGTCACGCTGTCCCGGAACCAAGCGGAGCTCGCCTCGCATCGGATCGTGGAGGCGGGCCTCGCCGACCGGTGCCGCATCGAGTGCCGCGACTACCGCGAGCTCGACGAGCCCGAGGGCTTCGACAAGCTCGTGAGCCTCGGGATGTTCGAGCACGTGGCGCCTGACGCGCTCGAGGACTACTTCCGTCACGCGCGGCGGCAGCTCCGGGCGGGAGGCGTCTTCCTGGCGCACGGGATTGCGGGCTCGCCGACGGCACCGCCCCGCTCCGGCCCGACCTTCCTCGACTCCTACGTGTTCCCCGACCACGGCGTCGTGCCCGTCTCGACCATGCTGACCGCCGCCGAGCGCGCAGGGTTCGAGCCGCGCGACCTGGAAAGCCTGCGTGAGCACTACGCGCTGACGCTTCGGCGCTGGCGAGAGCGGCTCGAGGCGCGCCGGGACGAGGCGGTCAGGGTCACGGACGAGGCCGTCTACCGCATCTGGCGGCTGATGTTCGCAGGCAGCGCGTACCGCTTCGACAAGGGGCACGCGAACGTGTACCAGGCGCTGCTCGGGAAGCCGGACGCGCACGGCGCCACGCGCGTACCTCTCTCGCGCGCCGACTGGTACGTCTGACGCCGGCCAGCCCGCTCCTAGACCCCGAGATCGTCGAGCGCGTACTCGACCACCTCGTCGAAGGACATCGCCGCACCCTCGTCGTAGAGCTCGGCGAAGCGCGCCTCGCCGAGCGTCTCCTGGAGCTTCGCGATGCTCGCCTCGCGTCGGCGCACGCCGACGGCCCACAGCGCGAGCTCGCTCTCCTCAAGCTGCGCGACTGACGCGCCCACGAGCCGCGCGCTCTTCTCGGGAGCGCCGGTCTCGGCGAGGACCTCCGCGATCAGCGGGATGCAGAACACCGTCCCGTAGCGCTCGCCGAGGCCCGCGAGTGCCCGCACGCCCTCCGCGAGGTGCGCGAGGGCCTCGCCGTGCCGCCCTTGGATCAGCTCGAGCCAGCCCAGCTCGGCAGTGCAGCGCCCGACGAGGAACGTGTCTCCCCTCGCGCGCGCGCCCGCGAGGCACTCCCCCAGGAGCTCACCGACCTCGTCGTGGCGACCCTGCCGGAGGAGGAACTCTGCGTACTCCGTGCCGCGCCGCTCCGGACGCCCTGCGTCGCCTTGCGCCCGGCTGAGCGCCAGGCGCTTCTCGAGGATCTCCTCGGCGCGCTCGAGATCTCCATGCTCCTCGGCGAGCACGGCCTGCAGGCCGAGGGCCCCGCTCTCGTTCTTCGCGTCTCCGAGCTCGCGCGCGAGCGCGAGCCGTTCCTCCGCGGCGCGGGCTGCGGCCTCACGGTCGCCCATCGCGTGGCAGATCCAGCCGAGGCCGCCGAGGAGCTCGGCCCGTTCGAGTCCCTCCGGACCGGACGCGAGCGCGCGCTCGAGCCACCCACGCCCCTCGCGCAGGTACCCGTGCGTGTTCCAGAAGATCCGCAGGGCCCGCGCGAGGCGCCGCAGGAGCTCCGGCCTCCTGTCGACGGCCCACGCGAGGGCGACCCGGAGGTTCGCGAGCTCGGTCTCGAGGCTCGCCTCGGCTGCCGCCCGCTGGGAGCCGCCCAGCTGGACGCGGGCCCGCTCGACCAGCTCCGTGAAGAAGCGCGCGTGCCGCTCGTGGAGTTCCTCCGCTTCGCCGGCCGCTTCGAGCTCCTCGAGCGCGTACTCGCGGATCGTCTCGAGCAGCAGAAAGCGGTCGGGGCCGACGGGCTTGAGCAGGCTCAGGTCGACGAGCGCCGCGAGCGTGTCGACATTGGCGCGGCACACCTCCTCGGCCGACTCGAGCGAGCAACCTCCCGCGAAGACCGCGAGACGCCTGAAGATCGTCCGCGCCTCCTCGTCGAGGAGCTCGTGACTCCATTCGATTGCCGCCCGCAGCGTCCGCTGGCGCTCGGGTGCGTCCCTCGGGCCGCCCGTGAGAAGAGGGAGCGCGCGCTCGAGCCGCCCGAGCAGCGTGTCCGGGTCGAGCAGCTTCGTGCGCGCGGCGGCGAGCTCGACCGCGAGCGGCAGCCCGTCCAGCCGACGGCAGATCGCGCTCACGGTCCCGTTCGGCTGCACCTCCCGGCCGACTCCGCGCGCCCGCTCGACGAAGAGCATGACCGCGTCCGTGTCCGGCAGCGGCTCGAGTGGGTACTCGCGCTCGGCGGAGAGCCTGAGCGGCGCGCGGCTCGTCACGAGGAGACGGAGGCGCGGCGCGGCCGCGAGGAGCTCGGCGAGCGACGCCGCCGCGTCGAGCAGGTGCTCGACGTTGTCCAGCAAGAGGAGAACCTCTCGGTCGACGGCCGAGGCGGTCACGTCGCGCGCGCCGAGCGTCTGGGCGAGCGTGGGCAGCACGAGCTCGGAATCGGACACGTCCGCGAGCGGCACCCAATAGACCCCGTCTCTGACCTCGCCGACGAGCTCCGCCGCGACCTGGAGCGCGAGCCGCGTCTTGCCGGTGCCCCCCGGACCAGTGACGGTCACGAGCCGACTCCCGTTCGAGAGCAGCGCGACCAGCTCGCCCACCTCGCGCTCGCGGTCGAGCAGCGAGCTGCCCACGATCGGCAGGTTCGTCGCATACAGCGTCTTCAGCGGCGGGAACTCCTCGAAGCCGAGCTGGTAGAGACGCTGGGGGCCGGTGAGGTCCTTGAGCCGGTGCTCGCCGAGGTCGCGTACGGCGGCGTCCGCGAGGAAGTCGCGGGTCGTCTGGGTGAGCAGGACCTGCCCACCGTGGCCGGCGGCGCACGTGCGGGCCGCGCGATGGACGTCGACGCCGACGTAGCCGTCCTGCGTGACGATCGGCTCCCCGGTGTGGATCCCCATGCGGACGCGGACCGGACCCGTGGCGAGGGCCGTCTGGGCGGCCGCGGCCGCCGCGACGGCGTCGGACACGCGCTCGAAGGCGACGAAGAACGCGTCACCCTGGGTGTCGACCTCCACACCGCCGTACTCGGCAAACGCATGGCGCAGCGCTCGACGGTGCTCGGCAAGGACGTCGGCGTACTCGTCGCCGAGCTCCGAAAGCAACCGCGTGGAGCCCTCGATGTCCGTGAAGAGAAACGTGACCGTGCCGGTCGGCAGCGCGCGCATGGGCCGAGGCCTTCTTACCACGCTCTCACGCCGAGGGAAGGCCGCGGAGTACCGCTCGCAGAACACCCGCGTGATTCCTCGCCCGGAAGAGTGTTCCACCCTGGGTTGCGGTGGTGGCCCTCGGGCCCCGGAAACCGCTTGGCGCCGTGCGTCAGCGGAGGTCCTTGTTCGCCTCCTGGGTTGGTCGCCCCCGTGTCGGCGTGTTCGCTCGGGGTCGCGTCGTGCCACTGAGACCGCGGTCAGGATTCACGCGCCAACATCGCGTATCGGCTGAACCGCTTCGTGCCGCGCCTCATGCTTGCCCGTTGTTTGCCGAGGCTCACACCCCGGGTGGCGTGTTCGAGGCATCGGCAAGCCGGTGTCGAACCGAACGAGCCGTCCGCTGCAAGGACGGCGACTTTGATTCCAATGAAGCGGGTGAGGTTCAGCTCCTGAACATCCTGGTCAGGGACGACCCTAGAGCGCACGCTGGGCCGAAACGGCACCCGCAACGGAATCCTTGCCGGGGGAAGGCGTAGAAGAACGCGTCTCCCTGCGTGTCGCTCGTGCCGCCCGGCCACACCGGACGACTCATCCCTCGGATCGTGTCAGCCGCCGCTGACCGCTGCCGTCGGGGTTCATCAGGTAGATCCCGTAGCGGCCGTCGCGTCGGCTGACGAACGCGATCTGCCGTCCGTCGGGCGACCAGGCCGGGCTGCCGTCGAGCGTCGGGTTACGGGACAGGTTGCGCAGTCCGCTTCCGTCGGGGTCGACCGCGAAGATCTCAGTCGAGTCGCGCTGGCGGACAAGGAGGATCGTGCGCCCGTCTGGTGCCCAGATTGCACCACCGAACGGCATTCTCCACCGCCCGGTTCCGTCCGCGCGCACGACGTAGCCGTCGGAGGACGCCTGCGGCGGGACCCCGTTCCAGCGACGGAAGGCGATGTACCGGCCGTCGGGCGACCACGACTCGACACCGGAGTACCCGCGCTTTGTCCCTCTCATTGGAATCGGCATCAGCCTCCGCTCGCCACTCCCGTCGGCGTTCGCGACGTAGACGAATCCGTCGCGCGCGAACGCGAACCTCCGACCGTTCGGTGACCAGGCGATGCCGGTGCTTCGCGTAAGCCGCGCCTGGCCGCTTCCATCCGGGTTGACGACGAAGGTCTCGAAGTTGCCCGGTTTCGAGCCGTAGTACGCGAGGTCGCCGCTGCGATCGGTCACGAAGGTGATCTTCCGCCCGTCGGGCGACCACGAAGGGCCGAAGTCGGGCGCGCGGTTGCGCGTCAGCCTGCGCAATCCGCTCCCGTCCGCGTTCACCACGTAGACCTCGGAGCTTTGCCACCCGAAGCCGCCTGTGAACACGAGCTTCCGACCGTCTGGCGACCACGCCGCATCATCCACGGCGCACCAATTCGCAGGCTGAGTCGGAACGCGCTTCAACGTCACCGTCCCGCTCCCGTCGGCGTTCACGACCAAGAGCTCGCTGCGCCGGTCGCGTCCGGTCGCGACGGCGAGCGTCGATCCGTCCGGCGACCACACCGACGAGCACCACGTCTTCGCGCTTCCCAGCGCGCGTTCGCCGCTCCCGTCGGCATTGACGACGTGGAGCTCCACCTTCCCGCCCGGGACTCCCCGCTGGAACGCGATCCGCCGGCCGTCCGGCGACCAGATGACGCCCCACATCTCGGGGCCGGTGCCCGGCTTAACGATCAGATCGAGCAGGCGACCGCCGATCCCGACCCCCGGTACGACGAGCAGTCCGGCCACGAGGATCACGACGGCCGCGGCGACGGACCTTCGGCGTGCGGCGCGTGGCGTGGATCGCCTTGCCGCGACGTGCTCGCCGAGGACGGAGCGCTGTCGCTCGAACGCGTCATGTGGGAGCGGGAACTCGCGCGGAACCTCTGTCATTTCTCGCCGACCTTCTCGAGCCCCATCTCGACCCGTCTATGTCCGGAGGCGCCGTCCGGTTCCGCCAGCGCGGCGCGGGCGCGCGAGAGGCGCGAGCGGATGGTCCCGACCGCCACGCCGAGGGCGGCCGCGGCCTCCTCGTAGGTGAGCCCCGACCAGATGCACAGTGCGACGACGTCCTGCTGCGGGCGCGGCAACCCTGCCACCTCCTCCAGGACAGCGCGCATCTGCGCCGCCGCTTCGGCGCGCTCGGCGACGTCGGGCCCGACGTCGCCGCCTCGCGCTCCGCCCAGCTCGGCGACGAGGCTGCGGTGCCGCCAGAGCGCACGGCGGCGATTGCGAAGCACGTTCGTCGCGATCCCGTAGAGCCAGGGCAGGAGCTTGCCTTCGACGACGACGACCTCGCTCCGCCGGCGGAAGGCCTCGAGAAAGACCACGGCGGTGAGGTCCTCCGCCTCCGACCAGTCCGCCATGCGACGGAAGAGATAGTTGTAGATCGTGCCGGCGTGTCGCGCGTAGAGCTCCGCGAACGCACCCGCGTTGCCTTCCGCGCTAGCGCGCAGGAGCAAGTCGTCGCTCGGAGCGAGCGGCAGCCGGCGATCGCCGTTCACATGTCGCTGATGTCCGATCGCCCCGGATAGTTCCACGTCTCACGAGGCTCGATGGCTCAGCGCAGCTCCTTGTTCGCCTCCTGG
>DATBIQ010000023.1:0-4942 GCA_036556865.1 Gaiella sp.
CTGCCTCAAGCCGGCGCGATCCGTCGACATCGCCGCCGCGCAGCTCCTCGTGCGCGAGCGGGGGTATGCGATCGACCTCTTCGAGGCGCCTCCCTTCGGCGCCGCGCCGCTCGACCTCGCCCAGCGGTCGAGAGTCGTGGCGGCTGCCAGCGACGAGCTGTGCGCGACCGTCGCCGCGGCGCTCTCGTGAGCCGCTTCTCACGAGTCGACGGACAACGGGTGTCAGACACCGATTTGGGTCAAGGGCAAAGCGCACCGAATGTGTGCCGGTCGCTCCACAGCGCGCGATGCCTCGTTTCATGGGCTTTCACGGCGCCACATCGCTCGCCGGAGCGAAAGGGGACCTGTCCCGATCGGCCGTCTTGACAGAAACTGGTCTCTGAGGGCACCCTGAACAACTGTCAACAGCCGCGCATGATCCGGCGGTTCGCCGGCGCTCGCTACGCTGACCCCGTGACCCCCGACCGCGATGCGATCCTGCAGGCGCTCGAGCGCGTGATCGACCCGGAGCTGAAGCGTCCCGTCACCGAGCTCGACATGGTGCGCGACGTCGTCGTCTCGACCGACGGCGCCGTCGACGTGACGATCGCGCTGACCGTCGCCGGCTGCCCGCTCCGTTCGAGCTTCCAGGATCAGGTGGCCCGCCACGTCGGCTCGGTCGCGGGCGTCTCGGCCGTGGCGCTCCACTTCGACGTGATGACGCCCGAGGAGAAGGCCGCGCTCGCCGCCCGCCTCCGCGGCGGCCGTCCCGAGCGCGAGATCCGGCTCGATCCGGCCACGCGGGTCATCGCGGTCGCCTCGGGAAAAGGCGGGGTCGGAAAGTCGACGCTCACGGCGAACCTTGCGGCTGCGCTCGCGGAGCGCGGCGAGCGGGTGGGCGTCCTCGATGCCGACGTCTACGGCTACTCGATCCCGCACGTGCTGGGGGTGACCCAGCGACCCGTCGTCGTCGACTCGCTGATCGTTCCGCCGGTGCGCGGAGACCTGAAGGTGATGTCGATCGGTCTCTTCGCGGAGGACAACGGCCCGATCATGTGGCGCGGCCCGATGCTGCACAAGGCGCTCGAGCAGTTCCTCTCGGACGTCCACTGGGGCGAGCTCGACACGCTCGTCGTCGACATGCCGCCGGGGACCGGCGACGTCGCGATCTCGATCGGCCAGCTGCTGCCGAGGGCCGAGGCGGTCATCGTCACGACGCCGCAACCCGCCGCGCAGCAGGTGGCCGTGCGTGCCGCGGTCATGGCACAGAAGACGGGGATGCGCGTCCTGGGCGTCGTCGAGAACATGGCCTGGCTCGTCGGCACGGGACAGGAGCTCTTCGGCACGGGCGGCGGAGAGGCGCTCGCCGCCGAGGTCGGCGCGCCGCTCCTCGCCCGCATCCCGTTCGACCCTGCGTTGCGCGAGGCGTCGGATGCGGGCCGGCCGGTGCTCGAGGCCGCGCCCGACGCCGAGATCAGCCATGCGCTCCGCGACCTCGCGGAGGCCGTCGTGGCGCGGCGCGCGGGCGCGATCCGCAAGCCGCTCACGGTGCTCTAGGGGAACGCCGCCGCCGCATTCCCCCGCGTCATGCAGGGAAGGGAGCCCGGAGGCTCCCTTCCGATGACGGCCAGCCCTGCGGCGGTGGGCCGTTGCCGTCCTGCACGTCCGCGCCGGGGGGAGGCGCGGCCATTCAGATGCATCCTCACAGAACTGTGTGAGGAGGATGTAATCCTACCCCCTCGCGCACGTGGCGAAACGCACGTGGCGCACGGGTAGGGTCGCAGCGATGACGCCGGAGCAGGCACTCGAGCGCCTCCGCGCGGCGGGTCTCTCCCCGGATGACGCGGGAACCGTCGTCGAGCATCTCGCTGCCGCCGACGCGGCGGGAAGACACGGGCACGGTCTCTCGCGCGTCCCCTGGCTCGAAGGCCTTCTCCAGGGTGAGCGCGACGCGGCTGCCCAGCCGGAGCTGATCGAGCGCGAACCCGGATTCGAGCGCTGGCACGGACGCGGCGCTCTCGGCTATCTGACGCTGGCCGCGATCTGCGACGCGCTCGTGGCGGATCCGCCCGAGAACGCGCGGGTCGTCATCGCGGAGTCGTGCTTCCCGACGGGCGTGCTCGGCTCGTGGGCCCGGCGGCTCGCCGACGCGGGCCTCGTCGCCGTGGTCACCGCGAGCTCGCCGCCGCGTCTTCCGCATCCCACCGGCGGCCCGCCGCTGACGGGGACGAACCCGATCGCGATCGCGGTTCCGTCGTCCGACGGGCGGCCGCTCGTGACCGACGTGTCGATGGGCGCGGTCACTCACGGGGATGTCCTCGCGGGGAAGGCGCGTCCCGAGGAGCTCGTGCCGTTCGGAGGGCCGCAGGCGCACAAGGCCTTCGCCCTGGCTGCCGGGATCGAGCTGCTCGTCGCCGCACTGGCCGGGCCGCGCCCCGGCGCCGTCGTGATCGCCGCCCGACCTGGGTTCGATCCCGTGCCCGACTTCCGCGAGCTCGCCGCCGGCCGCCGGCTGCCCGGCGATCGCAGCGCCCGCGCCGACTAGACCGCGACCGGCGGCAGGCCGGCCAGCGCCATCGCGAGGTCGCCCTCGTCGTACTCGCGGTCCTCGAGCTTCCCCGCGAAGTAGTCGATGTAGGCCTGCATGTCGAAGTGACCGTGACCGCAGAGGTTGAAGAGGATCGTCTCGGCGCTTCCTTCCTCCTTGCAGCGGAGTGCCTCGTCGATCACGGCCTTGACGGCATGGTTCGCCTCGGGGGCCGGCAGGATGCCCTCCGCGCGGGCGAAGCGGACGCCCGCCTCGAAGACGGTCGTCTGGTGGTACGCCCGCGCCTCGATCAGGCCGAGGTCGTGCAGGTGGCTGACGAGCGGCGCCATCCCGTGGTAGCGGAGCCCGCCAGCGTGGAACCCCGGCGGCACGAACGTCGAGCCGAGGGTGTGCATCTTGACGAGCGGCGTCAGGTGGCCGGTGTCGCCGAAGTCGTAGGCGAACTCGCCGCGCGTCAGGCTCGGGCACGCCGCCGGCTCGACCGCGATCACCCGCACGTCCGAGCCGCCTCGCAGCTTCTGACCGATGAAGGGGAACACGAGCCCGGAGAAGTTCGAGCCGCCGCCGGTGCACCCGATCAAGACGTCGGGGTACGCCTCGGCGAGGTCCATCTGCGCGATCGCCTCCTCGCCGATCACCGTCTGGTGCAGCAGCACGTGGTTGAGCACCGAGCCGAGCGCGTACTTCGTGTCGTCCCGCTGCGCCGCCTGCTCGACGGCCTCGGAGATCGCGATCCCGAGGCTTCCCGTCGAGTCCGGGTGCTCGGCGAGGATCGCGCGGCCGGAGGCCGTCTCCTCCGAGGGGCTCGGGACGCAGCGCGCGCCGAACGCCTCGATCAGCGCGCGACGGTAGGGCTTCTGGTCGTACGAGACCCGCACCATGAAGACGTCGACCTCGAGCCCGAAGAGCGATCCGGCGAACGCGAGCGACGAGCCCCACTGCCCGGCCCCCGTCTCCGTCGCGATCCGTGCGACGCCCTCGCGCGCGTTGTAGAACGCCTGCGGGACGGCGGTGTTCGGCTTGTGGCTTCCCGTGGGCGAGACGCCCTCGTACTTGTAGAAGATCCGCGCCGGCGTCTCGAGGTCCTGCTCCAGCCGGCGCGCGCGGTAGAGCGGCGTCGGGCGCCACTGACGGTAGACGTCGCGTACCTCCTCCGGGATCGGGATCCGCTGCTCGGTCGAGACCTCCTGGAGGATCACCTCCATCGGGAAGAGCGGGGCCAGGTCGTCCGGCCCGACGGGCTGACCCGTTCCCGGATGCAGCACGGGCGCGGGCGGCTCGGGCAGATCGGCCGCGACGTTGTACCAGGCTTCCGGCAACCGGCTCTCGTCCAGCGTGTACTTCACGGTCTCGCCCACGACGGCTCCTCTCGCTCGTGACGCGCAGCGTGCGCGCGCACTGGATCCTGCCGCATTCAGCCCGCTGGGAAGCGCGGATCCTCGCGCAGGGACGAGAGGTCGTCGTCCGTCTGCGCGTACTGGGCGAACGTCGGCTGGAGCTCGACCGCACGGCCGAGATGCTCGAGCGCGATCTCCGGTCGGCCTGCGCGCGCATGTGCGCAGGCGAGGTTGTAGTGCGTCCCCCCATGGTCGGGTGTGTCGGCCAGGTGCCCCTCTAGCACGCCGATCGCCTCGTCCCATTCCTCGGTCTGCCAGTAGCGCAGCGCCTCCGAGGAGCGCTCCCACGTCGACGGCGTGAACGCCTCTCCGCGCTTCGCTCCGACGACGAGGATCGTCGTCCCCGAGGTGCCGACCGCGGCCCGTTCGACGGTCGGATCCGCCACGTGCACCACGGTGCCCGCCGGTGCCTCGGCGCTCTCTCCGTCGAGCGTGAACGTCGCCCGGCCGGAGAGCACGACGTAGACCTCCTCGTGCCCCTCGCCGGAGCTCTCGTCGTGCTGCCCGATGATCTGCTGTCCGTCCTCCGTCGCCGTCCACGCGTTGATCCCGAACGCCCCGACGTCGAGCGTCGAGCGGATCCGGTGCCACCGCGCCTGCCCTGGGATCTCGAACCCGACCAGCTCGTCGAGCGACGTGACGGCGTAGCGATCGCTCACGACGCCTCCCGAAGGCGCGCGAGGACGACCGGGTCGATCGCCTCCTCACCATCGACCCGTTCCTCGAGGTTCTCGACGCCGGCCCACGACGCGAGGCTCTCGTGCCCGGCTTCGGCGAGCAGCGCGTCGATCTCCGTGCGGAGCTGCGCGTCGACCGCGAGCCATTCCTCGCGCGGGGTGCGCCCGAAGAGGTCGTCGTGCAGCCGATAGATGCGACGCAGCTCGACGAGCGGGTCGGCGTGATCGTCGACCCGGAGGTCGACGAGCCTGTCGGAGAGGCCTGCGTAGCCGCCGTCCCGCTCGACGACGAGGAGCGCCGCGGACTGCCGGCCGCGGCTGTCACCGCCCGCCGCCTCGGC
>DATBIQ010000024.1:0-21987 GCA_036556865.1 Gaiella sp.
GCCGCTGCATGCAGTGGCGTTTCAACGAATGAGGAGGATCGACTCGGCTTGGTGAACTGCCTTTGAGACCGCGGCGTCGTCCCGAGGACAGGACGCGTCCCGTCGTCCAGCAGGATCGGATCAACGAGCAGATCCGCGTGCCGCGGGTCAGGCTCGTCGGCGAGGACGGGGAGCAGATCGGGATCAAGGACACGAAGGAGGCGCTCGAGTACGCCTACTCGAAGAACCTCGACCTCGTGGAGGTGGCGAAGGACGCGGATCCTCCCGTGGCGCGCGTCATGGACTACGGAAAGTGGCGCTACGAGCAGGAGCAGCGGGCGAAGCAGGCGAGGAAGCACCAGTCGACGATCAACATCAAGGAGATCAAGTTCAGGCCGAAGATCGGCGTCCACGACTACGAGACCAAGAAGGGTCACGTCGTCCGCTTCCTCAACCAGCGGGCGAAGGTCAAGGTCACGATCATGTTCCGGGGGCGGGAGAACCTCCATCCGGAGCGCGGTCGAATGCTTCTCGAGCGTCTCGCAGAGGACGTCAAGGAGCTCGGGCAGGTCGAGCAGCAGCCGACGCTCGACGGCCGGAACATGGTGATGGTGCTGGGGCCGACGAAGAACGCAGGGGTGAGACGAGATGCCGAAGGTGAAGACGGGGAGCGGGGCGAAGAAGCGGTTCAAGGTGAGCGCGGCGGGCAAGCTGACGCGCCGCCACGCGATGAAGAGCCACAACCTCACGAAGAAGTCGTCGAAGCGTAAGCGCGACTTCGGCAAGGACCATCCCGTCGCGAGGGTCGACGTGAAGGCCGTGAAGAAGCTCCTGGGGATGAAGTAGAGATGGCCAGGGTCAAGCGATCGGTCCACGCGCGCAAGAAGCGCCGCAAGGTGCTCGAGCAGGCGAAGGGGTACTACGGCCGCAAGAGCACGCACTACAAGTACGCGAAAGAGCAGGTCGAGCACTCGCTCGTCTACGCCTACCGCGACCGGCGGAACAAGAAGCGCAACTTCCGCTCCCTGTGGATCGTGCGCATCAACGCTGCGGCTCGCGCGAACGGCCTCTCCTACAACCAGTTCATGAACGGCGTCCACAAGGCGGGGATCGAGCTCGATCGCAAGTCGCTCGCCGACCTCGCAGTCGTCGACCCGGCGGCGTTCACCGCGGTCGCGGAGAAGGCCAAGACCGCGCTCGCGTCCGGCGACGACGCGAAGTCCGAAGCCGCCTGAGCCGGCTCGCCCACGTCTTCCGCGCACAGGCGGAGCACTTCGAGGCGCTCGGCTCGCCGCTCTACGCCCGGCTGGCGGAGCGTCTCGCCGACGACCCCGGGCCCGCCCGATCGCTCGTCGGGGACGACGAGCGGTGGGACGTCCCGCTCCGGCTGTTTGCGGCCGTCCACTACCTCGTGCTCGCCGGCGTCGCACCCGATGCGCTCAGCGGGCGGTTCGAGGACTTCGCCGTCGCGCTGTCGGAGCACGAAGCGGAGCTCCGCAGTCGCGTCGAGACGCACGGCGTCCAGACCAACGAGGTCCAGCGGTGCACGATGCTGCTGCCGACGTTCCTCGCCGCGTCGACGGCGGCGGGCCTTCCGCTCGAGTTGATCGAGCTCGGCCCGAGCGCAGGCCTGAATCTGCTCGTCGACCGGTATCGCTACCGCTACGAGAACGGCACCTGCGGCCCCGCGGACGCGCTCCTCGAGCTGACGACGGAGGAGAAGCCCGGCGGCTCGGTCCCGGCGTCCCTCCTCGCCGACGAGCTCGTCGTCCGCCGCCGACGGGGAATCGACCTCCTGCCGATCGACGCGACGACCGCGGAGGGGTACCTGTTGCTGCGGAGCTTCGTCTGGCCGGGGCTCGACGAGCGCGTCGCCCGCCTCGGCGCGGCCGTCGAGACGCTGCGCCGCATGCCTGAGCGGCCGGAGCTGGTCGCCGGCGACTACACCGCGGTGCTCCCGGGGCTCCTCGCCGACCGTCCGGCCGACGCCCTGACGGTCGTCTTCGAGACGTTCTCGACCGTCTACCTCCCCGAGGACGCGGCGCTGGAGCTCGCCGAGGCGCTCGAGAGTGCCGGCGCGGACGGCCGGCCGCTCGCATGGGCTTCGGTGCGGCGCTGGGACCTCGGCGCGGGGACGGACGCGGCGTTCGAGCTCGAGCTACGCGTGTGGCCGGGGCCGGCGCAGGTCGTCGCCCGGGTGGATCCGCACGGGAACACCCTCGACTGGCGTCTCCACCGGGCCGAAGAGCGCGCACGTGACACTGCGTAACGTGCGCCGTCCGTGATCACGTCGCGGGACAACGAGACGCTCAAACTGGTGCGAAAGCTCCTCGGGGCGCGAAAGCACCGAGACGAGACGGGCCTCTTCGCGGCCGAAGGGGAGGATCTCGTCGCCGCCGCGCGGGCGGTGGGAGTCGAGCCCGTCCACCTGCTCACTGCCGGCGAGACCGTCGAGACCGAGTTGCTCGCCCGCGTGTCGACCCTGCCCCATCCGGCGCGGACGATCGGCGTCTACCGGCGAGCAGACCTGCCGCGCGGCGCGCGCGACGTCTGCGTCGCCCTCTGGCGTCTTGCCGATCCAGGCAACGTCGGGACGCTCGTCCGCACCGCCGACGCCTTCGGCGCCTGCGTCGCGCTCTCCGACGGCTGCGCCGACCCGCTCTCACCCAAGGCGCTTCGCGCCTCGGCCGGGGCGATCTTCCGCGTGCCGCTCGTCCCGTGGGACGACCGCCCGGAACGGTGCGTCGCGCTCGTCGCGCACGGCGGCGAGCCGTTGGGGCAGGTGGATCTTGCGCCGCCGGTGACGTTCCTGCTCGGGGCCGAGCGGGAGGGGCTTCCCGACGAGCAGGTGACACAGTGTCACACGGCGAGCATCGCGCTGCCGGGCGGGGCCGAGTCCCTGAACGTCGCCGCGGCCGGGGCGATCGCGCTCTACGAGGCGTCGCGGCGGGGCTGACTCGCGGCGTGGCTTCAGCCGCGCCGCTGCGTCTGTGTGCAGCGCCGAATGCATGGGCCGGGCCGAAGCCGAAGCCAGGCCCGGTTCGGCAGACGACCCTTCGAGGGTGTCAACCAAATCCAGGCGCGGTTCGGCAGACGACCCGTCGGGGGGCGTCAGCCAAACCCGCCGCCACCGCCCCCGCCGCCTCCTCCGCCGCCGCCGGAGAAGCCGCCACCGAAGCCGCCGGAGCCCGATGAGGGCGGGGCGAGGGCCGAGCCGAAGCCGGAGGCGAGGTCGCCGATCGACATCGCCGACGCGCCGCTGCCGAGGTTGCCCTGGCCCGAGATCCAGTAGACGGAGCTCGCCTGGGCCATCGCCTCGGGCATTGCGATGTGCGCCGCCTGCAGGACGCGGTCGGCAATCCCGAAGGCGATCCCGTACACGAGCAGCCGCTCCCAGAGCTGCAGCGTCGCGGGTGGCGCCTCCTCGAGACGCGGGAAGTCTTGCAGGTAGCGGCGGAACGCGTCCCAGCGCTCTGCCTCGAGCGCGGCGGGCCGCGACCGCCGGCGCCAGAGCTTGCGGCGGGTCGTCGCGCCGAGCAGCACCGCGGCGTTGACGAAGGCCGCGACGCCGAGGGCGAGCAGCACGACGTCGCTCCAGCGCGGGTAGACCGTGCGCCAGCCGTCGATCGCGATGAACGCCAGCAGGGCCCCGATCGCGGCGAACACCACGATGCCGGCGATCAGCGGGAGGAGGCCGATCGAGCGGAACCAGCCGCGGTTCGCCACCTCGCCCTCGACCGCCGCCTTGAAGCCGTCGAACCGCGGAGCCATCGTCGTGCGGTCGCCCTCGATCTCGCCACGGAACTCCGAGAGCCGCCTGCTGCTGCCGTCGAGCACATGGTCGACGACCGAGGTGACCGACGTCTCCCACGGCGTCAGCTCGACCGGCGCGCCACGCGACAGCTCGAGGTCGGCGACGCGCTCGTGGCGGAGCCCACCCCAGAGGCTTCGCTCGGTCGTCACGTGCCCCGCCGAGTAGTGACCGCGCCGGATGAGGTCGAACAGCGTCGCCGTGAACTCGAACGAGCCCGCCTCGCCACCCTGCCGCAGCAGCGTCGGCACGAGCGCGGGGGCAGTGTCGGTGGGCGGCTCCTGCTCGTACTCGCGGTCGTAGCCCGTCTCGATCTCGCGCCCGAAGCGCCAGAAGACGAGCGTCGAGATGAGCAACGCCGGAACGGCTCCGAGGGCGAGGAGGATCAGCGCCGTCCGCCAAGGATGCGCGATCGCGTCGTCGATCCGCTCCTTGTCACGCTCGTAGGACCGTGCGTCGGCAAGCTCGTCGGCGGTGATCTTGCCGAGCCCGTTTCCCGCCTCGACCTTCATGCCGGCGGTCGAGGTGAACGACTGGCGCGGATAGAGAGCGCGGAGCTCGACGAACTGGCCGGCATCGACGTCGAGCGCGCGGAGCAATGCGGAGCGCCCGTCGAGCGTGACGTCGCCGCGGACCCAGACGGGGTGGCCCCACGCCCGGACGACGTCTCCGGGCCCCGTCATCGTCGCCGTGAGGCGGCCGAGGCGCTGCTCCCACTCGTCGCCCCACACCTTGAGGTTCACGTCGACGACGTCGTCGTAGGCGACCGCGAGGCCGCTGAAGCGGTAGTGGATCGTGAACGTCCGCTGCTGGAAGCCGTCCGCCTGGAAGCGCCAGACGATACGGATGCGCTTGCCGAGGTCGGCGACACCGAACGTTCCGACGGGCCCGCCCGGCTCGAGCCGGGTCGGCGCGCCGGGCCCGAACGGCCTGCCGTTCTCCGAGACTCCGATCTCGTCGATCCGCTCACCCGCGCGGAGCGGGATCTCGCGGAAGCCGTACGTGAACGAGCCCGAGAATGCGACGGTGATCGCCTCGTCGACGGCAACGGAGCCGTCTGGACGTACGTTCGCCCGGACGTCGCTCGAGACGAGCTCGTAGCTCTGGGCCTGCGCGACGCCGGTGAGCGCGAGGGCCGCGGCCGCGGCCGCGAGCAGGGCCGCGCTACGCCGCGGGCGGGTCACTCGGCGCGTCGGCGGGCTGTGTCGCCGGTGCGGCGGGAGGAGTCACCGACGGGGCGGCGGGGCCGGCGCCCGGCGAGAAGTCGACACGCGGCGCCTCGCGCTGCGTCTCGTCGGTCTCGAAGAACTCACGCTTCGCGAACCCGAACGGCCCCGCGAGGACGACCCCGGGGAAGGTCTGGATCGCGTTGTTGTAGGTCAGCACCGTGTCGTTGTAGACCTGACGCGAGACCGCGATCCGGTTCTCCGTCTCGGCCAGCTCGGTCTGCAGCTGGCGGAAGTTCTCGTCGGCCTGGAGCTCCGGATACGCCTCGGCCACCGCGAACAGGCGGCCGAGCGCCTGGCCGAGGATGCCCTCCGCGGCCGCGGTCTCGGCGGGCCCCTGGGCGCGCTGCGCGTTCGCGCGGGCCTCGGTGACGGCCTCGAACGTGCCACGCTCGTGCGCCGCGTACCCCCTCACCGTCTCGACGAGGTTCGGGATCAGGTCCCAACGTCGCTTGAGCTGGACCTCGATCTGCGCCCACGCGTTGTCGACGCGGTTGCGGTAGCGGACGAAGCGGTTGTAGAGCGCGATCAGCGCGATGACGATCAGCGCGACGATCACGAGCAGCACCACGATGACCCAGACCATCGACGGCGATCCTACGCGCGAGCGCCGGGTCGCGTCCACCCGGCTCTGTAGCATCGCCCGCCGGTATGACCGTGGCGCACGTCTCCCGCATCAACGTCACGCCGGTCAAGAGCCTTCGCCTGCATCACCCGGACGCGGTCGAGCTCGGGCCGGACGGGGCGAAGGAGGATCGCCGGTTCCTCCTGGTCGACGACGGCCTCCGGCTCTACAACGGCAAGCGCGACACGTCCCTCGTGCGCGCCTCGGCGTCCTGGGACGTCGGCGCGCGTGTCCTCCGCGTGGCCCTGCCGGGCGGGGAGGTCCTCGAGGCCGAGGCCGTTCGCACGCGGGAGGTCGTGGTCGGGGTGTACGGGAGGGACGTCCGAGGGCACGTCGTCACGGGGCCGTGGGCCGACGCGCTCTCCGACCTCGTGGGCCGGTCGCTGACGGTCGTGGAGCGGACGAACGGCGCGTGGGCCACCGATTCACGCCCTGCCACCATGGTCTCGCGCGCATCCGTCGGCCTGATCGACGGAGACGGCCGCCGGTTCCGGATGCTGCTCGAGCTCGACGGCGTCGCCGCCCTGGGCGAGGAGGAGTGGACGGACCGGCGCGTGCGTGCGGGGGAGGCCCTGTTGCTCGTCGGCAGGCCGACGCCGCGCTGCGCGGTTCCGTCGGCGAGCCCCGACACCGGGCGCCGCGAACGCGACGTCCTCCGCGAGCTCTTCGACGCGCGCGGGGACGTCGACGGCGAGGCGTGCCTCGGCGTCTACGCCGAGGTGCTCGAGCCGGGGACGGTGCGCGTCGGCGACGAGGTGGCGCCCGTCTGACGCGGACGCCGGCAGACCCAGATCTGATCCTCGCCGCCCTCGTAGGGCCGTCGGTCGAACCAGCCGTAGAGATCGTCGACGACGAGGCCCGCCTCCTCGATCAGGTGGTGCCATTCCGGCGCCGACAGCCAGTGGAGCTCGAACGTCGTCGCCTCCTCGCCGCCGCGGACCGACAGTGCGAGCGTCCGGGTCCGCAGGTCCCAGTCGGCGCGCTCGAAGATCCCGGGCTCACGCTCGAGCCAGAGGCCGTCGGTCTCCTCGATGTCCTCGCGGCTCGGGGCGAACACGTCGAAGACGAGGCGGCCGCCGGGGTGGAGGAGCGAGGCGGCCGCGCGGAGCGCCCGGAGCTTCTCCTCCTCGTCCGCCATGTGCAGCAACGAGCGGAACGGGACCGTGACGAGCGGCACGCGCTCGTCGACCGGCGGCTCGCGCAGGTCGCCCTGGCGGAGGTCGACGAGCTCGGAGACGCCTTCCCGCTCGGCGTACTCGCGTGCGCGCGCGAGCATCGCGGAGGACTGGTCGACGCCGATCAGGCGGATGCCCGCCTTCGCGACGGGCACCGCGATCCGGCCGGTGCCGACCGCGAGCTCCACGACGGGACCGCCGCTGGCGAGGGCCTCCGCGACATAGAGCTCGACGTCCTCGGTCACGGAGACCGACCACGGGTCGTAGATGCCGGCGATGCGGTCGTAGAGCGCGTCTGGGCTCATGCCGGCTTCCGTGCGACGTAGACCGCCTCGCGGCTCGACTCGTCGAACTGGCGGCGGTCGAACCAGCCGTAGCGGGCCTCCAGCTCGAGGCCCGACTCCTCGACGAGCCGGTCCCAATCCTCCGGCTCGGCCCACCACAGCGGGACCGTCGGGCCTCCATCGAGCGTGAGGTCGATCCGGCGCTCGTCGTAGTGATAGTCGACGCGATGGCGGACGCCGCCCTGTTCGCGCCACTGCCCGTCGAGCTCGGCTGCGATCTCCGGGTCGAAGACGAACGCGTTCCATGCGAAGCGACCTCCCGGGGCGAGCGTCGTCCCGACCCGTCGGAAGACGTGCAGGCGGTCGTCGTGGCCGGGGAGGTGGAGGAGCGAGCGGAAGGGGCAGATCACGAGATCGGTCGTCTCTCCGAGCGCGAGCTCCCGCATGTCGCCGAGCCGCAGGTCGAGCTCGACGCCGGCAGCGTGGGCGCGGTCTGACGCCCCGGCGAGCATCGCCGGGGAGATGTCGACGCCGATCACCCGCCGGCCCGTACGCAGCGCGATCGGCACCGCGACGCGCCCGTTCCCGACCGCGAGCTCGACGACGGGCCCGCGGGCCTCTGCAGCGAGCGAGACGTAGAAGTCGACGTCGTCGTCGCCGATCGGCCCGGTCCAGTCGTCGTAGACCGCGGCGAAGGCGTCGTATGCGCTCATCCGCCCGATTCAAGCACCAAGTGGCAATGTGTCACTTGCTAGCCTCGGACGTCCCATGGACGTCGAGGCGCTCGAGCAGGCTGCCCTCGCGGCGGCCGCCGCCGCCTCGTCGACGGACGAGATCGAGTCGGTCCGCGTCGAGTACCTCGGCCGGAAGAGCGAGCTCAAGCTCGCGCTCCGCGGGGTGCGCGACCGCGAGACGGGGATGGCGCTCAACGCCGTGCGCGAGCGGATCGAGACGGCGGTCGGGGAGCGCGAGGCGGCGCTCGCCCGTGCCGAGCTCGACCGGCGCCTGAGCGAGGAGCGCGTCGACGTGACGCTTCCGGTCGGCGGCTACGAGCGCGGGCACCTGCACCTCATCACGCAGATCCGGCGCGAGGTCGAGGACGTCTTCCTCGGGCTCGGCTACCGCGTCGTCGACGGCCGGGAGGTCGAGTCGACGCGGTACAACTTCGACGGCCTCAACTTCCCGCCCGGCCATCCGGCCCGCTCGCCGCTGGCGACGCTGTTCCTCGACGACGAGACGGTGCTCCGCACGGAGACCTCGCCGACGCAGATCCGGACGATGGAGGCCGAGCAGCCGCCGATCTACATCGTCACGCTCGGGCGCGTCTACCGCCGCGACACCCCCGACGCGACCCACACGCCGATCTTCCACCAGGTCGAGGGCCTCGCCGTCGACGAGGGGATCACCCTCGCGGACCTGACGGGGACGCTCGACTTCCTGCTCAAGGCGCTGTTCGGCCAGGAGCGGCGCACGGAGTTCCGCACGCACTACTTCCCGTTCACGGAGCCGTCGATCGAGGCCTATGTCTCGTGCCACGTGTGCGACGGCGCCGGCTGCCCCGTCTGCCGCCACTCCGGCTGGATCGAGGTCGGCGGGGCCGGGATGGTCGACCCGAAGCTGTTCGAGTTCGTCGGCTACGACCCCGAGCGCTACACGGGCTTCGCGTTCGGGTGGGGGCTCGAGCGCATAGCGATGCTCCGCCACGAGTTCCCGGACCTCCGCGAGCTGTGGCGCAACGACCTGCGCTTCTCGGGGCAGTTTTGAAGGTTCCGGTCTCCTGGCTGCGCGAGTACGTCGAGACGACGGCGACGCCGGACGAGATCGCGCGGCGGCTCTCGATCTCGTCCCTCGAGGTCGAGCGGGTGCTCGACGTCGGCGTCCCCGACACGCCCGGGAACCTCGCGTACTTCCGCGTCGGCCGTGTGGTCTCCGCGGAGCCGCACCCGAATGCCGACCGGCTGCAGCTCTGCCAGGTCGACGTCGGGAACCCCGACCCGCAGCAGATCGTCTGCGGTGCGTGGAACTTCGGGGTGGGCGCGACGGTCGCCGTCGGGCTGCCCGGAGCGGTGCTGCCCGGCTTCCCCGGTCCGCTCGAGGAACGGCCGCTCCGCGGCGAGGTGTCGCGCGGGATGATCCTCGCCGAGGACGAGATCGGCCTCGGCGCCGACCACGCGGGGATCATGCTGCTGCCGGACAGGCTCGAGCCGGGCACGCCGCTCGCGGACGTGCTGCCGCTCGTCGACCAGGTGCTCGACGTCCTGCCGACGATGAACCGGCCCGACCTGCTCTCGATGGTCGGGATCGCGCGCGAGGTGGCGGGCCTCCTCGACGGGGAGCTGCGCCTGCCGGACCCGGTCGATCCTCCTGCGACCGGAGCGCGGGACGTCGACGTCGTGGTCGAGGATTTCGACGGCTGCCCTCGCTACATCGGCCGAGGCTTCTCGGGCGTCGCGGTCGGCCCGTCGCCGCAGTGGCTGCGCAGCCGGCTCCACCTCGCAGGGATGCGCTCGATCTCGAATGTCGTCGACATAACGAACTACGTGATGCACGTGTGGGGGAGCCCGCTGCACGCGTTCGACCGCTCACTGCTCGCCGGTGGACGGATCGTCGTCCGGCGGGCACGCGAGGGGGAGGAGCTCCGGACGCTCGACGGGACGCTGCGCCGGCTGCTCCCGAGCGACCTGCTGATCACGGACGGCGAGCGGCCCGTCGCGCTCGCGGCGATCATGGGCGGCCTCGAGTCCGAGGTCTCGGAGGCCACGACCGACGTGCTGCTCGAGGCCGCGAACTTCGAGCCGATCGGCGTCCTCAGGACGTCGGAGCGGCTCGGCCTGCGCACCGAGGGGTCGAACAAGTGGGAGAAGGGCGTCGACCCGTACGCGGCGGAGCCGGCTGCCGTCCTCGCGAGCCGGCTGCTCGTCGACCTCGCGGGCGCCGAGCCGACCGGCTCCGTCGACGTCAACGAAGGCCTGCCCGCGCGTCCCGTGGTCGCGCTCCGTCCCGAGCGGACCTCGGAGCTCATCGGTCTCGACGTCGCGAGAGAGGAACAGCGGTCGCTTCTCACCCGGCTCGGCTTCGACGTCGGCGACGACTGGCAGGTGACGGTGCCGACGTTCCGGGCGCGCGACGTGACCCGAGAAGTGGACCTCGTCGAGGAGGTCGCCCGGGCGGTGCTCGACCGTGTCCCGCACACGATGCCGCTGCGCCGCTCGGTCGCCGGTCACCTGACGCCGGCGCAGCGGTTCCGCCGCCTGCTCGAGGACGTGCTCACCGGCGCCGGCTTCTCGGAGGCCTACACCTGGAGCCTCGTGGCCGCCGATCCGGATCCGAACGCGCTGCGGCTGCCCGATCCGATGAGCGGCGAGCAGGCCGTGCTCCGCACGACGCTGCTCCATGGCCTCGTCGACGCCGCACGGGTCAACGTCGATGCCGGGAACCCGTCGATCCGGCTCTTCGAGCTGGCGCACGTCTATCTCCCGTCCGGTGACCCGTTGCCCCAGGAGCGCTGGATCCTGGCCGGGATCGCCGAGGGAGGCTTCGCAGCCGCGCGACGGGCCGTCGAGGCGCTCCATGCCGCGGCGCACGTGCCGCTCGAGCTCCGCCGGACGACCCACGACGCGCTCCATCCCGGCAAGGCGGCCGAGACCGACGCGGGCTGGGTGGGAGAGCTCCATCCGACGTACCTCGAGGGGTCGTGGGGCGTCTTCGAGCTCGACGTCGAGGCGCTCGCCTCGCGGCTCCCGGAGCGGATCCTCTACGAGGACGTCGTCACGTATCCGGCGAACCGGCAGGACATCGCTGTCGCGGTCGCCGAGGACGTCGAGGCCGGCGCGATCGTGGCCACGGCGCGCGAGGCGGGCGGCCCGGAGCTCCGCGAAGCTCGCGTCTTCGACGTGTACTACGGCGACCAGGTCGGTCACGGACGAAAGTCCGTGGCGCTCCACCTCGTCTTCCAGGCGCCGGACCGGACGCTGACCGACGAGGAGGCCGACGTCGCGCGTGCCCGGATCGTCGACGCGTTGCGCGAGCGCGTCGGCGCAGAGCTCCGCGCATGACCGCATTCGTGAAATCCGATCCGGCCTGAGCTGCGTAGGGAGGACCGTGAAGCGCCGTCACGGGATTGCCGGCATCGCGGTCGCCGCGCTCGTCGTCGCCGCGTCTGCCGGGGCGGAGGAGACGAAGCTCGCGGGAACCGTCGGACCGGGCTTCTCGATCACGCTGAAGACGCCGGACGGCGCCGACGTCAAGAGCCTCCAGCCCGGGGCGGTCGAGATCGAGGTGAAGGACCTCTCCGAGGAGCACAACTTCCACCTGAGCGGCCCGGGCGTCGACCTGACGACCGGCGTCGAGACGACCGGTGACACGACCTTCCGCACGACGCTCGCCGACGGGCGCTACCGCTTCGTCTGCGACGTGCATCCATCGCGTATGGCCGGGACGTTCGACGTCGGCGCGGGCGCGCCGCCGCCGACCACGACACCGCCGCCTCCGGCGACCCCGCCGCCGCCGTCCGCGAAGGTCGGCTCCCGCCTCGCCCTGACCGTCGGCCCGGCGGCGACGATCTTTCTCAAGACCGCCGCGGGCAAGGCGGTCACCCGGCTCCGGCCGGGCACCTACACGTTCGTCGTCCGCGACCGCTCGAAGGCGCACAACGCCCGCCTGCGCGGCGCGGGCGTCTCGAACGCGACGGGCGTCGGGTTCGTCGGGACGAAGACCTGGCGGGTCGTGCTGCGGAAGGGCACGCTCGTCGTCCAGTGCGATCCGCACAAGACGACCATGCGGACGACCGTCAAGGTCGCCTGAGCTGGCCGCCCCTCAGAGGGCCTTGCCGCCGACGTACCAGACGGGCCCCTGGGTGGCCACGTTGTGCGCGTCGGACATCACCCGGAGCACCGTGACGCGGCCGTCGATGCCTTCCTCGTCGAGCCGCTCGAAGCACCGGCGGGCCATCTCCGGCGAGACCCCGTAGCCCGCCCGGCGCGCACAGCGGAACGTGAAGGCGACGTGCGCGGGCTCGCGCGTCGGGTTGAGCGGGGCGCAGAGGAGGGCGGCGCGGGCCAGGAGCGCGCTCGATCCGAGCTCGAGGCGACAGAGGAGGTCGCTCCAGCCGGCGGGCAGCTCGGCGAGCGCGGCATCCCAGGAGCCGACGACCGGCTCGCCGGGCAGCTCGCCGAGCGCGGGCATCTCCACCTCGGCGACGGCGACGTCTTGCTGCTCGAGGATGCACCAGATGCGCGCGTCGTCGAGGCGGCCGAAGAGTCGCCGGGCCGCCTCGGGCCCCGAGGCCCCGCCCGCACGGCGGACGGTCACCACGAGCTCGTGGCCCGCCCGGCCGACGTTCATCGGGCCGAGGATGCGTGCCGCCTCCGAGAGGTCCTCGGGCTGCTCGGTGCGAAGGCGGAGCGCGACCGACTCCCAGTCGCCGGGGAGGCGCCGCTCGAGCGCGCCCCACTGATCCACCAGCTTCACGGCGGTCAGCATAATGACCCCCGTGACCCGGGTCGAAGCACAGGCGCGCGCCGGGACCATGCCCGTCGACGACGTCGCGGGCATCTGATGCCGACCGACGTCAAGCTGCCGCGGCTCGGCCAGGGGATGGAGTCCGGCGTGATCGTCCGCTGGCTGAAGTCCGAAGGCGACGCGGTGAAGAAGGGCGAGCCGCTGTACGAGCTCGACACCGACAAGGTGACGCAGGAGGTCGAGGCGGAGGTCGAGGGAACACTCGTCCGGATCGTCGTGCCCGAAGGCGAGGTCGAGGTCGGCGCCACCGTCGCCGTGATCGAGGGCGACGGCGCTGCGCCACCGGCCGAGCCGGCCCCGGCGGGGGACGACGCCGAGACGCCCGCCGAGGCGACGCCCGCGGCCACGGAGGAGATCGAGGCCGAGGCCGGCGATGCGCCCACGCCGACGAGCGACGACACGGCGGAGGCTCCGCCCCCTGCATCGGCCCCGCCGAGGGAAGGCGGTCGCGTGAAGGCCTCTCCGCTCGCGCGGCGGATCGCCCGCGAGCGCGGCGTCGACCTCCACGCGTTGCAGGGGACCGGGCCCGAAGGGCGGATCCTCGCCGAGGACGTCGAGCGTGCCGCGACTGCGGCCCCGGCTGCGGCTGCCCCCGCGCCCGTCGCGATGCCGCCCGCCGAGGTGGAGGTCGTGCAGCTCACGTCCGTCCGGAAGACCATCGCGCGGCGGCTCACGGAGGCGTGGGCGGCTCCCGTCTTCCAGCTCGGCGTGAGCGCGGACATGAGCGAGGCGCTCGCGCTCCGCGAGAAGCTCGTCGAGCGGCTCGCCGAAGGCGATGTCAAGCCGACCGTGAACGACGTCCTCGTCAAGCTGACCGCCGTCGCGCTGACGCGCCACGCGCCCGTCAACGCGACGTTCACCGGCGAGGAGATCCAGCGTCACCCGAGCGCGCACGTGGGCATCGCGGTGGCCGCGCCCCAGGGCCTCGTCGTGCCGGTGATCCGCAGCGCCGAGCGGCTCACCGTGCAGGAGATCGCGCGCCTGAGGGCAGATATCGTCGGTCGCGCGCGCGACAACAAGCTCAAGCTGCCCGATCTCGAAGGCGGCACGTTCACGATCTCGAACCTCGGGATGTTCGGCGTCGAGACGTTCACCGCCGTGCTCAACCCGCCGCAGGTGGCGATCCTCGCGGTCGGCGCGGTGAAGGACGAGGCGGTCGTCCGCGACGGCGACCTCGACATCGCACCGCTCGTCCGCATGACGCTGACGTGCGACCACAGGGCGATCGACGGCGCGGACGGCGCGGAGTTCCTGCAGACGCTCGTCGCGCTCGTCGAGCAGCCGACGCTCGCGCTGTGACCGGTGGAAGCGGGAAGATCGTCGTCCGGAGAGGCGGCGCCCAGGACGTGCGCTTCCTGCGCGACATGCTCCATCACGCGTACTACTGGAAGGAGCGCGCGCCGGACAACGGCCCGGGGCCGGTCGCCCGCTACGTCAAGGCGTGGGGCCGTCCGGGCGACACCGCGGTGATCGCGATCGACAAGGGCTTCCCCGTCGGTGCCGCGTGGTACCGCCTGTTCGACCACGACCGGCCGGGGTACGGATTCGTCGACGAGCGGACGCCGGAGCTGGCGATCGCCGTCGTCCCGAACGCGCGCGGCAAGGGCGTCGGCACCGCCCTTCTCGAGGCATTGCTGCGCGACGCCCGCGCGAGCGGCCACCCCACCATCTCCCTCAGCGTCGACCGCGCCAACGCCGGCGCGATCGAGCTCTACGGGCGCCACGGCTTCGAGCAGGTCGCGGAGGACGACGACTCCGTCACGATGCTCGCACACCTCGACACCTCGTCCTCGCAACCGACCGAAGGGACCGAAACCGCATGAACGTCGACGTCGCCGTCCTCGGAGGCGGCCCCGCCGGGTACACCGCTGCGATCCGGGCGGCGCAGCTGGGCGGCAAGGTCGCCTGCATCGAGCAGGAGCCTGCACTCGGAGGCACGTGCCTCCGCGTCGGGTGCATCCCGACGAAGGCCTGGGTGCAGAGCGCGCATGCCTACCACGACGCACAGGAGACGTTCGCGAAGCTCGGCGTCGTCACGCCCGAGCCGCGGCTCGAGTTCGGGACGGTCGCCTCGTGGAAGGACGCCGTCGTCGACCAGATGACGGGCGGGGTCGCGTCGCTCTTCAAGGCGAACGGCGTCGAGTGGGTGCGGGGCAGGGGCACGTTCACCGGGCCGAACGCCATCGCCGTGGAGGGCGCCGAGGAGGTGTCCTTCACGAGCGCGATCGTCGCGACGGGGTCGTTCCCGCTCCGTCCCCCGATTCCCGGGCTCGACTCACCCCGGTGCATCGACTCCACCGGGCTCCTGAGCCAGACGCAGGTCCCGGCCCGGCTCGTCGTGCTCGGCGGCGGGATCATCGGCTGCGAGTTCGCCTCGATCTTCAACCGGTTCGGCACCGAGGTGACGATCGTCGAGATGCTGCCGAACCTGATCCCGGGCGAGGACGTCGATGCCTCGAAGGAGCTCGAGAAGGCGTTCCGCAAGCGCGGCATCACGCAGCACCTGGCGAAGCAGTGCACGCAGGTGGACGACCACGGGGAGCACCTCACCGTCCACTTCGGGGAGGGCGAGACGGTCGATTGCGACCTGATGCTCGTCTCGGTCGGCCGGGGCGCGCTCGTCGAGGGGCTCGGCCTCGAGGCCGCGGGCGTCGCCTTCGACCGGAAGGGCATCGGAACCGACGACCACCGGCGGACGAACGTGCCGCACATCTACGCCGCCGGCGACGTGGCGGGCTACTGGCAGCTCGCGCACACCGGCTTTCGCGAGGGCGAGGTCGCCGCCGAGAACGCGATGGGCCACGAGTCGACGATCGGCGAGCCCGCCGTGCCGCGGCCGATCTACACCGATCCCGAGATCGCCGGCGTCGGGCTCACCGAGGCGCAGGCGCGCGAGCAGCACGGCGACGACGTCGTCGTCGGCCGCGCGCCGTGGGCGGCGATCGCACGCGCGGTCATGTCGGGTGACGCGACCGGTTGGGTGAAGACGATCCACGAGTCGACGTACGGCGAGCTGCTGGGGGTCGTGATCGTCGGGCCCCGCGCCACGGATCTGATCGGGGGCGCCGTCATCGCGCTCGACGCGGAGTCCACGATCGAGACGGTGGGAGACGGGGTGGCACCGCACCCGACGCTCGCGGAGGGCCTCAAGGAGGCCGCGCTCGCCGCGCTCGGCCGCCCGATCCACCTCGTCCCGAAGCGGCGGAAGCGCGAGACGGAGTAGGCTCCGGCCATGCGCGACCGCAAGAGCGCCCTCCTCTGGGCCGTCGCCTGGTTTTTCGGGCGCCGGTGGCTCAAGCGCCGCGCGGCGATCGCCGTCGCGGGCGTCGCGAGCGGCGCCGCCGCGCGCCGCGGGAAGCTCCGGGCCGTGGTCGGGGCCGTCGCGCTCGTCGGTGCGCTCGCGGCGGGCTTCGTCGTCTGGCGGCGTCTCGCCGGCGGCGGCGAGCCCGAGTGGATCGGCCCGGATGCCGTCGCGCCTTCCTCGGCGACCGTGCCGGACACCGCCCCGACGTGAGCCGGTCCGTCGAACCCCGGTCGGAGCTGATCCGCCCGGCGCTCGACGGCCTCGTCCCCTACGAGCCCGGGAAGCCGGTGGAGATGGTGCAGCGCGAGCTGGGGCTCGGGCGCGTCGTCAAGCTGGCGTCGAACGAGGGGCCGTTCGGCCCGTTCCCGTCGGCGATCGAGGCGATCCGGCGCGCCCTCCCCGAGTCGAACCGCTACCCCGACGGGGGGTGTTACCGCCTGCGGGAGACGCTCGCCGAGCGGCACGGCGTGCCGTTCGAGCACGTGATCGTCGCAGCGGGCGCCGACGCGGTGATCGGCTACGTCTGCCAGTCGACCCTCGACCCCGGGGACGAGATCGTCACGCCGTGGCCGTCCTTTCCGAGCTACGTGCTCGACCCGCTCAAGGCGTCGTCGGTCACCCTTCGCGTCCCGCTCGACGACGGGCGGGTCGACGTCGACGCGCTCCTCGCTGCCGTGACGCCGAGGACGAAGCTCGCCTTCGTCCCGACGGTGAACAACCCGACGGGGACGATGACGCCGCGCGACGACCTGCTTCGCTTCCTCGACGGTGTTCCCGAGCACGTTCTCACCGTGGTCGACGAGGCGTACTTCCAGTACGTCGAGGACCCCTCGTTCCCGGACGCGATCGAGGAGGCGGCGAAGGGCCGCAACGTGCTCGCGTTGCGGACCTTCTCGAAGATCTACGGCCTCGCCGGCCTCCGGATCGGCTACGGCGTCGGCCCGCCCGAGGTGATCTCGGCGATGCGCAAGGTGCAGCGCGCCTTCGACGTGACCACGCCTGCGCAGGAGGCTGCGCTCGCGAGCCTCGACGACGACGCCGAGATCGAACGGCGGCGCGCCGTCAACCGTGAGGCGATGGCCGCGCTGGAGGCGGTGCTCCGCGAGCACGGCTTCGACCCGATCTCGCCCGCGGTGGGCAACTTCCTCTACGTCGACGTCGGTGAGGACGCGGCGGCGCTCGACCAGCGGCTCTTGCGACGCGGCGTGATCGTCCGTCCGATGGGCTCGTTCGGCGCGCCCTCGGCGCTCCGCATCACCGCCGGCACGCCGGAGGAGATCGCGTTCCTCGCGGAGCAGCTCGACGCGGTCCTGGTGTCCGGTCTCGGTCGGGCACCGGCGAGCTGACCGCGGCGCGGGCGCGAGTTAGCGAACGCACAACATGGGGGCTTCCGGGCCGTGGGCTACCGTTCACCCCTCGGGCGCGCGGCGCCCTCGTCCACATGCGAACGACGCTGAAGAGAGGAGTCGGCCGCGGCGCCACGTTGAACGGCAACGGCCGGGTTGCCGTCCCGCCGGCGCCGCTCGGGCCGGTCACGGTCTACCGGCAGCCGCCGCCGGAGCCTCGCAGCGGGCGCTCGCTCGCGCTCAAGATCCTCGGCTGGTCGGTGCTCGTGCTGGCCGTCCTCGTCGGGGGCACGACCGGCGGCGCGTACCTCTATCTCCACGAGTCGGTGGCCGCGGTCGCGCCGAAGACCGCCGAGGTGAAGAAGGCGCTCGAGAAGCTCGACATCGCGCTGCCCGGCGAGCCCGCCACGGCCCTCATGATCGGTTACGACCACCGCGCCGACGAGGGCAAGAACACGCCCTCGCGCTCCGACACGCTCATGCTCGTCCGCGCGGACCCGGGCGAGAAGACGATCTCGCTGCTCTCGTTCCCGCGAGACCTGAACGTCGAGATCCACTGCCCCGGGCACACGCCGTTCGTCTCGAAGATCAACGCGGCGTACGCGACGTGCGGGCCGACGGGCGCCGTCCAGACCGTCAGGGATCTCACCGGCGTCCCGATCAACTACATCGTCACCGTCAACTTCCGCGGCTTCCGTCAGCTCGTCGACAAGCTCGGCGGCGTCTGGCTCGACGTCGACCGCCGCTACTTCAACGACCACGGCGGACCGACGGGCTATGCGAAGATCAACCTCCGCCCCGGCTACCAGCACATGAACGGGACGAAGGCGCTCGACTTCGTCCGCTTCCGCCACACCGACTCCGACGTCTACCGCACCGCACGGCAGCAGCTCTTCGTCAGGGCGTTCAAGGATCAGATCGAGTCGGCCTTCTCCGTCACGAAGCTGCCGCAGGTGATCAAGGTCGTCACCTCGAACGTCGAGGTGGGGCAGGGCGGCGGCAAGGACGTGAGCGCGCGGACGGTGCTCCGGTACGCGCTGCTCGCCTACTCGCTCCCCGCGGGGCACACCTTCCAGGCCCGGATCGACGGGCTCTCGGGCTTCGCCGACCTCACGACGTCACCCGAGAACATCCAGCGGGCCGTGCGCGAGTTCCGCAACCCGGACGTCGAGTCGCCGCGCAAGGCGACGGCCGTCGCACTCGGTGAGAAGCTCAAGGAGCACGCGCCCGCGCCGCGCGAGACGAGCGTGCTGGTGCTGAACGGCAACGGTGTCGAGGGCGCGGCGTCGTCCGCGAGCTACCTCCTCTCCCAGCGCGGGTACCAGATGCTCGTGCCGCCCAACGGCCTGCGCGCGGACGCCCCGAGCTACGACTACTTCCGCACGCAGGTCTACTTCGATCCGCGCGTCAAGGGGGCGAAGCCGGCCGCGAAGAAGGTCGCCGCCCTGTTCGGCTCTGCCGACGTCGGCAAGCTCGTGCCGAAGATTCGCGCGCTCGGGAACGGCGCGATGCTCGTGGTCGTGCTCGGCCAGACGTTCCACGGCCGGCTCGCGTCCGCGCCGATCGACCAGACGCCGCAGCGCGAGCCCGCCAACGTCGTCTCCGCGGCGAGTGCCGCAGCCGACCTGCTGCGCCAGTACCGCAAGGAGATCGACTTCCCTCTGATGGTGCCGACGAAGATCGAGCGCTCCTCGTGGGTCGACCGCGAGATGCCGATCCGCACGTACTGGATCGACCCCGAGAAGAAGCACCGTGCGGTCCGGCTCACGTACCGCCTCGGCAGCAACGAGTACTGGGGCGTGCAGATGACCGACTGGACCGACGCGCCGGTCCTGTCCGGCCGGAACTTCGTGCGCAAGATCGGCGGCCGCCGCTACGAGCTCTACTACAACGGCCCGCGGCTCCACATGGTGGTCCTCCAGACCGACGGGGCGACGTACTGGGTCGTCAACACGCTCCTCGACCGTCTCTCGAACGAGACGATGATCGCGATCGCGAAGGGGCTCCGCCCGCTCGCCAAGGTCGGGAAGCAGTAACCCGGACCGCCGCCGCGACTATCGTCCCGGCGAGCATGAGCGACCACGGCAAGCGAATCGCCGTCTTCGGGGCGGGCTACGTCGGTCTCGTGACCGGAGCCTGCTTCGCGGAGCTCGGCCACACCGTCACGGTGCGAGACGTCCTCCCGGAGAAGATCGCAGCGCTCCGTGGCGGCGAGGTGCCGATCTACGAGCCGGGCCTCGACGAGCTGCTCGCCCGGAACCGCGAGCGCATGGCCTTCACGCTCGACGTCGCGGAGGCGATCGACGGCGCCGACTTCGTCTACGTCGCGGTCGGGACACCGCCGACGTACTCCGGCGACGCCGACCTCTCCGCGGTCTGGACGGTCGTCGACGAGCTCCCCGCGGTCGAGCGCAGGATCGTGATCGCGATGAAGAGCACCGTGCCTGTCGGGACGGGGGAGAAGGTGCGCCACCGCCTCGATGGGCGCGGCCTCGGGCACGTCGGCTACGTCTCGAACCCCGAGTTCACGGCCGAGGGCACGGCAGTCAAGGATTTCCTCGAGCCCGACCGGATCGTGATCGGCGCGTTCGACGAGGCCGACCGCGACGCTGTCGAGGAGCTCCATCGCGGAATCGAGGCGCCGGTCGTCCGGGCCGACGTCGCCTCGGCCGAGATGATCAAGCTCGCAGCGAACGCCGCGCTGATGACGCGCATCTCCTTCATCAACGAGATCGCGAACGTCTGCGAGGCAACGGGCGCCGACGTCGTGAAGGTCGCCGAGGGCATCGGCCACGACCGCCGCATCGGCAACAGCTTTCTCCGGGCGGGGGTAGGCTTCGGCGGCTCGTGCTTCCCGAAGGACTCGCTCGCGCTCAAGCAGCTCGCCGCGAACTCCGGGTACCACTTCCAGGTCCTGAACGCCGTGATCGAGGTCAACGAGCTGCAGAAGCGCCGTGTCATCGGAAAGCTCACCCAGATGCTCGGCTCGCTGCGCGGGCGGCGGATCGCGCTCCTCGGGCTCGCCTTCAAGCCGAACACGGACGACACGCGCGAGGCGCCCGCGTTCGTCCTCGCGGGCCGTCTGCTCGCGGAGGGGGCGGACGTCGTCGCCTGGGACCCGGTCGCACACGCGGACGCCCAACACGGGATCGAGCAGGTGGAGAGCGTCGAGGACGCGGTCCGCGGCGCGGACGCGGTCGTTCTCGTGACGGAGTGGCCGCAGCTCCGGGACGTCGACTGGCCCGCAGTCGCCTGCGCGATGCGCCGGCCGGTCTTCGTCGACGGCCGCAACATGCTCGACCCGGGCACGATGCGCGCCGCGGGCTTCACCTACGACGCGATCGGTCGCAGCGCGAACCGCTGATGGAGGCGATCGTCCTCGCCGGCGGCAAGGCGGAGCGGCTCGGCGACGTCGCGGGCGGGCTGCCGAAGTCGCTCGTTCCGATCGGCGGCCGGCCGCTGCTCGCCTGGCAGATCGGCCGGCTCGCACGGGCGGGCGTGCGGCGGGTGATCGTGAGCTGCTTCGGTGGCGACGAGCAGGTGTTCCACGACCGCCTCGGCGACCTCGAGGTGGAGCTCGTCTGCGCCGGCGAGCCCGAGCGGCTCGGCCGCGGCGGAGGAATCCGGTACGCCTCCGCGATGCGTGACGAGGCGGGCGACGTCCTTGCGATGAACGGCGACGAGCTCGTCGACGTCGACTTCGCGGCGCTCCTCGAGCGTCACCGCTCGACCGGCGCGGCCGCGACCGTGACCGTTGCGCAGCCACCGTCCCAGTTCGGGCAGGTCGAGCTGACCGACGACGACGTCGTGACCGGCTTCCACGAGGTGTCGCGCGTCCCCTACTGGGTCAACTGCGGAGTCTACGCGCTCTCCGAGGAGGCGCTCGCGCGCTTCCCCGAGAAGGGCGACCACGAGACGACCGCCTTCCCCGAGCTCGCTGCCGACGGCAGGCTGCGGGCCTTCCGGCACACCGGCCTCTGGCTGACCGTCAACACGCCGAAGGAGCTCCGCCGGGCCGACGAATACGTCTCCGAACATCCCGAGTGGCTCGGATGACCGAGCAGCGGAGCCCCTACGCGGTCACGCCTCGCCGCGTCGAGAAGCCGTGGGGCTGGGAGCTCATCTGGGCGGAGGCCGACGCGTACGTCGGGAAGCTCCTCTTCGTTCGCGCCGGCCAGTCGCTGAGCCTCCAGTACCACGAGGTGAAGGACGAGGCATGGCTCGTGCAGGAGGGGAAGGCGTCGCTCGAGCTCGGGAAGGTCGGCGGGCCGCTCGAGACGACGGAGATCGTCCCGGGCGACGCGTTCCGCTACCGCCCGGGCACCGTGCACCGCGTGACGGCGATCGAGGACACACTGATCCTCGAGGTCTCGACCCCGCACCTCGACGACGTGGTGCGGCTCGAGGACCGCTACGGCCGCGAAGGCACGAGTGCGCCCTGAGGGCCGCGGCGCTGCGCACCTTCACCTACGCAGAACGGCCGGATCTCGCCGCGCGCACCGGCGAGGTCGAAGACACCATGGCCCCGTTCATGGGGCATGGGGAGGTGGCTCTCCGCTACTGGCACCTCTTGCGTCCGGAGCTGCCGGAGCTGCAGCTCGTGCTCTGGGACGAGGACCGCGACGCCGTCGTCGGCCACGCGCGCACGCTGCCCGCGCGCGCCGCCGAAGGGCTCCCGGGGGGCATCGACGACATGCTCGAGGCCTGGTTCGGCGAA
>DATBIQ010000025.1:0-15570 GCA_036556865.1 Gaiella sp.
AGCACCCGGATCGACGACGCCGTGTTGGACGGCTTCACCTGGACCGCCGTTGCGTCGGCGTCCGCGGTCTGGCTGTTCGTCGCCTTCTGGCCGGCGATCTGCGTGGCGTCCGAGCCCTTGCCCGGATCCTTGCGATCGGTCTTCTCGCCGAGCATGGCGGGCGCCGAGACGCCTCCCTGGCTCTGGTCGATGGACTGATCCGTCTTGTTCGCGTTCAGCCCCGCCGCCACCGCGGTGGTGCTGTTCGACTGCGAGACGTCCCCCCCGTTGCCGGGTGAGAGCACGCGGATCGACGATGCCGTGTTCGACGGCTTCAGCTGGACCGCCGTCGCGTCTGCGTCGGCGTCCTGGTGATTCGAGGCCTCCTGGCCGGCGACCTGTGTTGCGTCCGAGCCGTAGCCGGACCCGCCCTGCGACTGGTCCGTCGTCTGGTCGGTCTCGTTGAGGTTCGCGGCGATGCCGATGGCGGTCGCCGAGTTGGACTGCGAGACGTCCCCGTCGTCGCCCGGGCTCAGCACCCGGATCGACGACGCCGTGTTCGACGGCTTCACCTGGAACGCGGTCGCGTCGGCGTCCGCTTCCTGGTCGTTCGACGCCGCCTGACCGGCGACCTGAGTCGCGTCGGAGCCGTAGCCGGCGCCGCCTTGCGACTGGTCGACCGTCTGATCCGTCTCGTTGCCGTTCAGGGCGGCCGCGCCGGCGGTCGCCGAGTTCGACTGGTTCACGTCACCGCCGTTGCCGGGGCTGAGAACGCGGATCGACGATGCGTCGTTCTTCGGCGCGATCTGCACCGCGGTCGCGTCCGCATCGGCGTCCTGCTCGTTCTTCGCCGCCTGACCGGCGATCTGCGTCCCTTCGGAGCCGTACCCGCCCAGCTGCGACTGGGTCGTGTCCTGGCTCGTCGTGTTGGCGTTTGCTGCGAGAGCGCCTGCCGTCGTCGAGTTCGACTGCGTGACGGCCCCGTCGTTCCCGGGGCTGAGCACGCGGATCGAGCCCGCGTCGTTCGACGCTCCCGACTGGTAGGCGGTGCCCATGCCGTCGGCCGTCTGCCCGCTGGGGGCCGCCTGGCCGGCGATCTGCTCGGCACCGCCTCCTCCGTCGGCGGCTGCCTGCCCCGCGCCGAACCACAGCGCGAGGACGAGCGCCCCGAGGAGTGTCGTCATCCGTTTCATCGAACGTTTGCTCCTTCCGTGGACTCACGTGGAGCCGGCGCCCCACGCACTTCGTCGGGACGGAGGAGCGCTACCCGGGGTCGTCGGGCATGCGGCTGCGATGCCCGGAAGGCGTCGCCACGCGGTCGAGCGCGGCACGCCTGGCCAGGTCGAGCATCGCGGCCACGAAGGGAAGAGCGAGGAAGAAGGGAAGCCCGCCGCCGCCCGTGGAGCCACCCCCGCCGGCCGCCGCAGCGCTCGTCCCCGGTGGGGCCTGCGCCGGCGCCGGCATGGTGGGAGCGGGTGTGCGCCACCGCGGCGCCGGCTTGGCCCGCTTCTCGGGTGCCTTGGCGGCGGGGTGCGCGGCGGCCTCGGTCGCGGCGAGCGTGGTCGACGTCGTGCCTGCCCTCCACGCCGCCGGGCCGACGAGCGACGTCTGGGGCACTGCGCTCCGACCCGGTCGAAACGTCGGCACGAGCCGGGCGCCGGGGGCGAGGATCGACACTGCGCCGGGCACGACCTCGGGAGGCGCCACGAGGGTCAGCCCGTCGAGCTCGCCGAGCAGCGGCACGGCCTCGGGCCCGCCGAGTGCTGCGACGCCCGACTCGAGCGACGCCGGGGGGAGCGATGGAAGAACCGGTGAGAGGACGGCTGGGAGGCCGGGAAGCGCGGAAACGGCCGGTATCGCCGGCAGCGTGACGACCGGCACCGGCACCGGGATCGAGACGATCCCGGCGGTCCCGGACGGGCTCGGCGCCGATGCGCCGTGCGGCACCGATCCACCGGCGCTCACCGCGACTGCGACGTTCGCCTGGCTGACGGGGCCGTTGTTGCCGGGGCTAGCGATTCGAATCGATACGTTCACGTTGCTCGGTTGATACTGGCCGACAGTTGCTCCCTGATACTGCCCTGGATTATCTCCGCAGTTCCAGATCCATGTCCAGTTCTTCGGTACCGAACCGTTGCCAGAACCGCTCGGCGATATCGCCGATATCGCCGGCACGGAGACGCAGTCCCATTGCCACGACCAGGTCGCTTCCTCGTCCTGCGCCGCCGCGGCCGGCACCGCCGCGCGCGGCGATGTCGCGGTGGCGGTCCCGCTCGGCGCCGGTGGGGCGGCAGAGGCCGTCGTTGCAGGCTTCGGAGCCACAGCGGGGGCGGCGGTGGACGCCACAGCTGCGACGTTCGTCTGCGTGACGGGCCCGTTGTCGCCGGCACTCGAGATCCGGACGCTCACGTTGACGTTCGTGGGCGTCGCCTGAACCGCGACGGGCGACGACGTCGACGTCGGCTCGACCGCGACGGTATCGGGGGTGGTATCGGAGACGCTTGCCGTGGTATCGGGGGCTGTGACCGGCTCTACGACTGACGTTGCGGTCTCCGGCACCGCTCCCGCGGATGGCGCCGGGTCGGTCGTCTCCGTCACTGGCTCGCTCACTGCCTCGGTCTCGGGCGCTTCGGTCTCGGGCCCGCTCGCGTCGAGCGCAATCGTGACCGCCGCTGCCGCAGCCGCGGCCGCGTCGTCGTCGGTCGACGGTTCGACGTCGACTCCGGTCGCCTGCACGACAGCGGCGATCGGGTCGGCGGCCGCCACGCCGTCGTCGGCCCAGGCGTTCGACGGCAGGACCACGGCCGGCGCCCCGGCGAAGGCGGCAACGACCACGCACGTGGCGACTCGCGGGCTGGCGACGGACCTCATGCATTCCTATCTATGCATTGTCTCGCTAATTTTCATACATGATTTCTCGTCATTGCCGTGGACACGGCTCTGGTTTCGCTGTATGTTCTCGTTCGGAAGGAGCGGTCGATCACGTGTCCGAACGGGGGAGAAACGTTAGGGGCTCGAGGCGCGGATCGACCGCCGCTCTTCTGACGGCGTACCACCGGATGGGCGACCGGCACGCGCGCACGCGGGTGATCGAGCAGAACCTGCCCCTCGTCCATGCCCTCGCCCGGCGCTTCGCGGGCCCGTCGGAGCCGATCGACGACCTCGTCCAGGTGGCCGCGATCGGGCTCATCAAGGCCGTCGACCGTTTCCGCGAGGACCGTGGCAACGACCTCGGCGCGTACGCCGTGCCGACGATCGTCGGAGAGCTGCGCCGGCACGTTCGTGGCCGCTCCGCGCTCGGCTCCGACATGGGAGGCGGACGGCCGAGCGTCGTGGCCCTGCCCGTCGACGAGCCGATCGACGCCCGGTCGGCAACCGAGGCGGAGGGCGAGGAGCGGGCGCTCGTGCGGACGGCCCTCCACTCCCTCGGGCCGCGTGAGCGGCAGATCGTCGCACTGCGGTTCTACCGAGACTGGAGCCAGCAGCGCATCGCCGACGAGGTCGGCCTCTCGCAGGTGCAGGTCTCGCGTCTGCTCACGACCTCGCTCGCGAAGATGCGGCAGACGCTCGAGGCGGCGTGATGGGCAGACGCACCGTTGTGCGCACGGGTCGCAGCCCGTACACTCGCCGGTGGGTGAGCGCTCAACCCGCTGCCTCAGACGTCGAAGAGGCGGGCCGCACGAAGACGCCGTCGCCGAGTGGCCGCCTCCTGCTCCGCATGCCTCCAGACCTTCACGGCGAGCTCGCGCAGGCCGCCGAGCGCGAGGGGACGAGCCTCAACGGCTACATCATCAGCCGCCTGCAGGCGTCGCTCGGCCGGACTGTGGAACGGGGGCCGGGAGCGACGGGTACCACCGCCCTGTCCGCCCCGTCTCTGCGGCGCCTGCTGATCGCCAACGTGATCACGGTCGGGCTCGCGTCGCTCGCGGCGATCGTGCTGCTGCTCGTCGCCTGGCTCGGGTAGCCCCACCGAGATGACTCCCCTCGTGGCGCTTGCCATCGGCGCGTGGCTCGCGGCGTCTCCTCTTCCCGTCCCGCGCACCGAGGTCGCAGCCGCTCCGCTCGCAGGACGCGTCGTCGTCGTCGGAGGATTCCTCGCGAGCGGCGGCAACTCGCGGCGCGTCGACGCCTTCGATCCGCGGAAGGACGCGTGGACACGGCTGCCCGACCTCCCGACGTCCGTCGACCACGCGGCGGCCGCCTCGTGGCGCGGACGCATGGTCGTCGTCGGCGGGTACGACGTCGCGCGGCGGCCGCTCCGCGCAGCGTTCCTGTACGACGGTCGCCGGTGGCGGGCCCTGCCGCCGCCGCCGGAGGAGCGGGCCGCGGCCGCCGCAGCCGCGACCGCCGACGGCCGCGTGTGGGTCGTCGGTGGACGCACACGCGAGGGGCTCGCGACGACGATGCTCTCGCTGGACCTGCGCACGTTGCGCTGGTCGACCCTCCCCGGGCCGCGTCCGCGCGAGCATCTTGCCGCGACCGCGCTCGAAGGCCGCATCTACGCGATCGGCGGGCGGCTCGCCGGATACGACACGAACCTCGCGACGGTCGAGGCCTACGACCGGCGCTCGAGGGCGTGGCGCCGTCTCGCCGACCTCCCCGATGCGCGGGGCGGCACCGGCGCCGCCGCGATCGCGGGTCGCGTCGTGTCGATCGGCGGAGAGTCGCCGAGCGGCACGCACGCGAGCGTCTGGGCGCTGCGTCCCGGCGGGCGCTGGTCACGGCTCCCCGACCTCCCGACGCCACGCCACGGCGTCGGCGTGGTCGCTCTCGCCGGCCGCGTATGGGCCGTCGCGGGCGGGCCCGATCCGGGACTGACGGTCAGCGGCGCGGTCGAGTCGCTGCCGCTCCCGTGAGGGACTCGCCCCGAAAAGGCCCCGTCCCTCGCGTCGCCAGCGCCGGGGCCAACGTCTTGCGCAGTCAGTCCCCTTCGGGGACAGACGCCTAGAGGCGGCCGGAGCGGAAGACGCCCCAGAGCAGCCAGACGCCGAAGACGCCCGAGAGCACGAAGCCGACGACCGAGATCAGGTGAAGTCCGAGGAGATGCGGCCCCTTGCTCGCGAGCACGCCGATCAGCGACGAGCCGACGAGCCCGCCGAGGATCACGAGCGCGACGGCGATGCGGTTCACGGAGACGTCCATGTGGTGGGCGAGGTCGTCGATCCCGGGGTTCGAGATCTTGACCTCGAGCTCGCCGTCGCGCAGCTCGTTGAGGATGTCGTGCACCTGCCGCGGTACCTCGATCGCAATCTCGGCGAGGTCCTGCACCTCGCCGCGCGCCTGGAGCGCGAGCCGGCGTGGAGAAAAGCGCTCGGAGATGAGCTGTCGCGCGTACGGCCGTGCGACCTCGAAGACGTTGAAGTCCGGGTAGACCTCCGCGGCGACCGAGCCGAGCGTTGCGATCGCCTTGTCGAGGATCACGAATCGCGTCGGCAGCCGCAGGTTCATCGCGTAGATGAGCGAGAGGCCTTCGCGAATCGCTTCGATCGGGTCGATGTCGGAGAGCCGCGAGCCGTAGTAGCGGTAGTAGAGCTCCTCGAGGCGCGAGCGCAGCTCCTCCTCCCGGTCGCGCGGGTAGCGAACGCCGAGGTCGGCGAGACGGCGCGGGAGGGCGCCGACGTTCTCGGTCGCGGCGTCGACGAAGAGCCGCGTCAGGCGCGCCATGTCCATGTCGGTCAGGCGTCCCGCGAGGCCGAAGTCGATGAGACCGAGCCGTCCGTCCTCGAGATGGAGGATGTTCGACGGATGCGGGTCGCCGTGGAAGAACGCGTGCCGGAAGATCATCGTCATCCAGGCGTCCGTCAGCGTGTATGCGAGCGCGCGACGATCCTCGTCCGGCCAGGTGGCGAGGTCGAGATCCCGGACGTGCGCCCCCTCGAGGCGGTCGAGCGTCAGCAGCCGGCTCGTCGTGTAGCGCCACCACACGCGGGGCACGGCGACGCGCTCGTCGCCCGCGAAGTTGCGCCGGAACGTCTCGGCGTTGCGCGCCTCCTGCTGGTAGTCGAGCTCGAGGCGGATCGACCGTCCGAACTCCTCGACGAGCTCGCCGGCGTCGATGAAGTCGAGCTGCCTCACGCGCTCGCGAGCGACGCGGGCCGCCGAGGCCATCAGCCTCAGGTCGGACTCGATCTGTCGTGCGGCGTTGGGCCGTTGCACCTTGACGACGACCTGGACGTCGTTGGGGAGCGTCGCGCGGTGCACCTGGCCGATCGAGGCGGCCGCGATCGGGCGCTCGTCGAAGTCGAGGAAGGCCTGCTCGATCGTGAGGCCGAGCTCGCCGTAGACGACCCGTTCGACGTCCTCGATCGGGAACGGGGAGACGTCGTCCTGGAGCTTTCGCAGCTCGACGATGATGTCCGGCGGGACGACATCCGGTCTCGTCGAGAGGAGCTGGCCGAACTTGACGAACGTCGGTCCCAGCTCGTCGAGCATCTCCCGCAGGCGGCGGCCACGGTCGGCATCCGGCTCGCCGTCGGAGGCGCGGCGCCGGTCGAGCATGTAGCCGAAGCCGTGGCGGGTGGCGACGCGACCTATCTCCGTGACGCGCGAGAGGGTCCGCTGGGCCCCGTCGTCCGCCATGGCGTCAGTCTCGCAGACTCGGAACTCAGGCGAGACGATCGCGCTCGAGGAGCCGCAGCCGGTGCTCGAGCTGCGCGACGCGCAGGGCGAGGTCCTCGAGCTCCTCGCGCCGGGCGAGCCCTGCCCGCCCGAGCCCTCGCTCGAGCGCCTCGTCTCGGCGGTCGCCGAGCCGCTCGAGCTCGGCGCGCCACGACGCGACCGTGTCGCGCACCGCGTCGCGCATCGCGTTGCGGTCGACGCCGACCCGACGCGCGAGGTCGTCGGCCAGCTCCTCCATCGCCTCGGCGCTCATCGTCGCCCAGCCGAGCCCCGCGAGCAGGAGCTCGGAGACCGGCCTGAACTCGGATGAGCCGTTCGCTGCCATCAGCTGTTCATTCTAGGGACGCAATCGCGGGACGTACGACGCGACGGGACGCCCGGGCGTCGTAGCGGCGCAAGCCGCCGCCTTCAGGGATCTGCCCTCGCCGCACGCGAGGGATCAAGCCGCGGGGTTCGGCTCCTGCCGAATCCCGCCTGGCGAGCAAGGGGGTCAGCTCAGCGCGGGCGGCCGTGCGGCCGTCCGCTGCGACGCTGGCGCCGCCGCTCACGCTTGGCTGCGGCCGCCGCGGAGAGCGGCGCCTCGGGCGCTGCGACCGGCGCCGGGGCGGGCGCCGATGCGGCTGCGACGACGGGCTCTGCGGCGACCGGCTCGGGCTCGGGCAGCGTGTCCTCGAGCAGCGCAGCTCCCACGGAGCCCTCGACCGCGCCGTAGTCGTCCCGGCGGCGCGCGAACTCGGGCTCCTTCTCCTTGAAGACCGCGACGAGAGGAGCACCGATGAAGATCGACGAGTAGGCGCCCGCGCCGATGCCGACGAGGAGCGCGAAGGCGAAGTCCTTCAGGGTCTCTCCACCGAAGAGCAGCAGGGAGACGATCGGCAGGAGCGTGATGAACGTCGTCGCGAGCGACCGGGGGATCGTCTCCCAGAGCGAGACGTTCCCGATCACCCGGAACGACGCGCGCTTCATCAGCGGGATGTTCTCCCGGATGCGGTCGAAGATGATGATCGTGTCGTACATCGAGTAGCCGAGCACCGTGAGCACGGCGGCAACCGTGGCGGTCGTCACCTCGCGGCCCAGCAGGGCGTAGATGCCCACGGTGATGACGATGTCGTGGGCGAGCGCGATCAGCACCGGCACGGCGAACTTCCACTGGAAGCGTGCCGTGATGTAGAGGACGATGAGGAGGAGCGAGACGATGATCGCGAGGATCGCGCCGCGCGCGATCTGCCGGCCGAAGCTCGCGGAGACGTTCTTGACGCCGAACGCCTCGGCGTCGACGGCGCGCGTCAGCCCGGACTGGAACGCCTGCACCTCGGTCGTCGAGAGGGACTCGGTACGCACCGAGAAGTCCCGATACGAGTCGCCGGACGGGCCCGACGACGTGCCGCGGCCCTGGATCTGCGCATCCGACTGGCCGATCCTGGCGGCCTCCGACCGCACCCTCTCGAGGGACACGGGCTGCGGGGTCGCGAAGGTCACCTGCGTACCGCCCTGGAAGTCGATCCCGAGATTGAGCCCCTTGAACGCGATCGCGCCGAGCGAGATCAGGAGCACGGTGGCCGAGATCGCGAACCAGGTATTCCGGCGGCCGATGTAGTCGGCCTTCAGCCAGCGCGGGATGCCACCGCCGGAGGCGCCCATCAGCCTCGGGCTGTCGAGCATCTTGAGACCCGCGAGCACGGCGAGGAACGCGCGCGTCGCGAGGACGGCGGTCAGCATCGACATCGCGGTACCGATCAGCAGCATCAGCGCGAACCCGCGCACGCTGGCGGTCGCCACCGCGAACAGGACGAGCGCCGTGATCGCCGTGACGACGTTTGCGTCGACGATCGTCGCGAAGCCCTTCGTGTAGCCGGTGTGGATCGCGGCGCGCACGGAGCGTCCCGCCCGCACCTCTTCCTTGATGCGCTCGAAGATGACGATGTTCGCGTCGGCGGCCACCCCCAGTGTCAGCACGAGGCCGGCGATGCCGGGGAGCGTCAGCGTCACGTTGAAGATCAGGATCGCCGCGTACAGGAACGCTGCGTAGACGGTGAGCCCGACGACGGCCACGAGCCCGAGGAAGCGGTAGACGACGAGAAGGAAGATCGCGACGGCGAGCAGACCGACGATCGCCGCCGTCTTCGCCTCCTGCAGCGAGTCCTTGCCCAGCGTTGCCGAGATGGCGGTCTGGTCGAGGGTGCGAAACTCGACGGGGAGCGCACCCGTCTGGAGCACGAGGGCGAGGTCCTTCGCCTCCTTGATGCTCTGCAGGCCGGAGATCTGGGCGCCGTTCGAGCCGGAGATGCCGCCCGGATATTCCTGGAAGTCGATCGTCGGCCACGACTTGATCTCGCGGTCGAGGACGATCGCAAAGTGCTGGAGGAACGGGCTCGGGTCGCCCTGGCCGCCCCCGACGGTGTTGAACAGGAGCTTGCCGCGCTGCGCGATGTCCCGCGTGATGCGCTCGAACGTGTCGGCGCCGCGGCTCGTGAAGTCCATCAGCACGATCGGCTCGCCGGTGCGTGTGTCGAAGTCCTGCCGCGTGCCCGACAGCTTCAGGTCCTCACCCGTCATCTCCGGAACCTCGGGCGGCGTGTAGCGCATGAGGTACCACGACGTCGCCGTCGGGTTCGTCTGCGCGACACCCGGACAGACGACCTCTCCCTTGCCGCAGCTCACGACGACCGTCTCGGGCGGCACCGCGAACAGCTTGTGGCCGGGCGGCACCTTGCCGCCCCACTTCGCGAGCGCCGCCTGCTTCGTCTGCACGGGGCCGCGGACGAGCTTCTTTCCCTGCGTTCGGAAGACGTAGTACGTCTCGGGCGTGCCCTTCGACGCGAGCGCCTGCTGACCGGCGAGGAGGTCGTAGAGCTTCGGCGTCGCGATCGGCTGCCGTGTCCTGGCGTCGATCGACGGCGAGACGAGGTCGCGCTCGAGGTCGAACAGCTCGAGCTGGGCCGTCTTGCCGATGATCCCGGCGGCTGCGGCGGGATCCTTGACGCCCGGCAGCTGGATCGAGATCTGGTCGGAGCCTTGCGTCCGGATCTCGGGCTCTGCGACGCCGAGCTTGTCGACGCGCGAGCGCATGATCGAGACCGACCGGTCGAGGTCCTCCTTCGTCAGCTTCCGGTCGCGCGGCGGCACCGCCTGCAGCGTGACCTCGAGCCCGCCCTGGAGGTCGAGGCCGAGCGTCGGGCGTTGTTCGAGCGGGGATCCGGGGATGGCGAGCAGCGCGACGCCGACGAGAGCCGCCGCGACGAGCGCGACGACGAAGACTGCTGCACGACGGGTCATCTGCGGCCGATTCGAGCGGTCATCTGGGGGCCGATCAGGTTAGCGGCGCTCGAGCGCCGCGGTGTCCTCCGCGTCCTCCGACTTCACGATTTCCTCGGAGTCGACAACGTCATCTTCACGAAGCGGGGCCTCGTCGGCCTCTTCCACGTGCTCCTCGTCGTCCTCGCCCTCCTCGTCGGGCTTGACGACGCCGCCGACCGCGCGTCGCGCGACCCGAACCTGGATGCCCTCGGCGATCTCGACGATCAGGTCGTCCTCGTCGTCGATGTCGGTGACGATGCCGTAGATGCCGCCGACGGTCAGCACCTCGTCGCCCGGCTCGATCGACGCCAGCAGCCGCTGCTGCTCCATCTGCTTACGACGCTGCGGGCGGATCAGGAGCGCCCACAGCAGGACGAACATCGCGGCGAGCAGAATCAGTGTTGCCAAGTTTCCTCCTCCGGGCCGGCGGCGAGCGAGGCGAGCACGTCGGCGCGATAGGCGTCGAACGCACCGCGGATGATCGCGTCCCGCGCACCGGCGGTCAGTCGCAGTGTGAACCACAGATTATGCAGGGTGAGCAGGCGGAGCCCCGAGATCTCCTGCTGGTTCACGAGATGACGCACGAATGCCCGCGAGAAGCCGCCGCTGCAGGCGGGGCAGGCGCAGCCCTCCTCGAGCGGCCGCGGATCGCGCGAGAAGCGGGCGTTCCGGAGGTTCAGCCGCCCGCGCGCCGTCAACGCAGAGCCGGTACGCGCCGTCCGGGTCGGGAGCACGCAGTCGAACACGTCGATCCCCCGCGCGACGACCTCGAGGATGCCCTGCGCGTCGCCCAGGCCCATGAAGTAACGCGGCCGATCGCCCGGCAGCGCGGGCGCCGCCCAGGCGACGGTGTCGAGCATCTCCTTCCGGCTCTCCCCGACCGCGAGCCCCCCGAGCGCGAAACCGTCGAACGGGAGCGACGTGACGGCGTCGATCGACCTCGCGCGCAGGTCGGGGTGCGTGCCGCCCTGGGCGATCCCGAAGCGGAGCTGGCCGTCGGCTCGGGGCGCGTCGGCCTGACGCTCGGCCCAGAGCTGCGTGCGTCGCACGGCCTCCTCGTGCTCGCGGCGCGACACGTCCGCCGGTGGGCAGATGTCGAGGCACATCGCGATGTCGGATCCGAGCCGCCGCTGGATCTCGGCGACTCGCTCGGGCGTGAGCCGCTCGAGACTGCCGTCGTAGACCGAGCGGAAGGTGACGCCCTCGTCGTCGACCTCGGCGAGCGTGTCGCGCAGCGAGAAGACCTGGAAGCCGCCCGAGTCGGTGAGGATCGGCCCGCTCCACCCTGTGAACGCGTGCAGCCCGCCGAGTGCCTCGATGACGTCCTCGCCCGGCCGGAAGTGGAGGTGGTACGTGTTGCCGAGGACGACGTCGGCTCCGAGCGCGGCGACCTCGTCCGGCAGCAGCGTCTTGACCGTCCCCTTCGTGCCGACGGGCATGAACGCGGGGGTCCTGATCTCGCCGTGCGCCGTGCGAATCACCCCGGCGCGCGCCGCACCGTCCGTCGCCTCGAGCATGAAGCACGTCACGCCGCGACCCTAGAGCAGCAGCATCGCGTCTCCGAACGAGTAGAAGCGATACCGCTCGCGGATCGCGATCTCGTAGAGCTCGCGCGTCCGGTCGACACCGGCGAACGCCATGACGAGCGCGAGCAGCGTCGTGCGGGGAAGGTGGAAGTTCGTCAGCAGCGCGTCGACACGCCGGAACTCGAACCCGGGCGTGATGAAGAGGTCGGCGCGCCCCTCCAGCGGCGCTCCGCGCGCGAGCGTCTCGAGCACGCGCGTCGTCGTGGTTCCCACGGCGAGCACCTTCTCCGCACGCTGGATACGGCGCCAGGCGTCGGGCTCGACGCGGTAGCGCTCCCCGTGGATCTCGTGATCCTCCACGACCTCGGCGGTGAGGGGCCGAAAGGTGTCGAGCCCGACGTGCAGGGTGATCCGCTCGTGGTCGAGGCGTGCGAGCAGCTCGGGCGTGAAGTGGAGCCCCGCGGTCGGGGCGGCGACCGAGCCGGGCTCGTCGGCGTAGACCGTCTGGTAGCGCTCGGGGTCGGAGGGCCGCTCGTGGATGTAGGGCGGAAGGGGCAGCTCGCCGTCCGGCTCACCCTCGACCAGGACGCGCCATCTCCCCCCGCCGAGCCCCTCGAGCAACTCCACGGTGGGGCCATGTGACGCCCTGTCACCAGCCCGGAGCCGCTCGCCGGCGCGGAGACGGCGCGAGGGTCGGGCCAGGGCCTCCCAGGCACCGTCGCCGAGCGGCTCGACGAGGAGCACCTCCACGTCTCCCCCCGTCCTCCGGCGCAGGTGCAGCCGCGCCGGGACGACGCGCGTGTCGTTGACGACGACGAGGTGGTCGGACGCCTCCTCCGCGAGCTCGGCGAACGCGCGATGGCGCGTCTCGCCGGTCCGCCGGTCGTGCACGAGGAGCCGCGAGGCGTCCCGCTGCTCGGCGGGGCGCTGGGCGACGAGCTCGGCCGGAAGGTCGTAGTCGAGCTCGGATGCCCTCATCCTGCGGCGAGAGTATCCTGGGCCAATGGACGAACAGGTGCTGGAGAGAGCGCGGCAGAGGGTCGCCGAGGCTCGAACGGACGGCATGGGCCAGGCAAAGCTCGACGCCGCGCTCGAACGGGCGCGAGCCGAGGTGATGCGGCTGGCGCAGGTCGCCGACGAGCTCGAGAGCTCGCTGCCGAAGCAGGTGGGCATCGCGGTGCGCGACGGCATCGCGCGGGAGGTCGTCCCGGTCAGCCGGAGCCTCGCGGAGATTCGCGGCGGCGTGAACCAGTCGTTGCGCCGGCTCGAGCGGCTGGAACAGGAGCTGCTCGCGGAGCGGAACGCGCGGATCGACGACCTCGCGATCCTCGTCGAGCTCGTGTCGGCGGGCTGGAACGGCGTCGACCAGCGGCTCCGCCGGCTCGAGGAGGGGATCGAAGGCGCGGTCGTGCAGCTGCCGACCGGCCGCGAGGCCGGGCGACCGCCCGATCAGGCCGCCGTCGCCTAGCAAGCCAACCTAGGTCACTGCGAGAATCACCGCGCACGCAGCCGCCCAGGCCGCGACGGTGACGAGCAACGGCACGTCCTCGACGAGGAGCGTCTCCGGCTCCTCGCCGAGGCCACGCCGGTGCAGCAGGAGCAGGTACCGGAAGAGGCCGTGCACGACGAGCGGGAGCGTCGCGATGAGCCACCGGGTGTCGTGCGCCGCGAGCGTGTAGCCGGCGTACGCGGCGATCGTCGCCGCGGCGACGATCCCGAGGAGCTGGTCGACGAGCGCCGGTGTGTACCCCTCGAGCGACGCCCGCGCCCGCACGCCCTCGAGCCCGAGCTCCGCGCGCCGCTTCGCGAGGGCGAGGAACAGCGCGAGCAGGAACGTGCAGAGGAGCAGCCATTGGGAGATCGGGACGTCGACCGCGATCGCCCCCGCCGCCGCCCGGAGGACGAAGAGGCCCGCGATCGCGAGCACGTCGACCAGCTCGACCGCCTTCAGCTTCAACGAGTACGCGGCCTGGAGCGAGCCGAACGCGACCATGCACGCGAGCGACGCCGCGCCGAGCGCCGCGGTGAGCGAGAGCGCGAGGACCGCGAGGACGGCCGCGAGCGCGAGCGCTGTCCGAGGCGACAGCTCGCCGCGCGCGATCGGCCGGGCGCGCTTGACCGGATGGAGGCGGTCCGCGTCGACGTCGCGGACGTCGTTGACGAGGTACGCCGCGCTGGAGGCCGCGCAGTACGCGGCAAAGGCCGTGACCGCCTCGGCCCACCGGACCGCGTCGCCGAGCTTGGCCGCGAAGACGATCCCCGCGAAGAGCAGCAGGTTCTTCGTCCACTGGCGCGGCCGCAGGGCGACGAACGCGGCAACGAGCGGCGCCCGCCGCGCGGGGAGGTCGACGACCGTTGCCGGGGCCGTGGCCGGTTCCGCCATGGCCCGACTCTACGGCGCGCGGCGCCTGCGGGCACTACGACAGGGTGCGCATCGGCAGGACGAGCCGGAACCGGCTGCCACCGTCCTCCGGCGCCTCGAGCTCGATCCGACCACCGAGCGCGCCCGCGAGCTCCTTCGCGATCGGCAGCCCGAGGCCCGTTCCCTGGGTGTCGGACGAGACGAAGGGGCTGAAGATCCGCTGGGCGTCGTCGGGCGAGATGCCGGGCCCGGTGTCCGTCACGTCGACGCGAACCGTGCCGTTCGCAGCCCCGAGTGTGACGCCGATCGTGCCCCCGTCGGGTGTCCAGCGGAACGCGTTCTTGAGAAGGTTCGTGATCACTTGGAGGACACGGTCGCCATCCGTGATGATCGTCGGGGCGCCGTCGGCGCCACGCAGCGCGTAGTCGATCTCCCGCCGACGTGCCTCGTCGCCGAACGAGCCGAAGGCGTGCTCGACGAGGCGGCCCATGTCGACCTCCTCCGTCTGCACGGTGAAGCGGTGGGCGCGGAGCTTCGCGAGGTCGAGCACGTCACCGACGAGCCGCTCGAGACGCGTCGCCTCGTTCGCGACGACCTCGAGCGACGCGCCGACGAGCTCCGGGTCGTCGACGAGCCCGTCGCGCAGCGCGTCGACGTGGCCCTTGATCGCCGTCAGCGGCGTCCGCAGCTCGTGCGAGACGGACATCAGGAACTGGCGCTCGCGCTCCTCCGTCGCCGCGAGGCGGGCGGCCATCTGGTTGAAGCGCTCCGAGAGGTGTGAGATCTCGTCGCCACCGCGGCCGACCGGCACCTGCACGGCGTAGTTCCCGCGCGCGATCTCGTCCGACGCCTTGGCGAGCGCCTCGACGGGCCCGCTGATCCGGCGCGAGAGCCAGGCACCCAGGAGCCAGGCGAGGAGGCCGCCGATCGCGAACGCGGCGGCGAGCCTCGCCACGAGCGGCAGCCACTGGTCGCGAACGACGTCCTGTGCCTTCGCGACGATGATCGCGCCGATCGCGGGGCCCCCACGTTCGAGGCGGACCGGCTGCGAGGCCGCCAGGTATGTGCGGCTCTGCCCGGGCGGCGTGAACTCGAACTGCAGCGAGCGGTTCGAGACCACGCCCTGGGGCACGGACGACTCCGGAAGCCGCTGCAATCCCGACTCCTGCCCCGGGAACGCCGGTGCGCCCACGTAGAACAGCTGATCGCCGGTCGCCAGCTCGAGGGCGTCGGGCGCGAAGTCCGGCGCCGGCGTGCCCTCGTCCGTCGCCCGGAGGGCGGCGTCCCCGTAGAGACGGGCGATCCCTCTCGCCTCGCGCCCGAGCTCCTCGTACGACCTGCTCCGCGTGTACCCCTGGAAGAGCTGCACCGCGATGAGCGCCGCCACCACGCCCGCGAGGACGATCCCGAGCAGGAAGAGGGCCGGCAGCCGGAGACGCAGCGAGCCGGGCATCACCGAGAAGCGTACGCCGCGGCTCGGAGGCTGGAGCCGGAGGGGCGGCGCCGGCACGACGACGCGCCGCGTCCTACGCGGTCGGGGCGGCGGTGCGCTCGGAGGCGACCTTGTAGCCGACGCCCCAGACGGTGACGATCGGCGACGCGTCGCCGAGCTTACGGCGGATCTGGCGGACGTGGACGTCCACCGTACGCGTGTCGCCCGCGAACGTGTAGCCCCAGACTCGCTCGAGCAGCTGGTCGCGCGTGAGCACGATCCCGCGGTGGTCGAGCAGCTCCCAGAGCAGGTCGAACTCCTTCGGCGCGAGCTGGATCTCGGTGTCCCCGACGAGC
>DATBIQ010000026.1:0-6825 GCA_036556865.1 Gaiella sp.
TGTCGCGGTGCTGCTCGACCTGGCGGGCCTCGAGGGCGGCTTCAACTCCGCGAAGATCGTCGCCTTCACGCTCTTCGGCTTCTGGTTCGTGCAGATGCTCGAGGCGCTCTCGTGGGTCGTTCTCGTCGCGGCGGTCATCCCGTGGGTCGACATCGCCTCCGTCTACCAGGGCCCGACGAGGGTGGTCGTCGAGGAGCAACCCGGGCTGTTCGAGCGGATCGCCGTCTCGTTCTCCGTCCCCGGCGAGGACGCCGCCGCGCGCCTCGGCCCGCCGGACGTGATCTTCTTCGCCCTCTTCCTCGCCGCCGCCCGCCGGTTCGGGCTCCGCGGTCGCGCGACGTGGCTCGGGATGACCGGCTGCCTCTCGGCGACGCTCGCGCTGACCTACGCCTTCGACCTGGACGGGCTGCCCGCCCTCCCGGCGCTCTCGCTCGGGTTCGTCGTCCCGAACGCCGACCTCCTCTGGCGCGCCTTGACGACGGAGGGGCGCGGCGAGCGCCGCGCCCCTCCCGAGCCGTGAGCGTCGCGGGGCCGGGCTAGCAGTTCTCCTTCACCCACGCCTCGATGTGCTGTGTCGCCTGCTGCACCTTGGGGGAGTCCATCGACTGGGAGAGCTCCTGCAGCTTGGCGAGCGCCTCAGGGCTCGGCGCCTGCCCGCTCGTCAGGTCGACGCCCTTGAGCGCGTCGGCGATCTTCTTGAAGTTCTCGGCGATCACCTGGTAGTCGGCCTTGATCTCGTCCGGCACCTGGTCGGCGATCTCGTCGAAGATCTTGGACGCCTGCTGGAGGTCGGCGGTCTGGCCGCTGAGCGACGCGGCGAGCTTCTGGGAGATGCCGGCGAACTCCTTGCACTTGCCGCCGAGCTCGACGTCGCCGCTCGCGCTCGCACTCGCGCTCGCACTCGCGCTCGCGCTCGAGTCGGTCGTCTCCTCGGTCGCAGTCGTCTCTTCCGTCGTCATCGTCGTCTCGGCGGCGACCGTCGTCGTCGTCGAATCGGCCGCCGACTCGTTGCTCGAGTCGCCCCCACAGCCGGCCGCGACGAGCGCGAGCACGGCGATCGGGATCAGCAACATCCTGCGTACGTTCACGTCGTGTTCATCCCTTCGTCGTCGTGAGCCGGTGACTCACTGCACCGCATCACCGGCATCATGCTCTTCGGCAGAGGACGGCGCACGCGTGAGCAGCGAGACGCTCTCGATGTGCGGCGTGTGGGGGAACATGTCGACCGGCGTGCAGCGCACGAGCTCGTAGCCGTACTCGTCGCGGAGCACGGCGAGATCCGACGCGAGCGTCGTCGGGTTGCACGAGACATAGACGAGCCGTGGCGCGCCGAGCGCGCCCGTCCGACGCAGGGCCTTGCCGGCGAGCCCTGCCCGCGGCGGGTCGACGACGACGACGTCGGGTGGTCCGGCGCGGTCGGCGAGCTCCTCGAGCGACTGGCCGACGTTGCCGGCGAAGAACCGCGCGTTCGAGATCCCGTTCGCTTCGGCGTTCTCGATCGCGCACGCGACCGACTCCTCCGAGATCTCGACCCCCCACACGGAGCCCGCGTCCGCCGCGAGCGCAAGGCCGATCGTGCCCGTGCCGCAGTAGAGGTCGTACACCCTCTCGCTCCCCGTCAGCCCGGCGGCGTCGAGCGCCAATCGGTACAGCGTCTCGGCCATCTCCGTGTTCGTCTGGAGGAAGGCGTTCGGGCGCACGCGGAACCGCAGGCCGAGGAGCTCCTCCTCGATCCACTGCTCGCCCCAGAGGAGCCGCGTGGGCAGGTTCGTCACCTCGGCCGGACGGTCGTTCACCGCCCAGTGGATCGACTTCACCGCCGGAAACCGCGTCAGCGTCTCGATGAGGAAGTCCGCGTCGAAGCGCTCGCCCGGAGCGGTGACGAGGAGGACGAGGAGCTGGCCCGTGTTCCGCCCCTCACGGACGACGAGGTGGCGCAGGTAGCCCGTCTGGGTGTCCTGGTCGTAGGGCTCGAGGCTCTCCGCGCGAGCCCATTCCTTCACCGCCTCGCGGATCGCGTTGCCCGTGCCGGTCGTGAGGAGGCACTCCTCGACATCGATCACCTCGTCCCAGCGACCGGCGCGATGGAAGCCGAGCACAAGGTGCTCCGTGCCGGCCGCGAACGAGTACTCGAGCTTGTTGCGATACCCGTAGATCGACCGCGCCGGGACGATCGGCTCGAGCGGCGGGTCCTCGTACCCGCCGAGGCGCACGAGCGCGTCGCGCACCTGTGTCCCTTTCGCGTCGAGCTGCCGCTCGTACGCGAGATCCTGGAAGCGGCAGCCGCCGCACGTTCCGAAATGCCGGCATGGCGCCTCCACGCGATCGGCACCCGGCTCGAGGAGGGCCGTGCGTGTGGCCTCGGCGAAGCCCCTCTTCACCTTCGTCGCGCGCGCCCGCACGAGATCGCCGGGAAGCCCGCCGCGGACGAACACCACGAAGCCGTCGAGGCGGCCGACGCCGTTGCCGCCGTACGCGAGCGAATCGATGCGGACCTCGACCTCGTCTCCCTTCCGCACCGGCACGGCCATCGCGGGAGGGTAGCCGCCCTCGCGCGACCCACCTGGCCCCGTGCGTAGCCTTGCGGACGTGGCAGCCCCCGTCGTGAGAGCCGAGACCCTGTCGAAGGACTACGGCGGCGACCGCGGGGTCGCCGGGCTCACGTTCGAGGTCGGCGAGGCCGAGGTCTTCGGCTACCTCGGCCCCAACGGCGCCGGGAAGACCACGACCATCCGCCTGATGCTCGACCTGATCCGCCCGACGAGCGGGCGGATCGAGCTCTTCGGGCTCGACGTGCGACGCGCGGGGCCGGGCGTTCGCAGCCGCGTCGGCTACCTCCCGGGCGACCTGCGGCTCTACGAGCGGCTCACTCCCCGGGAGCACCTTCGGTACTTCGCTTCGCTGCGGGGCATGCCGGGACTGGGCGACGGCGAGCGGCTCGCGGAGCGCCTCGACCTCGAGCTCGACCGGCCGATCCGGGCGCTCTCCAAGGGGAACCGCCAGAAGGTCGGGCTCGTGCAGTCGCTCATGCACCGGCCGGCGCTTGCCGTCTTCGACGAGCCGACCTCGGGGCTCGACCCGCTCGTCCAGCAGGTGGTCTACGAGCTCGTCGCCGAGGCGACGGCGGACGGCCGGACGGTCTTCGTCTCGTCGCACGTCCTCTCGGAGGTCCAGCACATCGCCCACCGCGTCGCGCTCATCCGCGAGGGGCGGCTCGAGCTCGTCGACGACGTCGAGTCGCTTCGCCAGAAGGCGTTGACCCGCGTCGAGGTCACCTTCGCCGGGGCGCCGCCCGCGGGCACGTTCGACGCCGTGCCCGGAGTCCGCGAGGTCGGCCGCAACGGTGAGGTCGTGCGCCTCACGCTCGAGGGGTCGGCCGATCCGCTCGTCAAGGCGCTCGCGCGGTTCGAGGTCCGCGCGCTCGACAGCCACGAGGCCGACCTCGAGGACGTGTTCCTGGAGCTGTACGGGAGGCCCAGCGGTGCTCCGTAGCGTGCTCCTGAAGTCGCTCCGCGACGTCAGGCGGAGCTTCGCCTGGTGGTCGCTCGGCCTGGCCGGGTACGTGGCGCTGATCGCCGCCGTCTACCCGACGATCCGCGACAACGCCGACCTCAAGGAGCTCGTCGACAGCTACCCCGAGGCGCTCAAGGCGTTCATCGCCTTCGGCGGCCAGCTCGACTTCACCTCCGCCGCGGGTTACCTGGGCAGCGAGCTCTTCTCGTTCATGATCCCGGCGCTCTTCCTCGTCGCGTCCGTCGGCAACGGGGCCGGGACGATCGCCGGCGAGGAAGAGCGCGGCACGCTCGACCTTCTGCTCTCCGCGCCGCTGTCGCGCACGCGGATCGCGGTGGAGAAGCTCGGCGCGATGTGCGTCGAGGTCGCCGGCCTCGGCCTCGTCCTCTGGCTCTCCCTCTGGATCGGGGCGCGCGCGTTCGGGCTCGAGCTCTCGGCGGGGCACCTCGGCGCGGCCGTGGCCGTCCTCGTCGTCCTGGCGGCGGCGTACGGCTCGATCGCGTTCATGCTTGCTGCGGCCACCGGGCGCAGGACGCTCGCGATCGGCGCGACCGTCGCGCTCGCGGTCGGTGCCTACCTCGTCAACTCGCTCGCGTCGCTCGTGGAGGCGCTCGAGCCCCTGCAGAAGGTCTCGCCCTTCTACCACTACGCGGCGGGGGACCCCCTCCGCCAGGGTCTGCCTGCGTGGCACATGCTCTTCCTCCTCGCGGTCGGAGCGGCGGCTGCGGCCGTGGGAGTCGTCCTCTTCGCGCGGCGGGACGTGGGCAGCTAGGCCGCCTCAGGCGAGCACGCTGACGTGCACGGACCGCTCGCGTGGCCCGTCGAACTCGCAGAAGAAGATGCCCTGCCACGTGCCGAGCGCGAGCGAGCCGTCGCGGAGCGGAATGAGGACGCTCGGCCCCATGAACGCTGCGCGGACGTGCGTCGGCGCGTTCTCCTCACCCTCCTCCACGTGCTGCCACGGCCAGTCGGACGGGACGATGCGCTCGAGGGCCGTCTCGAAGTCCCGGGCGACCATCGGGTCCGCGTGCTCGTTGATCGTCACACCGGCCGTCGTGTGAGGGACGTACACGAGGACCGCCGACCCGCTCCGGCCGTCGATCGCCTCGCGAACGAGCCGCGTGATGTCGACGAGCTGGCTCTGCCGCTCGGTCCGGAGCGTGAAGGTCCTCACGAGAGCGCGGATCCTAGCCACCGTTAGGCGATCGTTAGCGCCGCTGCCGATCCTTCGCACGACGCTCGGCGACCGCCTCGTTCGACACGGAGGGACTCACCGCGATGAGACGCCCGCGAATCCAGCTCGTACAGATCCTCGGTGTCGCCGCAGTGATCGCGACCCTGGCCGCAGTCGTCGCGACGCCGGCGGGGGCCGTCACGTTCCAGGTCACGAACACGAACGACTCGGGCCCCGGCTCGCTCCGGCAGGCAGTGATGGACGCGAACCTCGCGCCCGGCCCTGACGCCATCTCGTTCGCGGTGACCGGAACGATCACGCTCACCAGCGGGGTGCTCGTCGTGGACGGAGGCACCCTCGAGATCGTCGGTCCCGGCCCCGGCCTTCTGACCGTCAGCGGCAACCGAACGAACGGGATCCTTCTCGTCTCCTCGTCGACGACCACGCTCCACCTCAGCGGTCTCACGCTTGCCGACGGATCCGCGAGCAACAGCGGAGGAGGAGCCATCCTCAACGTCGGAGGCACCGTCGTCGTCGCGGACACTGCCTTCCTTCGCAACTCGGCCTTCGCCGGCGGTGCAATCGAGAACACGAACGGTGGCACGATGACCATTACGGGCAGCACATTCAGCGGGAATGCCGCTCTCCCGGGCGGCGCCATCTCGAACGCCCGTAGCACGCTCATGGTGACGAACAGCACCTTCGTCGGCAACGCGGCGGTCGTGGGCGGCGCCATCTACAACCTGAACATCGCGACGGTCCGCGTGACGAACAGCACGTTCTCGGGGAACACCGCCTCGGCGCAGGGAGGAGGCGCGCTCGACAGCATGGGCGGCACGTCCATCGCGGTCGAGAACTCGATCTTCGCCGGGGACGCGTGCGTGGGCGCGATCCAGGACGGCGGCGGGAACCTCGACTGGCCGGGCTCGGCCTGCCCGGGGATCACCGCCGACCCACGGCTCGGTGCACTGGCCGACAACGGCGGCCCGACCGAGACGATGGCGCTCGGCGCCGGCAGCGCGGCGATCGATGCAGCGACGTCGGCGGCATGCCCGCCGACGGATCAGCGCGGAGTCGCGCGGCCGCTCGGCGCGGGCTGCGACATCGGCGCCTACGAGTCGGACGTGCTCGACACGACTCCACCCGTCATCACGGTTCCCACGAGCGTCGCGGCCGACGCGACCGGGCCCGCGGGCGCCGTCGTGTCGTACGCGGCGTCGGCGAACGACGACATCGACGGGCCGGTGGCCGTCAGCTGCACGCCGTCGTCCGGAACGACGTTCGCGATCGGGACGACGACGGTCACCTGCACGGCATCCGACAACGCGGGCAACGAGGCAGGCGCGAGCTTCGACGTTCACGTCAGGGGCGCCGACGAGCAACTCGGCATCCTGTTCGCCGCCGTCGCCGGCGTCGGTCCCGGCTCGAGCCTTGCGGAGAAGGTCCAGGACGCGCGCGCGGCGCTCGCAGCCGGCGTCGTCCACGCTGCCTGTCAAGAGCTCGCCGCGTTCGCGAACGAGGTGCGTGCGCAGTCGAGCAAGAAGCTCTCTGCAACACAGGCCGTGGTGCTCGGGGCGACCGCTCGGCGAATCCTGACGGTCCTGTCGTGTTGAGGTGACGCCCCGAACGCGTCGGAGACCTGCGCGCTAGAGGGCCCCGCCTGCGGCGGGCGGTGCGCCGACCTCGAGCGGGTTCTCGCCGCCCGACTCGCGGGCGAGGAAGTCCTCGACGTGCATGACGCTGTCCTTCGAGCGCGTGACGACGTCCAGGAGCGCGGACATCGACGAGACCTCCTCGCGCTGCTCCTGCAGGAACCAGTGCATGAACTGCTCGGCGACGAGGTCGCCCTCCTCGCGCGCGGTGATCGCGAGCTGCTGGATCTGACCGGTCACGCGCTTCTCCTGGTCGAGGGCGAGCTGGACCGGGGCGACGACGTCCGGAAAGTCGGTCTGCGGCGCCTCGACGGCAGGGACGACGACCCGTTCGTCGGCGTCCAAGAGGTACTGCACCATCATCATCGCGTGGTTCCGCTCCTCGACCGCCTGGCGGTAGAAGTGGGCGGCGAGCTGCGGCAGCGTCTGCGCGTCGTAGTGGACGGCGATCGCGACGTACTGCTGCGACGCGCCGAACTCGTACGC
>DATBIQ010000027.1:0-3679 GCA_036556865.1 Gaiella sp.
GTGGGCGAGGACCAGCACCCACGGCGACGATCGCGACCGCGTCGTCGTCCGCTCCGACGGCACCACCACGTACTTCGCCGCGGATGCCGCGTACATGCGGCGGAAGTTCGGGCGGGGATTCGACCGCCTCGTCTACGTGCTCGGCGCCGACCACCACGGCTACGTCGCACGCCTCCAGGCGCTCGCCGAGATGCTCGGCCACCCTCGCGACTCGGTCGAGGTGCTGATCTACCAGCTCGTGCAGCTGATCCGCGGCGGCGAGGCGGCGAAGATGTCCAAGCGCCGCGGCGACGTCGTCTTCCTCGACGACTTCGTCGACGAGATCGGCGTCGACGCCGCCCGCTGGTATCTGCTCTCCCGCGGACACGACCAGACGATCGAGATCGACGTCGACCTCGCTGCCGAGCGGAGCCAGAAGAACCCGGTCTACTACGTCCAGTACGCCCACGCGAGGATCGCGGGGATCCTCCGCAACGCCGGGGGCCGGACCCCCGATCCGGTGCCGACGGTCGCGCTCGCGGCCGAGGAGCGAGAGCTCGTGAAGCGACTGCTGGAGCTGCCGGCGGTTCTGCGCGCGGCGACGGAGCGGCGGGGCCCGCACGCGCTGCCCGCCTACGCGATCCGCGTCGCCGACGACTTCCATCGCTTCTACCACCACCACCGGGTGCTCGGATCGGACGCCGAGGCGTTCCGGCTCGCGCTCTGTGCGGGGACGCAGGCGGTCGTCGCCATCTGCCTCGACCTGCTCGGGGTGGAGGCGCCGGAGCGCATGTAGGCGCGGGGTCGGGGCCTGTCCCCGGGGTCTGTCCCCGAAGGGGACTGACCCCCGTGGCGCGCGCCACGGTGGAGCTCCGCGGGGGACAGCCCCCTTCGGGGCGGGTCCCCTCGTCTCCTACGATCGCCCGATGCGCTGGAACCTCGCGCTCGGGGGCCTCGCGGCGTCGTGGGGCTTCATCGCGGTTCTCGTTGCGTCGGTCGACCTCGGCGCCGGGGCGCTCGCGTTCTGGAGACTGGCCCTCGCCGCCGCGACGCTCGGCGTCGCGGCGCTCGTCGTGGGCCGCGCCGACCTGCTGTCGCCGGCCGGGCGCCTGCCCGCGCTCATGCTCCTCGGTGTCGTCCAGGGCGCGCACTGGCTGCTGTTCTTCGAGGCAGTCGACCGCGGCTCGGTCGCGCTCGCCGTGCTGACGTTCTACGCGGCGCCGCTCCTGATCGCGCTCGTCGCGCCGCTCGTGCTCCCGGAGCGGCTGAGCGCGACCGTCCTCGCCGCGTGTGTCGTCGGTGGGGCCGGGATCGTCGCGGTCGCCCTCGACACGGGCGCCGCCGGCGGAGCGCCCCCGGCCGTCGCCGTCGCCGCCGGGCTCGGCTCCGCGGCCACGTACGCAATGCTCGTGATCCTTGCGAAGCGCCTGCTCGAGGCGGCGACGCCGCCGCTCACGGTCGCCTTCTGGGACTGTCTCGTCGGCTCGCTCGCAGTGGCGCCGGTGCTCGCCTTCGCGGACCGCGTCCTGCCGAGGGACGCGTCGGAGTGGGCCGTCGCGCTGACGCTCGGCGTGATCTTCACCGGCGTCTCGACGCTCGTCTACGCGACGCTCCTCCGCCGGGTGACCGCGCAGGCAGCCGGTGTGCTGACGTTCCTCGAGCCGGTTGCGGGCGTCCTGCTCGGCTGGGCGCTCGTCGACGAGCGGCCGGGCCCCGCAACCCTGCTCGGTGGCGGGCTCGTCCTCGCCGCGGGGATCGTCGTCGTCCTGCTCGAGCCGGGGGAGACGCGCGTCGCGGACGCGCCCGCCGGGGTAGGATCGGGCAGCGAATGAGCCGCGATCCCTCGCGTACGCCGCCCGACCGGAACCTCGCGCTCGAGCTGGTGCGGGTCACGGAGGCGGCCGCGATGGGAGCCTCGCGCTGGATCGGCAGGGGCGACAAGAACGCCGCCGACCAGGCCGCGGTCGACCTCATGCGCTTCATGGTCAACTCGGTGTCGATGCGCGGCGTCGTCGTGATCGGGGAGGGCGAGAAGGACGAGGCACCGATGCTCTTCAACGGCGAGGAGGTGGGGGACGGCACCGGCCCGGAGGTCGACGTCGCCGTCGACCCGCTCGAGGGGACCCGGCTGACCGCTCTCGGCATCTCCGGCGCGATCTCGGTGATCGCGGTCGCCGAACGGGGCACGATGTTCTTCCCCGGGGCCGCGGTCTACATGGACAAGATCGCCGTCGGCCCGGACGCCGCGGAAGCGATCGACATCAACCGCTCGCCGACCGAGAACGTCGAGCGCGTCGCCGAGGCGAAGGGCGTGGAGGTCAACGAGGTCACCGTCGTCGTGCTCGAGCGCGAGCGCCACGACGACCTGATCGCCGAGCTGCGCGACGCGGGGGCCCGTGTCAACCTGATCCGCGACGGCGACGTCGCGCCCGCGATCGCCGCCGCCCAGCCCGGCACGGGCGTCGACATGCTGATGGGGGTCGGCGGGACGCCCGAGGGCGTCATCTCGGCCGCAGCGATCAAGTGCCACGGCGGCGCCCTCCAGGGACGGCTCTGGCCGCGCGACGACGACGAGCGCGCAACGCTCGTCGACGCCGGGTTCGACGTCGCGAAGGTGCTCACGCACGACGACCTCGTACGCGGCGACGACGTCTTCGTCGCGGCGACCGGCGTCACCGGTGGAGCACTGCTCCGCGGCGTCCGGCCGGGCGCTGACGGGATCGAGACCGAGTCGATCGTGATGCGCTCGCGCTCGGGCACGGTGCGCCGGATCGCGGCGCACCACCCCTCTGGAAAGCTCAGGAGATTGCGAACGGAAGGAGGCCGCTGATGGCAGCGGACGAGCTGAAGGCGATCGCGCAGTCGATCGTCGCGGATCACAAGGGCGTGCTCGCGGCGGACGAGTCGACGGGGACGATCAAGAAGCGCTTCGACTCGATCGGCGTGGAGTCGACGGAGGAGAACCGCCGCGCGTACCGGAACCTGCTCTTCACGACGGCGGGCTTCGAGGACTACGTCGGCGGCGTGATCATGTACGACGAGACGATCCGCCAGGCGTCGGACGACGGCACGCCGTTCGCCGAGCTGCTCGCGTCGAAGGGCGTCGTCCCGGGGATCAAGGTCGACACCGGGGCGCACGACCTCGCCGGGCATCCGGGCGAGAAGGTGACGGAGGGCCTCGACGGCCTGCGCGCGCGCTTCGAGGAGTACCACGCGCTCGGCGCGCGCTTCAGCAAGTGGCGCGCGGTCATCACGATCGGCGACGGGATCCCGACGGACGCGTGCATCCACACGAACGCGCACGCGCTCGCGCGCTACGCGGCCCTCTCCCAAGAGGCGGGGATCGTCCCGATCGTCGAGCCCGAGGTGCTGATGGACGCCGACAACACGATCGAGCGCTGCTACGAGGTGACCGCGCGCACGCTGCACGTGGTCTTCTACGAGCTCTACCGGCAGGAGGTCGCCCTCGAGGGGATGCTCCTCAAGCCGAACATGGTGATCTCGGGGAAGCGGTGCCCGACGCAGGCGTCCTCGGCCCAGATCGCCGAGCTCACGGTCGACTGCTTCCTCCGTCACGTGCCGGCGGCGGTGCCCGGGATCGTGTTCCTCTCCGGCGGGCAGTCGGAGGTCGAGGCGACGGAGAATCTGAACGCGATCAACCGCGTCGGCGGCCCGTGGCCGCTCTCGTTCTCGTACGGCC
>DATBIQ010000028.1:0-1550 GCA_036556865.1 Gaiella sp.
AGCAGGACGGCCCCGCCGCCGATCCGCGCGCCGCGGCGGATGGTCGGGCCGCGCATCGCCTCGAGCCGCCGGTCCGTGCGGCCCATGAAGTTGTCGTTCGTCGTGACGACGCCGGGCGCGACGAAGACGTCCTCCTCGAGCGTCGAGTACGCGGTCACGTAGGCGTTCGCCTGGATCCGCGTGCGCGCGCCGATCGTGACGTCGTTCTCCACGAGCGAGCCGCGCCCGATCACGACCTCGTCCCCGATCTCGCAGCGCTCGCGCACGCAGGCCTGGTCGCCGACCACGACGCCGCGGCCGAGCCGCGTCCCCGCGAAGACGACCGCGAGGGCGAGCACCGCCGTGCCGTCCCCGACCTCGAGCGGGGGAAGCGGCTCCCGGCTCGCCGTCGAGCGCGCCCCGAGCGTCGGCTGCTTGCCCACGACCGATCCCGGCCCGATCGCGACATCGGCGCCGAGCACCGTCCCCTCGACGACCACCGCGCTCTCGTGGATCACACGGGCTCCCGCGCGAGCGACGCCTGGAGCTCCTCGAGCACGCGGACGACCGCCAGCCCGTTCGCGCGCGCGGGCGCGGGGTCGGCCTCCCCGAGAACGACCCGGACGAAGTGCTCGCACTCGAGCCGGAGCGGCTCCGCGGCCGGGACCTCCGGGATCACGACGTCGCCGGAGCGCGTCATCCAGTCGCTGTACCCGTCGGGCGGCTCCTGCGGGCCCTTGTCGTGGACGGTCACCTTCCGCTCGGGCTCCATGTCGTCGAAGACGGCCATCTTCCGGTCGCCGACGACGGTCAGCTTGCGCATCTTCTGCGGGTCGAGCCAGGAGAGGTGCATGTGGGCGACGACGCCCGAGGGGAAGCGGAGGTAGCAGAAGACGACGTCCTCCACGCCCTCGGTGAGGAACGAGGCGCCGCGGGCCGCGACCTCGAGCGGCTCCTCGTCGACGAGGTCGAGGATCACGGAGAGGTCGTGCGCGCCGAGGCTCCAGAGGACGTTCTCGTCGCGGCGGATCTTCCCGAGGTTCTGGCGGTTGCCGTAGACGACGAGCAGCTGCCCGAGCTCGCCGGAGCGGACGATCTCCTTCAGCTTGCGGATGGCCGGGTGGTAGAGCAGGAGATGGCCGGGAACGAGCGCGAGGCCGCGCTCCTCGGCGAGGTCGGCGACGAGCTCGGCCTCGTGCGCGGTCATGGCGAGGGGCTTCTCGACGAACGCGTGCTTGCCGGCGAGGAGCGCGCGGCGGGCCAGCTCGGCGTGCGTCGTCGCGGGCGTCGCGATCGCGACGGCGTCCACGGTCGGGTCCTCGAGGAGATCCTCGAACCGGTCGGTCGTCCTCGTGCCGGGGTGGCGTGCGCCCACGCGCTCGAGCCGCTCCGGGTCGAGGTCGCAGAGCCATGCGAGCTCCGCGTTCGGCAGGTCGGCGAAGTTGCGGGCGAGGTTCGGGCCCCAGGTGCCGAGGCCCGCGAGGCCGACTCTGACCGGCGCCTCGGTCATCCGGAGATCGTATAGAGCAGCCGGGCGATCCTCTCCGCCGCCTGGCCGTCCCCGTAGAGCG
>DATBIQ010000029.1:0-9556 GCA_036556865.1 Gaiella sp.
GCTCCTCACCGGACGGACGAGCGGCACCGCCGTCCACGCCGGGCGCCTCGGCTACCGGTACGGCGCGGAGATCCTCGAGACGACGCCCGACGGCCTGATCGTCGCGGCGCGCCTCGACCGGCCGGAGACCGCGCCGTTCGCCCGCATCGAGGTCGTCGACGCCCACGGACGGAAGGCATGGACGAACCCGCTCTGAGCCGGGCGGCGGCCCGCGAGGCGCTCGCGCGGACGTCGTTCGACCTGCTCGTGATCGGTGGCGGCGTGATCGGCGCCGCGACGGCCGCGCACGCGGCCCGCGAAGGGCTGTCGGTCGCGCTCCTCGACGCCGGCGACTTCGGCTCCGGGACGTCGAGCGCATCCTCGAAGCTGATCCACGGCGGGTTGCGCTACCTCAGGCTCGGTGACGTGCGGCTCGTCCGCGAGGCGCACCACGAGCGGCGGACGCTCGCCGGGTCGGTGGCGCCGCACCTCGTGCACCGCCTGCCGTTCCTCCTCCCGCTCTACCGAGGAGGGCCGTTCCGGCCGTGGTTCGTGCAGAGCGGGATCCTCCTCTACTCGACGCTCGCCCTGTCGCGGCTGAACTGGCTCGTGAAGCCTGCGCGGGCGAGCGAGCTCGTGCCGTCGCTGCGGCTCGGCGACCTGCGCTCCTGCGCGCTCTACGCCGACGCGTGGACGAACGACGCCCGGCTGTGCCTCGAGAACGTCGTCGCCGCCTCCGAGGCCGGGGCCACCGTGCTCAACCGGGCGGAGGTCGTCTCGCTGCACGTCGACAGCGGGCGAGTCGTCGGCGCCGAGGTGCTCGTCGACGGAGAGGCCGTCCCCGTGCGGGCGCACGTCGTCGTCAACGCAGCCGGCCCGTGGGTCGACGCGGTGCGCCGGCTCGAGGACCCGCGCGCCGGCTCGTCGGTGCGCCTCAGCAAGGGCGCGCACGTGCTCGTCCCGGGCGGCGAGGGCTGGAGCGCGGCGCTCACGATCCCGCAGGACGACGTGCGCGTCACGTTCGCCGTCCCGTGGTACGGCCTGTTGCTGCTCGGCACGACCGACTCGGACTTCGAGGGCGAGCCCGGTGACGTCGCCGCGGAGGAGGCGGACGTCGCGCAGATCCTCGCCGAGGCCGCAACCGCGCTGCCGTCGTCGCTGCTCGGGCGGGACGCGGTGCGGGCCTCGTTCGCCGGGCTGCGCGTGCTCCCGCTCGGCGAGGGGGCGACCGCGAGCGCCCGCCGGGAGACCGTCTTCTCGATCGGCCCGGCCGGGATGCTCAGCGTCGCCGGCGGCAAGCTGACGACCTACCGGAAGATCGCCCTCGACGCGCTCGAGCGGGTGCGCGGCCCGCTCGGCCTCCGACGGCTCGATCGGCGCCCGTTCCTGCTCCCCGGCGCCGCCGGCCCTGGGCCGAGGCTCCCGGACGGGCTCGACCCGGAGGTCGCAGACCATCTCCGCCACGTCTACGGGAACCGCGCGGCAGCGGTCGTCGAGACGGCGGCCGAGGATCCGGCGCTCCTCGAGCGGATCCACCCGGGTGGCCCGGACATCGCTGCGCAGGCGCTCTTCGCGGTGCGCCACGAGTGGGCGACGACCGCCGAGGACGTCCTCCGTCGGCGGACGACGGTCGCGCTCCGGGGCCTGGCGAGCGACGACGTTGTCGGGCGCGTCGACGCACTGCTCGGGGCGCATCGGGCCGCCTGACGGGGATCCCCGCGGTGTCCCGGCTACGGCAGCCGGACGGGAAGGCATCCGCCTTCCCGTCCTGGGACGATCCGGGAGAGGCGCCCCCACCTTCCCGTCGTCCCGCACTGCGGAGGCTTGCTCCGCTCTTCGACGCTGCGTCGTCGATCATGGTGCTCGCAGCGTGTGAGGAGCGGGCGCCGGTCGTGTCCCGATCTGCTCATACACGAGCGGGCCGAGTGACCACCGGCGGCTCAGCGCGTCATCGCGTCGCCACCTCGGGCTGCACGACCAGGCACACGTCGGCCAGCTCGGATCGTGGTGGCCCGCTCACGCGGTACGCATCGGGGATCGAGCGGGCGAGCTCGGTCTCCCGGAAGGCGAGCAGCGCCTCCTCGGACTCCCAGACGTACAGCGCGCCGAACTCTCCGGTCTCGTGGAAGCGCAGATAGATCTTCTGCACGAGCCCCGGGAGACTCCGGTACTGGTCGGCCCGCTCCTCGAACGTGGCCTGGACGTCGTCGTCGGCCATCTCCGAGTCGAAACGCACGAGTGACGCGATCACTGCAACCCACCTCCCAGCGTCGTCGATGCAGCGGACGGTAGCGCGTCGAGGGCCCGCCTCGGACGAGCCCTCGACGACCATCCCCGCGTGTGCGGTCTTCCGGCGGGGCAGATTCCGCCGGGTGTCTCGGCCGGAACGCGTTCGCCGGACACAGCACTCGAGGAAGACTAGAACCCGCGTTCGAGCGCACGAAGAGCTGCTCGTGAAGGATTCCTCACGGCCCGTCGGACGAGAGCCGTGCCGTCAGCTCCGCGAGCGCCCGACCGCGGACGTCCGCGATCACGTAGGTCGCCTCGCCCGTCGCGTCCTCCCGATTCCAGACGACGAGCACGCCGCCGCGGTCTGCCAGCTCGAGGCTCGCCGAGGACACGAGGTCGTAGACCGGAGCGGCGACGCTCTCGACGTCGCTCAGGTCGAGGAAGAGCTCGCGCACCCCGCGCCCGATCGCCGCACGCAGGCGGGCGCGCAGCTCGTCCACGGCACGTCCTCTGATCGCGCCACGGAGGACGATCTTCTCGGCACGGTGCCCGAGCGCCACCGTCGTCACCGGGCCTCGGTCGTCCGTGGGATGCGTGTCGGTCGCCATCGAGCCGTTCATCTGACGGGGATCACGCCACCGTAGGTGTCTCCGGTGAAGAGTCGGACGCCGTGGGTGAGCGATCGACCCGGGTTCTGTCAAGACTTGCCCGCTCGGATGGGCGCGGCCAGCTTGTAGCCGATGCCGCGCACCGTGAGGATGCGCTCGGGTCGCGAGCTCCTCCGCTCGACCTTGCGGCGAAGGTTCGCGATGTGAGCGTCGCACGCCCGGGCGTCGCCGACATAGGGGCTCTGCCACAGGTGTTCCATGATCTGCCAGCGCGTGAACACCTGGCCCGGCCGGTCGACGAGCAGGAGCAGGATGCGAAACTCCGACGGCGTCAGCTCGACCTCCTCGCCGTCCACACTGACACGGTGCTGGTCGAGGTCGATGCGGATCCCATCTGCTTCGCGGGTCGTGCCGCCCGAGCCGCGGTCCAACTGGCGCCGGCGGAGGATCGCACGGATGCGGCTGAGCAGCTCCGCGGTGGAAAACGGCTTGGTGACGTAGTCGTCTGCCCCGAGCTCGAGCCCGAGCACCCTGTCGACCTCGTCGTCGCGGGCGGTGAGCATGATGACGGGCACGTCGCTCTCGTTGCGCAGGATCCGGCAGGCCTCGAGCCCTCCGAGCCGCGGCAGCATGACGTCGAGCACCACGACGTCGAAGCCGCCCTGCCGCGCGAGCTCGAGACCGGACTCGCCGTCGAGTGCCACCTCGACCGAGAAGCCGTCCCGCTCGAGCGCGTAGCGCACCGGGGCGAGGATGTCCGGCTCGTCGTCGACGAGGAGGACGCGAGCGGTCACCCGAGGCCGCGGGATCGGGCGTACGCGGTCATCCGCTGCGCTCGCCGACTGGTTGCGGCCGGTCGTCGGCCGTGGCCAAGGGCGTCTGCGCCGCACTGCGCAGGATCATCCGCGCGGTCGTGCCACCGCCGAGGAGCGTCTCGATCTCGAGGCGCCCGCCGACCGCGTGGGCCACCTCCCTGGCGATCGACAGACCGAGCCCGAAGCCCTCGGCATCGCGGTCCCCGCCCCGGAAGAATCGCTCGAGGACGCGGTCGGCCTGGCCCGGGCCGATCCCGGGACCCCTGTCTCGGACCTCGACGACGACGGTCTCGTCGCGTGCGTGAGCGGACACTTCGAGCCCCTTGCCGTCCGCGTGCTTGCGGGCGTTGCCGACGAGGTTCTCGATCGCGTGACGAAGGAGGTCGTCGTGGGCCAAGGCGACCAGCCCGGTGCCGAGCTCGAGCTCGGCGTCGTCGAGCTCGAGGTCGATCGCGATCTCGCGAAGGACGGCGGCCACGTCGACGGGTGCGAGGGCGAGGGGCTCCGCCTGAGTCTGCGCCCGCGCGAGCGTCAGTAGCGCCCGTCCGAGACGGCCGAGCCGCGACGTCTGCCGATCGATCACCGCGAGGAAGCGATCACGCTCTGTCGGGTCGTCCTTCGCCCCGAGCTGCAGGACCTCGACGGCGCTCGCGATCGCCGTGAGCGGCGTGCGCAGCTCGTGGGCCGCGTTGGCGACGAACTCGCGCTCGGCCCGCTCCCGTCGCTCCTGCGCGGTCACGTCGGCGATGACGAGCACGGCGGTCCCCGCACCGGTCGACGGGACGCCGGTGACCGCATACGTGTGATCGGGGGCGGGCGCCACACGGATCGTGTGCGGCTCCATGTCGGCGGAGAAGAGCCCGCGCGCGAACGAGTGGACGTCGACCGACGGCCACGGGTCGTCCAGCGGCTCCCCCTCTCGCACCTCGCGGCCGAGCAGCGCCGAGGCGCGGGCGTTCGCGACCACGACCGTCAGGTCGGCCCGGATCGCGATCACCCCCTCGTGGAGCTGCTCGACAAGCGAGCGAAGCTGGTCACGTTCGCCGGCGAGCTGGCCGAAGGATGCCCGGAGCTTGCTCCGCATCGTCTCGACGGCCTGGGCGAGGCTCCCGAGCTCGTCCGGGAAGCGGGGGTGGAGCTTCGCCTCGAATTCCCCCTCCGCGATTGCGGTGGCGGCGACGCCGATCCGCCTGACGCGCCGCGTGATCAGCGGGGAGAGGAGCAGTCCGGCGACCGCACCCACGAGGATCGCCCACGCGGCCGCGACCCAGATGCGGTCGCGCACGATCGAGGCGGCCGCGACGAGATCGGGGCGCGCGGCGACTTCCACGAGCGTCGCGGCGGGGCCGGCCCTCAGCGGTAGCGCGACCGTGATGCGACGGCCACCGTCGAGGCTCTCCACGAACCGCCGGCCCCCCAGACCGTGCTCGAGGAGCTCGCGCGTGTTCGTCACCGACGACCAGGCGACACCCTGCGACGACGGTGCGCTGAGGAGCCTTCCGCGGTCGTCGAACAGGAACAGCGCCACTCGGCGCCTCGCGGCCTCCCGGACGGCGGCATCGCGTGCGCCGGCAACGGTCGGCGCCTCCGCGATCGCCGCCGCCGCGCCCACGGCGCTGCCGGCTGCGAGATCCTGGGCGCGCGTGCGCAACGCGGCCTCGCTCTGCGCCCGGAACACCTGGGCGACGGCGAGGGCGGTGACGGCGGCGATCGCCGCGAACGCCAGCGGAAGCCACCAACGGATGCTGAGCAGGCGGGACGGCTTCATACGAAACCCAGTATGTGGCGCGGCGGTCCGGGCCGGCTCGAGTGTGAGTGGATCTTCACATTCGACGCCGATCGTGAGCGACTGGTGATGCCGGCGTAAGGCATGGCAAGCGCGCTGTAAGGGTTTCGCTCGCGCCCTTGCTGCGGGAGTAGAACCGACTCGCGTCCTTCTTTCGGCGAGCCCATGGAGTTGCGACCCAGCGAACGCGAGGAGCCTCTGATGCGAAGACGAGACCATCGTAGAACCGTGGCGCCGTACCGCGCGCCCTTCGTGCTCGCGGGAGCGGTCATCCTCGCGGTTGCGCTCGCGGCGGTCGCGGCGCTGGTGAGCAGCCCTGCCGAGGCGAGCGCCGCGGCGGTGCCGCCGTCGAACACGTCGCTGCCGACCGTCTCCGGCACTGCGGCGGTCGGGCAGACGCTGAGCGCGACGTCGGGCTCGTGGGCCGGGGACGGCCCGATCACGTTCCAATACCAGTGGCGTCGCTGCGACACGGCGGGTGCGAGCTGCGACGACATCGCAGGAGCGACCGGCGCGACGCGCGTCGTGGCTGCCGCCGATGCCGGCTTCACGCTCCGCGTGCAGGTGACCGCAACCAACAGCGTGGGCTCGGCCGCCGCTCAGTCCGGCCCGACCGCCACGGCGACCTCGACGTCGGGGCCCGTCAACACGCGTGAGCCGTCGGTCTCCGGGTCGCTCGTCGAGGGCCAGACGCTCTCCGGGACGACCGGCAGCTGGGCCGGGACGACGCCGATCACCTACGCGTACCAGTGGGTGCGCTGCGGCACGGACGGAGGCGCCCCGGACGGCTCCAACTGCGTTTTCGTCTCGGGCGCGACGGGTTCGACGTACCGGTTGCAGGGCGAGGACGCCGGACGCCGCATGCGGCTCCGGGTGACGGCGACGAACGGCGCAGGGTCCCAGACGGTCGCCTCGAACGCCACCGGCACGATCGCGGCCGCGCTGACCACCGCGCCGAAGAACACGAAGGAGCCGAGCGTGAGCGGTTCACCGCGGCCCGGACAGACCCTCACGGCAAACATCGGCGGCTGGAGCGGCACGGCTCCGATCACGTACGCCTACCAGTGGCTGCGGTGCGACGGGAACGGCAACAACTGCGTGTCGCTGAACGGCCAGACGAAGTCGACCTTCGTCCCGGGCGCGTCCGAGGTGAACACGCGGATCCGCGTTCGCGTGACCGCGAGAAACACTCGCGGCTCGGCCGATGCGACGAGCAACCCGACGGCGGCCGTCCAGCCGAACGCACCGGCGCCGCCCGCGCCACCGGCGCTGCCCGCGGGAGCGATCAAGCTTCCGGACGGCAAGTACTCGATCCCGGCGTCGAGCGTCTCTCTGCCCGCCCGCCTGATCGTCGACTCGATCCGCTTCACTCCCAACCCGGTGCGGTCGCGGGGAACGAGCATCGAGCTGCGCGTCCACGTGGTCGACACGCGCGGGTTCGTCGTACGTGACGCGCTCGTCTTTGCCCGCTCGACACCGATCGTCACCACGGGAATGTCGAATCAGCCGACCGCGCAGGACGGCTGGGCCACGCTGCGGCTGACGCCGCACGCGAGCTTCCCGCTCCGAAACGGCCGCAACGTCCAGTTCTTCGTCCGGGCCCGCAAGGCCGGGGAGAACGTGCTCGCGGGGGTCTCGACGCGCCGGCTCGTCCAGGTGCGAACGGCGAGGTAGGGGGAGACGGCGGTGTGGGGCCACAAGCGGGCCCCACACCGCCCACGCGTTACGTGGGTGGCGCCGCAGGCGCGACTGCGAGGACGGCCTTGACGATCCCGTCGTAGCCGGTGCAGCGGCAGAGGTTGCCCGACAGGGCGATGCGGACGTCGTCCTCGGACGGCGACGGGTTGCGCTCGAGCAGGGCCGTGGCAGAGATCAGCATCCCCGGCGTGCAGAAGCCGCACTGCACCCCGCCGTGCTCGAGGAACGCCGTCTGGAGCGGGCTCAGGTCGCGGCCGTCGGCGAGTCCCTCGACGGTCGTCACCTCGCTGCCCTCCGCTTGCAGCGCGAGGTACGAGCAGCTGTTCACCGGCCGGCCGTCGAGCAGCATCATGCAGGCGCCGCACTCCGAGTCGTCGCACCCCTCCTTCGAGCCGGTCAGCCCGACCTCGTCGCGGACCGCGGCGAGCAGGCTCGTCCCGGGCTCGACCTCGACCGGGTACGCGATGCCGTTCACCCTGAGCGTCGCGGCGACCTTCACGGGCGCACCGCGCTCGCCGGGACGGGCACCGCCTCGCCGCGCGCGCGGGCGAGCGCGACGCCGATCGCACGCCGGGCGATCACCTCCGCCATCGCCCTGCGGTACCGCTCGGAGGCGCGCACGTCCGAGATCGGCGTGGAGGCCGCGGCGGCCGCCCGGGCCGCGGCGGCGACAGCGGTCTCGCCGCCGTCGCTTCCCGCGAGCGCGGACTCCGCTTCCGCGGCGCGCCGAATCGTCGGCGCCAGAGCCGTGATCGCAATCCGCGCATCGCTCACGGTCGAGCCCTCGAGCGCGACGACGGCCGTCGCGCCGACGACGGCGATCTCCATTTGCCGCCGGTATTCGAGACGCACGTAGGCGCTCCCGGTGCACGGCGCCGGAGGAGGGATCTCGACGTACACGAGGAGCTCGTCGTCGCGTGCCGTCGTCGAGCCGGGGCCGGCGAAGAGGTCGGAGACCGCGACGGTGCGTGTGCCGCCGCCGCCGGATCGAAGGGTGACCGTCGCGTCGAGGCACATGAGCGGGCCGCCGGTCTCCATCGCCGGCGACGCGTTCATCAGGTTGCCACCGAGCGTCCCGTGCACACGTGTGGCGTGCGAGCCGACGATCGCGCTCGCGTCCGCGAGCGCCGTGTACGAATCGACGACGTCGGGGTGCGAGGCGATCTCGGCGTGGCTCGTGAGCGCGCCGAGCCGCAAACCCTCGTCGGCCGCGGTGATTCCCGCCAGCTCCGCCACACGGTGGATCGCGACGAGCGACTCCGGCAGCGGCGCCTTGCCCTGCCGCGCGCCGACGACGAGATCCGTGCCGCCCGCGACAGGTCGGGCGCCGCCGGCGAGGGCCGCGAGGGCGTCCTCGACCGTCGTGGCGGTGGCGAAGCTCACTGCTGCGCCTCCCAGACGCGCTCGGGCGTCATCGGGAGCTCACGCACTCGCGCTCCGAGCACCTTCGCGATCGCGTTCCCGATCGCGCCCGCAGTCGGGACGCACGGCGGCTCGCCGACGCCCTTCGAGCCTCGTGGCCCCGCGTTCGGCGTGTCGGTCTCGATCCAGGCGATCTCGATCGACGGCGCGTCGGACGCGGTCACGAGCTTGTAGTCGAGCAGGTGCGGGTTCCGCTGGCGTCCGAGGTCGTCGAGCTGCGTGCCCTCCGTCAGGGCCTGCCCGATGCCCATCACGACGCCGCCGTACACCTGGCCGTCCGCGCCGACCCGGTTGAGGATGCGGCCGCAGTCGTGAACGGCGGCGACGCGCAGGACGCGCACGACGCCCGTCGCGCGGTCGACTCTCACGTGCGCCGCGTGCGCGATGAGCTGCGGCGCGTGGAACGACTCGAGACCGAGCCGCCCGACGCAGCCCTCGGCCGGCGCCGGCGGGCCCTCGGGGACCTCGCCTGCGCCCTTCCCGTGGATGGTGCCGCGCGCCGCGAGCCGCGAGACCTTGACCGCCTTCTCGGGCGATCCCTTCACGCGCACCGAGCCGCCGACGAGCTCGAGGTCGTCGCGCGCCGCCTCGAGCCGCTCCGAGGCCGCGTCGAGCAGCTGGTCGCGGACGTCGGCCGTCGCCGCGAGCACCGCGCGGACGCTGTTGAACGTCGTCTGCGAGCCGCACGAGCCCATGTCCCACGGGGCCGCGTCCGTGTCCTGGTAGAGCAGCGAGAAGTCCTCCGCCTGCATCCCGAGCTCCTCGGCGACGAGCTTCGGCATCGCCATCACCGCGCCGGTGCCGTTCTCCTGCGCGCCGGTGACGATCGTCCCCGTGCCGTCGGGGTTGAGCTTCACGTACGCGCCCGCGTTCGCGGAGAAGCACGGCCACCAGCCGCACGCGACGCCGATCGCCTCGTCGTCGGGCAACTCCTCGTCGCCGCCGATCAGCTCGACCGCCTTCGCGAGCGTCTCCTTCATCGTGATGCCCTCGAGCACCTGGCCCGTGGCGGTCACCGA
>DATBIQ010000030.1:0-35791 GCA_036556865.1 Gaiella sp.
CTCGGCGCGCGCTTCAGCAAGTGGCGCGCGGTCATCACGATCGGCGACGGGATCCCCACGGACGCGTGTATCCACACGAACGCGCACGCGCTCGCGCGCTACGCGGCCCTCTCCCAGGAGGCGGGGATCGTCCCGATCGTCGAGCCCGAGGTGCTGATGGACGCCGACAACACGATCGAGCGCTGCTACGAGGTGACCGCGCGCACGCTGCACGTCGTCTTCTACGAGCTCTACCGGCAGGAGGTCGCCCTCGAGGGGATGCTCCTCAAGCCGAACATGGTGATCTCGGGGAAGCAGTGCCCGACGCAGGCGTCTTCCGCCCAGATCGCCGAGCTCACGGTCGACTGCTTCCTCCGTCACGTGCCGGCGGCGGTGCCCGGGATCGTGTTCCTCTCCGGCGGGCAGTCGGAGGTCGAGGCGACGGAGAACCTCAACGCGATCAACCGCGTTGGCGGCCCGTGGCCGCTCTCGTTCTCGTACGGCCGGGCGCTGCAGGCATCAGCGCTCCAGGCGTGGAGCGGGGAGGCCGACAACGTCGAGGCGGGCCAGGACGCCTTCCTGCACCGTGCGCGCATGAACGCACTCGCCGTCGCAGGCGACTGGAGCGCCGACGTGGAGCAGGCCGTCCCTGCCTGAACCCACTCGACGCGGGAGGGCCGTACGGCCCTCCCGCGTCGGCCGCTACGCTCGCCTGATGTCCGTTCGCGGCGTGACCTCGGCGGTCGTGGCTCTCATGGCCGCTCTCGGGCTCGTGGCCGGTGCCCAGGGCAACGGCGCGGCGCCGCCCGCGCGCGTCACCGTCTTCGGCGACTCGGCCGCGACGGCGATGGCGTACGACCCGGACGCGAAGCGGATACTCGGGCGCGGCATCGACCTCCGACTTGAGGTCGCGGCGTGCCGGCGCCTCGGCGACACGAGCTGCCCCTACGACGGCGTGCGGCCCCCGAACGTGATCGACCGCGCGACGGCGCTCGGGCCCGAGATGGGCTCCGTCGTCGTCGTGATCGTCGGCTACAACGACTTCGAGGCGAACTACGCGGACAACATCGAGCAGGCGCTGGCCGCGTTCCGCAAGGGTGGCGTCGAGCACGTCGTCTGGCTGACCCTGCGGGCCGAGCGGCAGAGCTACCTCTCGATGAACGGGATGATCGCCGCCGCCGCGCAGAAGCACGCCGAGATGACCGTCGTCGACTGGAACGCGCAGGCGCGGAACAACCCGGCCTGGCTGCAGCCCGACGGGATCCACCTCACGCCCTCGGGGGCCGAGGGCATGGCGGCGCTCGTCAACGGCGCGCTCGTGCAGCTCGGCGTCGCGCCGAAGCCGGTCGCTCCGCAGGCCCGGAAGCTCCTCGCGATCGCGTCGCGCGCGCTCCCGCTCGGCCATCTCGGCAAGGCGTACGCCGCACGCCTCAAGGCCGTCGGCGGAACGGCGCCGTACCGCTGGGTGCGCACCGGCGGCTCCCTCGCGCCCGGCCTGCGCCTGACGACGACCGGACGGCTCACCGGCGTCCCGAAGCGGACCGGGAGCTACCGCCTGCGCGCGAAGGTCGTCGACCGCGCCGGAGCGGTTCGCGTCCGCCTCCTGCTGCTGCGGATCGCCTAGCCCTCAACCGGGACGCGCGGGGAACCCGGTGCGGCGCCCACGTCGGGACAGGAGCCCGCTCCTGCGCCACGCGAGCTCGTCGAAGAGCGCCTGGCGCAGCTCGGCGAGCTCGCCGGTGGGACGGTCGAGGACGGCGAGGATGGCCTCCCGCTCCTCGGTCGAGAGCGCGACGAACTCCTGACCGTTCGTCGTCGCCTCGAGTAGCACGCGTGCGGTGTGGTCGGACCCGTCGCGCGTGAGCATCGCCGCCAGCTCGAGCGTCTGCTCGCGCGAGACCCGAACGCCCGCGAGGATCGGCATGGACACAACGTAGCGAGCGGAACGGCGCTGCGAAATGCCTCGAGCGGACGACCCAACAGACGGTGACAGAACCCCGGGAGGCGCAGCCCTCTGGCGGGGGAAGGCTCGCACGGCGAGCGTCACTCGCACGAGGGATTGCCTCCCCCTACGGCGTCACTAGCTTGGGATCCAGGGGAGGGGAGCGCAGCAGTCATGCCCTGCCAACCCGGGGGAGCGGTGGACAACACCCCCCGGCGGCCAATCGGTGGGGGCGGGCAAGGGGCCTGTCACAGGGCCCCTTGCTGGTTGCGACACGCCCGCCGCGTGCCAGGGCCCGAGTTCCGCGTATTCCCCGAGGCAGAGGCTGCCGCGCCCTGAGAACCTGACTCTGGAAGGAGGTGTCACATGACGACCACGCCGACGATCGACGCCCCGCCGGTTGCGGCTACTCGGTTCGAGTACCTCGTCGTCCCGCTGAAGGAGGCGAAGAACCTCAAGAAGGACGAGGACGCTTTCGTCCCCGAGCATCTGAACGAGCTCGGCGAGGAAGGTTGGGAGGCCGTGGGCCTCTCGCTCAAGTACGGCGACCTGATGGCCTGGCCCGTCGTTCTCCTGAAGCGGCCCATCCGCTGAGCGCGGCGTGCGCCGAGGCGGCGTTCTTGGCCTGAATGGGATGCCCCTCTGGCGTCGCCAGAGGGGCATCCCATATCCGCGCAAGCGTGCGTGCGCCGAAGACGTACCAGCGCCAGCAGCGCGCGCTTTCGGGGCGAAGCTAGGCGCCGCATCGCAAGGCATGTAGTCGAGAACGGGCGTCAGCGGAAGCGGGGAAGGCGGTTACACGCCGCAATCCCCCATAGAACCTAGAGCGGGCGATGGGGCTCGAACCCACGACCCTCAGCTTGGGAAGCTGATGCTCTACCAACTGAGCTACGCCCGCGCGGCGTTCATCCTAGCCACTCCTCGGGCGCGGCCGAGTTCGACGGCGAGTCACGGCTCCGTGCGGCCGACCGTTGCGGACTCATCCAACGAACGAGAGGCCCCGGATCTCCGGGGCCTCTCCTCAGCCGACCACGCAGCCCGAGGCGTTAGGCGCCGCTCACCGGTCGCCCGGGGCTGCACGCGAAGCCTGGGACGCCCGGCGGGTACGTGTTGCCGCCCTCGTGGCGTGGCACCTGGACGACACCCGGGCTGACGGCGATCCCCTCCGGAGGCCCTACCGGCTGCGGCGTCGACGCCGTCCAGTCCTCGAGCCCGGAGAACGAGCAAATCGATGCCGCGATGTGGCTTCGGACCGGCGTGGGCTTGCCGTTCCCGGTCACCTCGCCCGCGAACGCCGCCCCGGCGGTCAGACCTACCGTGAGTATCGCCGCAACGGTGGCGATGACCTTCTTCATCTGCTCCCCCTTCCCCTGCATCGGCCCGCGGCGCGGGACAAAGCGGAGGATGATATTCGGGGACGGGTCGCTCGAGCCAGGTCAGCCCGGTTTGCGGCGACGGGGGAGGGGTACGTGGCCGATTCACCCATCCCCAGAGAAGGAGGCGCGGATGATCCTCCGCTACGACCGCGTGGCCACCGAGCTGCCGCCGCCGTCGGATCCCGACCCCGCCGGTGCTGCTGCGGTGCAGGAGCTCCTCGGCGGCCGCTTCGGCGAGATGTCGACGTTCATGAACTACACCTTCCAGTCGTGGAACTTCCGCGGACGGCAGGGCGCCCGTCCGTTCTACGACCTCGTCGCGAACATCGCGGCCGAGGAGTTCGGTCACATGGAGCTCGTCGCCACGGCGGTGAACACGATGCTCACGGGCGCGTCGCCGGCGAACGGGCGCGGGCGGGGGTCGCTCGCGACGAAGAGCCCCCTCGCCGCGGTGAAGGGCGTCGGCAATCCTCAGCACTTCATCGCGGGCGGTCAGGGAGCTCTGCCGCAGGACTCGAACGGCCGGCCGTGGAACGGCGACTACGTCTTCGCCTCCGGAGACCTGATCGAGGACCTGACGCACAACTTCTTCCTCGAGACGGGCGCGCGCAACAACAAGCTGAAGGTCTACGAGATGGTCGAGCACCCTGCAGCGCGCGCGCTGACCGGGTATCTCCTCGTCCGCGGCGGCGTGCACCAGATCGCCTATGCGCGCGCGGTCGAGAACCTGACGGGCGCGAATCTGATGCGGCTGTTCCCGTCGCCGCGGATCCCCACCGAGGCGATCCCCGAATGCCAGCCGCACATCGAGCGCGGTGACCATCTCCGCCTCTACCGGTTCTCGCCGTCCGACTACCAGGAGCTCGCCGCGGTCTTCAACGGGCCGAACCCCGAGACCGGGGAAGAGCTCGTCGTCGTGGACGAGGCGCCGGAGGGCGTCCCGCCGCGCGACCTCCCGCCGCAGCCCGCGGTGTTCGCGCCGAGCTACGCGCCCGAGGAGATCGCCGAGATCGCCTCGAAGCTCCGCGAACGCGCGGGGCTCCCCAAGGAGCCGACCGGCCTCGTCGCGGATCTCGAGAAGCAGGTCAAGCGCTCGACGCGGCGCTCGGGCTCCCGTGCGACGGCGAAGGCGGGCACTAGGGCCCGCGCGCGCCGCTGAGCCGCGTGGGGCGAGTCGGCGAGGCCGGCTCGCCCCACCGCTGCCCCGTGCCACCGGGTCGTTTGCGCGGCGGCCGCCGCGGGCAGTCTCGATCTCGTGCCTGCCGATCTCGCCGGGGCCCATGCCGCAGAGGACGACGTCCAGCGCGCCGAACGCCCGCTTGCCGCCTACGCGGCCCTCGCGGCCCTCTTCACCGTCGTGTTCGTCGTCCCTCTGGCGATCGCGGGGAGCCGCGGCTCGTTGCCTCGCAGGCCGCGTGCGGGCGACGTGGCGCTCGTCGGCGTCGGCACGTTCAAGCTCAGCCGGCTGCTGACGCACGCGGCGGTGACGGGGTTTCTGCGCGCGCCGTTCGTGCGTTTCGAGGGGATGGAGGGACTGACGACGCCCAAGGAGTCGCCGCGCGGGCGCGGCATGCGCCGCGCGGTCGGGCAGCTTCTCCTCTGCTCGAAGTGCATGGGCCTCTGGGTCGCAGCCGCGCTCGTGACGGGCCTCGTCCGCGCGCCGCGGGCGACGAGAGTGGGGTGCACGGCACTCGCCGCGGCGACCGTCAACGACCTCCTCCAGACGGCACGCAAGGCTGCGTCCGGCTGAGCCTCGTCCCAACGGGGCCACCCGTTGGAGGCATGCGCCCCCGGACGACGTGCCGACAATCATTGCGGAGGCGCGTTCCTGCCGGCACCTGACGTCCATGCGCCCCGGAGTGGCTCGGGCTTCTCCGGGACGCCCGTCGAGCCAACGGTTCGCGCCTCCACCATGGTCCCGGCTCACGGAACCCTCACACACCCCCCGTAGGCTCCGTCGCCGATGCGCGTCCTCGTCGTCGTCGTGACCCTCGCAGCGCTCGCCGCCGGCAGCGTGGTCGGCTCGTCCGAAGGCCGCACGGCGCCGGCGCGCGCGACGGCCGCCGCGGACGTCTTCGGGGGCCTCGGGACGTGGATCGACGTCTACGACACTGCGCTCTATCGCACGCCGAACGTCGTCGCCTCGCGGCTCGCGACGCGCGGCGTTGCGACCGCGTGGATCGAGACCGCCAACGACCGCTCGAAGGTGGACGTCGTCGAGGCGCCCGGCCTCGGACGCCTCGTGGACGCGCTCCACGCCCGGGGAATCCGCGTCGTCGGCTGGTACCTGCCCGGGCACCAGAACCACGCGCTCGACGTCCGCCGCGTGAGGGCGCTGCTCTCGTTCCGCAGTCCGCAGGGCGGTGCCTTCGACGGCGTCGCGCTCGACATCGAGGCGCTGCGTGTCAAGGACGTCGCGAAGCGGACGGCCCGCATGCTCCAGCTTCTCGCGACCCTGCGCACGGAGAGCGGCGCGATGCCCGTCGCCGCGATCACCTATCCGCCGCGGGCGTTCGAGCGGCACCTCAGCTGGTGGCCCGGCTTCCCGTGGACCCAGATCGCGGCGCAGGTCGACGCGCTCGTGCCGATGCTCTACACCGGCGGCGGGTTCAACGGCTACGACGCGACGTACGGCTACGTTGCGCGCTCGCTCCGGCTGCTCCGGAACGCGGTCGGGACGGGCATTCCCGTCCATGCCGCCGGCGGTGTCGCGAACCGGATGAGCTCCGAGGAGCTGAAGGCGTTCACCGACGCCGTCCTCGACGACGGGACGGCGACCGGCTGGAGCCTCTACGACCTCCAGACGAGCACGCCCGCCGGGTGGGCGGCGATGGCGCGCCTGTCCGCCGCTCTGCGCTAGTCCTCGGACCAGGCCGCCCGAAGGCGCTCGCGGGTCTCGAGCAGGTGCTCGGGCACCACCTTGATGTCGGCGAGCACGGGCATGAAGTTCGTGTCGCCGGCCCAGCGGGGGACGACGTGCTCGTGGAGGTGGCCCGCGATCGACCCTCCCGCGACCTGCCCGAGATTCCAGCCGACGTTGAACGCATCGGGCCGATAGACGCGGCGGAGCGCGGCGAGCGAGCGCGTCGTGAGGGTATGGATCTCCGCGGCCTCGACCGCCGAGAGCTCGCCGAGCTCGCCGACGTGCCGCAGCGTCGCGACCATCAGGTGCCCGGACGAGTACGGGAACTTGTTGAGCAGCACGAACGCGTGCTCGCCGCGCGCGACGAGGAGGCTCTCCTCGCCGAGCTCTCCTCCGGCCTCGGCACAGAAGACGCACGTCTCCTGGCTGCCTGCCTCACCGATGTACGCGAGCCTCCAGGGCGCCCAGAGAGGCCGTGTCATTCGATCCTCTCCGCCGCCGCGATCGCCGCGGGAAGGTGGCCGTGGGCGAGCTCGTGCCGAACACGCGTGCGGTTCTCCGCGAAGCGGGTCACCTCGTAGACGATGAGGACGCAGAGGACGCCGAGAACGAGCGCGAGCGTGGCGAGCGCGGGGACGTCGAGCGCGACGGGGTACAGGAGCAGCACGGCGACCGCCGCCAATGACCGCTGCCGGCTGAGCGAGTGCACCTGGCGCCAGCGGAACGCGACGTGCCCGAGGAGGTAGAGGGCGACGCCGCCGACGAGGGCGGCGGCCGGCACGGGCTCGAGGGGGTCGCCGACGTGCTCGATCGTCTTCTTCAGCCCGAACGCGGCGAGCACGATCCCGGCGACGAGGGGAAAATGGATGAGCGAGTAGGAGTCGCGAGCGAGCTCGTTCTGCTCCCGGCCCGGCGTCGCCTGCGCGAGCCGCTCCTGGCCGAGCCAGACGATCACGTCGAAGTACAACCACCAGAACGCGGCCGCGAGCGCGACGCCGAGCACGGACGCCGCGATGACGCCCGTGTCCACGATCTCGTTCGCACCGACACCGATGGCGACGATCGACTCGCCGAGGGCGATGATCACGATCAGCCCGTACCGCTCCGCGAAGTGCGCGGGCATGAGCTTCCAGCCCTCGGCGAAGAAGAGGAACGGGACCCCGACGTCGAGGGCGATCGCGAGCGCCCAGAGCACGCCCTGCGCGACGCCGTCGGTGAACGAGGCCGCCGCGAGGAGCGTGACGCCGGTCGCGGTGCTGCCCGCGAGCCCGGTCACCGAACGTCGGAGGCCCGGATCGTCGCGGCTCGCGATGGTGAAGAGCCAGATGTGGGCGATGCGAACGAGCCCGTAGGCGCAGGCGAAGACGAGCGCGTCGTCCCCGAACGCGTCCGGGACGGCGAGTGCTGCGACGAGGAACGCGGCCATCGCCGCGAAGATCGCGAGCCGCACCGCGCCTTCCTCGGGATCGACGACGCTCGTGAGCCATGCGTAGCCGCCCCACGACCACCACAGCACGACGAGCACGAACAGCGCCTGCACGAGGCCTTCCCACGTCGGCGTGTCGGCCATCAGCGCCGTGCACTGCGTCAGCGCGAGCACGAACACGAGGTCGAAGAAGAGCTCGAGTGCGGTGACGCGCTCCTCCTCGCGTCGCACCGCGGTGAGCCGCCGCGTCCGAGCCTGGGACTCCACGGCTCGATCCTCGCACAGCGGGCCACTATGCTCGGCCGGCTGCGGCGCCGACCCGGAGGGTGGACGTCGTGCCGTACCCGTTCGTCGAGAGCCCCAACAAGACCACCGCCACGGGGCGCGCGATCGACGTCGTCGTGATGCACACGATGGAGATCGCCGAGCGTCCGGACGCAGCGCTGATCTGCGCGCGGTGGTTCGCCACGCCCGTCTCCGAGGTCTCGGCGCACTACTGCGTCGACGCGAAGCGGGTGATCTCCTGCGTGCGCGAGAAGGACGTCGCCTGGCACGCGCGGGGCGGCAACACCGACTCGATCGGCGTCGAGCTTGCCGGCTTTGCGCACCAGACGAGCAAGGACTGGGCCGACGAGTACTCCTCCGCGGTGCTCGCCCGCGCCGCGACGCTCGTCGCAGACGTCTGTCGCAGGCGTCGCATTCCGGTGCGCTGGCTCGTCGCAGGCGACCTCGTCGCCGGCCGGCGCGGGATCACGGGCCACTCCGAGGTGAGCGCCGCGTACGGGAGAAGCGACCACTGGGACCCGGGCCCGGGCTTCCCGGTCGAGCGGTTTCTCGACCGCGTGCGGCGCGCGCAGCAGACTGCACGCGCGAAGCGGTCGTCCGCTAACGCGCGAGCGTGACCTTGGCGAGGCCGTGCGGCGCGTCGGCGTCGAGCCCCCGCGCCCGCGCCAGTGCCCAGGCGAAGAGCTGCCCGGGCACGACGGAGAGGAGGGGAGAGAGAAGCGCGAGCCGCGGGGCCGGGACGGGGACGCGGTAGGCGGCGCCGTCGATCCGGTCGGCCGCCGTGCCGCTCGCGACGAGCGTTGCTCCCATCGCGCGCACGCGGGCCGCCGCCTCCTGCACCGGCGCGAGCGTGCCGTCGCTCGAGGCGATCGCCCAGACGGGGAAGAGCGGGTCGAGCGCCGCGACGGGCCCGTGCGCCAGGTCGGTCGCGGTGAGCGGCTCGGCGGCGACCCGGCACGTCTCGAGCAGCTTGAGCGCGATCTCCCGTGCGGTCGCGAACTCGACGCCGCGGCCGATCACGAACATCCGCCCCGTGTACGAGAACGGAAGCGCGAGCGGCGCGGTCGCGCGCTCGAGCCCGGGGAGCGCGCCCTCGGCCAGATCCGCGACCTCGCGGAGCGCGTCCGCGACCTCTGCGCCGCGGCCGGCGACGTGGCCCGCCAGGAGCGCGAGCGCGGCGAGCGTGTTGACGTACGTCTTCGTCGCGGCGACCGCCAGCTCCGGCTCGGCAGCGAGCGGGATGACCGCATCGGCGGCTCCGGCCAGCTCGGAGCCGTCGTCGTTGGTGACGGCGATCGTGAACGCGCCGGTCTTCCTCGCCCCGCGCAGGTACTCGACGACATCGGGGGTCTGCCCCGACTGCGACAGGCCGATCACGGTCGAGCCGGACATGTCGAGCGGCGTGCCGTAATGGACGGTCAGGGTGATCGAGTCGCGCATCGCGGTCCAGCGCGGGAGAAGGCCGAACGCGTAGACGCCGAACGACGCGGCATTGTCCGAGGACCCGTGGCCGACGAAGCGGACGAGACGCAGGTCGCGCTCGCGGACGACGGACGCGACGCGCGCGATGTCGCCCTCGTGCGCGAGCAGGCGCCGCAGGGCGGCCGGCTGCTCGCGGATCTCCGCGAGGAACCGCGTCCCGGGCTCGGTCCCGTTGTCAGCCTGCGACACGGGTCTCTCCCCCGACCAGGGTCCGGACGACCTCGAGCGCGTCGTCGAGCACGACGATGTCGGCCGGGCCGCCGGGGACCAGCCGGCCGATGCCCGACGCGCCGAGCACCCCGGCGGGGACGCTCGTCGCCGCCTCGAGCGCCCCCTCGAGCGGGACGTCGAGCGCGACGAGGTTGCGCACCGCCTCGACCATCGTGAGCGCGCTGCCGGCGAGCGTGCCGTCCTCGCTGCGCACGACGTCGTCGGCGACGACGATCTCGATCTCCCCGAGGGCGTACGTTCCGTCGCCGAGGCCCGCGCCTGCGATGGCGTCGGTGACGAGGGACAGCCGGCCCGCGGCCGCGCGCCAGAGGATCCGCACGATGTCCGGGTCGAGATGGACACCGTCGACGATCGCCTGCACGACGACGTCCGGCCGTGCGAGCGCGGCGCCGACGACGCCCGGGTCGCGATGTGCGAGCGGGCGCATCGCGTTGAACACGTGCGTCACCGCGCGGACGCCGCGGTCGAAGGCGGCGTGCGCCTGCGCCGCCGTGGCGTCCGTGTGACCGAGCGAGACGACGACGCCGTGCGCGTGGAGGAGGTCGATCAGGTCGAGCGCGCCCGGGAGCTCGGGCGCCAGGGTCATCAGCCGCACCGGGCCGGCACGGAGCAGCCGCTCGAGGAGCGCCGGATCGGGATCGCGGCGGCCGTCACGCCGGTGGGTGCCGAGGCGCGTGGGGGAGAGGAAGGGGCCCTCGAGATGAACGCCCAGCACGCGTGGCCCGGGGACGGAGTCGGGCACCGCCTCGAGCGCTGCGACGAGGTCTTCCTCGTCCGAGGTGATGAGCGTCGGAAGGTAGGCCGTCACGCCCGTCTCGAGCAGCGCCTCACCGGCGGCCGCGAACCCGTCGGCGTCTGCCCCGAGGAAGTCGACGCCGGCGAAGCCGTTGACCTGGAGATCGACGAATCCCGGCGAGGCGATCCCGCGACCGATCCCATCGAGACCGACTGCGGTGACCAGGCCCTCGTCGACGGCGACGTCGCCCGGTACGAGCCGGCCCTCGACGAGTGCGGCCTCCACCCCGAGCCTCATGGCTCGAGCGCCCGGCGGACCACGCCGCCCGCTCCGTCGAGTCTCGAGCGCGCCGCCGGCGCGTCCACGTCGAGCTCGAGCATCACGATCGCCACCTTGGCGTCCCCTCCGGACGCCTCGAGCGCGGCGTCGACGCGGGTGGTCGGGGCGCCCGTCGCGTTCCGAACGATCGCCCGCACGCGCTCGCGCAGCTTGTCGTTCGTGGCGACGACGTCCACCATGAGGTTGCCGAAGGTCTTGCCGAGCCGCACCATCGAGATCGTCGAGATGGCGTTGAGCACGAGCTTCTGGGCCGTGCCCGCCTTCAGGCGCGTGGAGCCGGCGATCAGCTCACCGCCGACGACGACGGCGACCTCGTGGTCGGCGAGGCCCCCGAGCGCCGAGCCCTCGACGCACGTCACCGCGACCGTGAGCGCGCCGACCCGGGACGCCTCCTCGAGCGCGGCGACCGCGTACGGCGTCCGGCCGCTCGCGCTGATCGCGACGACGGCGTCACCGGCCGTGAGGGGGAGTGCGCGCAGCTCGGCGACGGCGGAGTCGCCGTCGTCCTCGGCGTGCTCCTGGGCCGTGCCAGAGGCGTCGGCGCCGCCGGCGACGAGCGCGACGACGCGCCCGGGTGGAAGGCCGAACGTCGACTGGCATTCGACGGCGTCGACGAGCGCGAGGCGGCCCGAGGTGCCTGCGCCCGCGTAGACGAGCCGCCCGCCGTCGGACAGCCTGGCCGCGATCGCGTCGATCGCGCCCACGAGCGCGTCGCGGGCGCGGGCAACCGCCCGCGGCACCTCCGTGTCGGCCTCGTTCATCGCCTCCACGAGCTCTGCGGTCGAACGGAGGTCGAGGTTCGCGCCCGCGGGATCCCACGCCTCGGTCGGCAGGCGTTCGAGCCCGGAGTCGTCGCGCACGGTCGCCACGCGTGCCAGTCTATGCACGTAGTGGTAGAGTGGTCAAGACCAATGTTGCGGGATCTGCGTGAAAGTGGTACAGCTCTCGCTTCCCCGGAGCGCCCGGGGGAGGGGTAGCGCAATGGCGACGATCGAGCTCGACCACGTCACGAAGGTCTACGGCAACGGCTTCGTCGCCGCGCACGACGTCAACCTCGCGATCGAGGACGGAGAGTTCATCGTCCTCGTCGGACCGTCGGGGTGCGGCAAGTCGACGCTCCTGCGGATGATCGCGGGCCTCGAGGAGGTGACGGTCGGCACCGTGCGGATCGACGGGGAGGACGTCACCGAGCTGGCGCCGCGGCGGCGCGACATCGCGATGGTCTTCCAGAGCTACGCGCTGTACCCGCACATGACGGTGCGTGAGAACCTCGGCTACGGCCTCAAGGTGCGCCGTGCCCCGAAGACGCCTGCGCGCAGGCGCGTCGAGGAGGTCGCGGCGCTGCTCGGCCTCACCGAGCTCCTCGAGCGGAAGCCGGCGCAGCTCTCGGGCGGCCAGCGACAGCGTGTCGCGATGGGGCGCGCCATCGTCCGCGAGCCACGCGCGTTCCTCATGGACGAGCCGCTCTCGAACCTCGACGCGAAGCTCCGCGTCGGCATGCGCGCCTCGCTCGCCGAGCTGCACGCACGCCTCGGCGTGACCACCGTGTACGTGACGCACGACCAGACCGAGGCGATGACGCTCGGCCAACGCGTCGCCGTGCTCCGGGAAGGGCGGATCGTGCAGGTCGACGCGCCGCAGACGCTCTACGCGCGCCCACGGAACGTCTTCGTCGCCGCCTTCATCGGCTCGCCCTCGATGAATCTCGTCGAGGCCGTGGTCGACGGCGACGTGGTGCGCTTCGGTGGCCACGCCGTACCGCTCGACGCGGGCACACGGCTGCCTCCCGGGCCCGTCGTCCTCGGCATCCGGCCGGAGGCGTTCGAGGACGCGGCGCTCGCAGACCCGGGCCTGCCGCGGCTCGACGTGCAGGTCGACGTGCTCGAGCAGCTGGGCGCCGACACGCACGCCTGCTTTCGCGTGCACGCGCGGCGACCACAGCTCGAGCTCGGCGCCGAGGGAGACGACGCCACGCTGCTGGCGGCCGAGACGACCCTGTTCACCGCGCGGCTCGACCCGCGCTCGGGGGCGCGGCAGGGGGCGGCGCTCTCGCTCGCGGTCGACCCCGCCGCATTCCACTTCTTCGCTCCCTCCGACGGCTCGGCGCTCGTGACGGACCCCACGCCGGTCACGGGCGCCGAGCAGGTTCCCGTGGGGTCCACGGAGAACTGGTCTTGATCACATGACGAAACGGACCGTGACGAAGCAGAGCGAGACGCGGAGCCAGGTGCTCGACCTGATCGAGCAGCTCGGCGTGGGGGAGGCGATCCCGTCCGAGCGCCAGCTGTCGGCGAGCCTCGGCGTCTCCCGCCTGACCGTGCGCGCGGCGCTCGACGAGCTCGTCCGCGAGGGCCTGCTGGTCCGGCGCCACGGCAGCGGGACGTTCGTCAGCGAGCCGAAGATCGCCCAGGAGCTGACGATGACCTCCTTCACCGAGGACATGGAGCGCCGGGGGATGGTGCCGGCGAGCCGCACCCTCGATCTCCGGATCGCACCGGCCGGAGCGCATCTGGGGCGACTCCTCCACGTCTCGCCCTCGGAGCCCGTCGTGATCATCAGCCGGCTCCGGCTGGCCGACCGGGAGACGATGGCGATCGAGACGCTCCACGTCCGGGAGTCGCTCGTCCCCGGGCTCTCGGCGCGCGATCTCGAGCGGCAGTCGTTCTACGAGCTCCTCCTCGACCGGTACGGGATCGACATCGTCGGCGGCCTGCAGACGATCGAGCCCACCGTCACGAACGAGACGGAGTCGGAGGCGCTGGGCGTGCCGCTCCACTCCCCGGCGTTCCTCTTCGAGCGCACGACGCGCTCGTCGAGCGGAGAGATCGTCGAGTACGTCCGCTCGATCTACCGCGGCGACCGCTACAAGCTCGTCACCGAGCTGAACCGCTCTCCCGTTCGCCGGAACGGCGGCCACTGACGCGTCTGGTGTCCGACTCGAGTCGCACACCAATGGTCAGTACCACAATCGTCAATCCGTAGCGCTCTCGCCTCATGAAATGGTGGGAAAGACGGCACGGATCGAAAGTGGTCTTGACATCATCGGCGGTCTGTGCCAGTGTTCCGAGCCGTGGCCGATTGGTATGAGCCAGTAGGCGGTTTGGTCGCTTGCCCCGCCGGTCACCGGGGCTCCGCAGGGATCGTTCCCGCCTACCGATGCGCTTGGGGGACACGCCCATGAGAGCACGCATCATCGGCGCCGCCGTTCTCGTCGGCGCCGCCCTCGCCGTCGTCGCGTCGACCGCCTCCGGCGGAACGCAGGCGACGAGCAGCATCACCGTCTGGCTCCAGACCGACGCGCAGGCCGCGAACTGGGAGCCGATCGTCAAGGCCGCCAACGCCGCGTTCCAGAAGGACCATCCCGGCGTCGCGGTGAACGTCCAGTACCAGACGTGGGGGAACCACCTCCAGAAGTTCGACGCGACCCTCGCCGGCGGCAATGCGCCCGACGTCATCGAGATGGGCAACACGGAGATGACGAAGTACATGGCCGCGGGGGCGTTCCAGGACCTGACGTCCGAGAAGGCGTCGATCCCGAACTCGAGCACGTGGCTCGAGGGGCTCGCCGCGTCCGGCCGCTACGGCGGGAAGCTGTACGGCGTCCCGTACTACGCAGGCTCGCGGGTCGTGACCTACCGCACCGACCTGTTCAAGAAGGCGGGCCTCAAGGTCCCGACGACGCTCGCGCAGTTCGCCGCGGGGGCGAAGAAGCTCGCCGCGCAGAACAAGCAGAAGGGGTTCTCGCCGGTCTACATCGCCGGTACCGACTGGTACGTGGCGATGAGCTTCGTCTACGACTACGGCGGGTCGATCGCCAGGCAGGTGAGCGGCAAGTGGAAGGGCACGCTCGCCTCACCGAAGTCGATCGCCGGCCTGACGGCGTACAAGAACTTCTTCGGCGCCGTCTCGAAGGCCTCCAAGACGACCGACGAGGCCCACCCGAACCCCTACGACGTGTACGCCCAGGGCCAGGCCGGCTCGATGATCGGCCCGGCGTGGTTCAGCTGCTGCGTCGGCGACAAGTACAAGGGCTCGACGGCACAGTTCGTGATGCCCAGTCGCACCGCCGGTCAGCCGCTGCCCGGCTTCCTCGGAGGCTCGGACCTGGCCGTCCCGGTGGGGGCGAACAAGGCGCTCGCCGTCGACTGGATCAAGGCCTACACGAGCAATGCCTCGATGACGGCGCTGCGCGCGATCGGCAACATCCCCAACACGACGTCGCTGCTCGGCTCGAGCGTCAACGAGCGGGCCGCGAAGCGGAGCTGGTTCGTGCCGACCGCCAAGAACTGGGTGAACGTGGAGAACGGCAACATCCTGCGGAACATGCTCGCCCAGATCCTGACCGGCCGACTGACCGTCAAGCAGGCAGCCCAGTCCGCCAGCGACAACATCACGTCGGTGCTGAACGCAAACGTCTGACCGTGGAGTTGCGGGGCGGGAATCACGGTGGCACCTGATCCCGCCCCGCACGCCGCGGCCGTCGCCGCCGGGGCCAATTCGCTGGGCTCGCGGCGGCGGCGGCCGCTCGACGCGCGCCGCGTCGCGCGCGGGACCGTCCCGTACCTCCTGATCGCGCCGGTGATCGTCGCGATCGCTGCGATCCTCGGCTATCCGCTCTACCACCTCGTCTCGCTCTCGTTCCAGCGCTACGGGCTGCCCGAGCTGATCCAGCGGCAGGGCACGTGGATCGGGCTCGACAACTACCGGTCGGTGCTCGGGGACAACGTCTTCTGGGACACGCTCGTCCGGACCGTCGTCTTCACGGCCGCGAACGTCGGGCTGACGATGGTGCTCGGCACGCTGATCGCGCTCCTGCTGCTCAGGCTGTCGACCCCCGTCCGGATCCTCCTCAGCTCGGGCCTCGTCCTCGTCTGGTCGATGCCGGCCGTCGTCGCCGTCCAGGTCTGGTACTGGATGACGAACTTCCAGAACGGCGTCCTCAACTACATCCTCACCGAGCTCGGCTTCGGCGACTACTTCCAGCACGACTGGTACGCCTCGACCTTCTCGCAGCTCTCGATGGTGACGATCCTCATCGTCTGGGGCGCGATCCCGTTCGTCACCGTGACGGTCTACGCCGGCCTCGCACAGGTGCCGCGCGAGCTCGTCGAGGCGGCGCAGATGGACGGAGCCGGCCCGCTTCGCGTCTTCCGTGACGTCACGTTCCCGACGCTGAAGCCGATCCTCCTGATCCTGACGAGCCTCTCGATCATCTGGGACTTCGGCGTCTTCACGCAGCCGTATCTCCTGATCGGCGCCTCGCACGTGGACGCCTCGAACTACCTCATGGGCGTGTACGTCTACATCGAGGGCTACGCTCACTCCGACTTCGGGCGTGGCGCGGCGATCTCGATCCTGATGCTGCTGATGGTCGCGGCGATGAGCATCCCCTACGTCCGCCGCATGGTGCGGATGGGGGACACGGCGTGAGCAGCGTCCCCGCCGCGGTCCCGCGCCGCCGGGCGGGGCGGGGCGCCTTCCTGCGCCGCCGCGCGTGGGACCTCGTCGGGATCGCGCTGTCCGTCGTCCTCGTGTTCCCCGTCTACTGGATGGTCTCGACGGCGTTCAAGCCCGACGACGAGGTGAACAGCCTCACTCCGACGTGGTTCCCGACCTCGCCGACGCTCGACCACTTCCGCGACGCGATGGCTCGCCCGTACTTCTGGGACACCGTGAAGAACAGCCTCGTCATCGTCCTCTCCGCGGTGCTCGCCTCGATGGTGCTGGCGTTCCTCGCTGCGGTCGCGCTCGCGAAGTACCGCTTCACGGGCCGAAAGCTGTTCATCGTCGTGATGATCGGGATCCTCATGCTTCCGCCCGCGGGGCTCGTGATCCCCCTCTACGTGGTCCTCGCGCGCTACCACCTGACGAACACCCTCACGGGCGTCACGCTGACGTACCTGACGTTCGTCCTGCCGTTCGCGGTGTGGACGCTGCGCGGCTTCATCCTCGGCATCCCGAAGGACCTCGAGGAGGCGGCGATGGTCGACGGCTCGAGCCGCGTCGGGGCGTTCGTCCGGATCCTGCTCCCGCTCGTCGCGCCCGGGCTGGTCGCGACGTCGGTGTTCGCGTTCATCACCTCGTGGAACGAGTACATCTTCGCGAGCGTGCTGCTCTCGGACCAGTCGAACCACACGGTCACGGTGTGGCTCTCCTACTTCTACGGCACGAGCCGAAACACCGACTGGGGGGCGCTGATGGCGGCGTCGACGCTGACCGCGGTCCCCGTGATCGCCTTCTTCCTGCTGGTGCAGCGACGCATCATGTTCGGCCTCACCTCCGGCGCCGTGCGCGGGTAGCGGCCGGTGAGCCGTGCCCCGGCGTTCCCGCCGGTGATCCCGAAGCCGCTCGCTGTCGCCCCCGGCCGGGGTGCCTTCGCGCTCGGGCCGTCGGCGCGGATCCTCGTGCACGCCGAAGACCCCGAGGCGGCGCGCGTCGCGAGGTCGCTCGCGGGGCGCCTGCGACCCGCCACGGGCTACCGGCTGCCCGTGACGCGGACGCGCCGCGAGCCCGTCGCCGGGGACGTCGTCCTGCGGCTCGTGGCGGGAGACCGCTCTCTCGGCGACGAGGGCTACCGCGTGCGCGTCGGGCCCGACCTCGCGCGGCTCGAGGCGCGCACGCCGGCGGGGCTGTTCTACGCGGCACAGACGCTCCGCCAGCTGCTGCCCGCGGCGATCGACTCGGGCAGGCGGCAGCCGGGTCCCTGGCAGGTCGGCGTGGTCACGATCCACGACCGGCCGCGGTTCGTCTGGCGCGGCCTGATGCTCGACGTCGCCCGTCACTTCTTCGACGTGGGGGAGGTGAAGCGGCTCGTCGACCTGATGGCGCTCTACAAGCTCAACCGCCTCCACCTGCACCTGACCGACGACCAGGGCTGGCGGATCGCCGTGCCCTCGTGGCCGAACCTCACGCGGGTCGGCGCTCGCACCGCCGTCGGCGGCGGGCCGGGCGGCCACTACACGCGACGCCGGTACGCCGAGCTCGTCGCGTACGCCCGGCGTCGCTTCGTCGACGTCGTCCCCGAGGTCGACATGCCCGGCCACGTCAACGCCGCCCTCGCCTCCTACAGCGAGCTCTCGTGCGACGGCGTCGCACCCGCGCCGTACACGGGCATCGACGTCGGATTCAGCTCGCTCTGCATCGGCAAGGAGCTCACGTACGCGTTCCTCGACGACGTGCTGGGCGAGCTCGCCGCGCTGACGCCCGGCCCGTACCTCCACGTCGGCGGCGACGAGGCGCTCTCGACCGAGCCCGACGACTACCGGTTCTTCGTCGAGCGCGTGCAGCGGATCGTGCGCTCGCGCGGCAAGCGCGCGATCCTCTGGGAGGAGGCCGCGCGGGCGAGGCTGCGCAGGACGGCGGTCGTGCAGCACTGGCGCGACCCGGAACTCGCGGCCCGCGCGGTGGCCCAGGGCGCGAAGCTCGTGCTCTCGCCGTCGACGCGCGTGTACCTCGACATGAAGTACGACGCGCGCTCGCCGCTCGGCCTCGAGTGGGCGGGACGGACGAGCGTGCGGACGTCGTACGACTGGGAGCCCGCGGATGTCGTCGAGGGGATCGCCGAGCGGGACATCCTGGGCGTCGAGGCGCCCCTCTGGTCGGAGACGATCGACACGCGCGCCGGCCTCGACTGGCTCGCTTTCCCGCGGCTGCTCGGCGTCGCGGAGGCGGGCTGGTCGCAGCGCCGGCGCACGTGGCGCGAGTACCGCACGCGCCTCGCCGAGCACGGCCCCAGGCTCGAGGCGCTCGGCGTGGGCTTCCACGCCGACCCGGCCGTGCCCTGGCGGTCTGAGGTCAGCGCCGGCCGGTGAGCGAGCCGAGCCCCGTATTCAGCTCCGCAAGGGGGCAGGCGCCCCAGTAGCCACGGCGCGCGGATCGCGCCTCGTCGACGGCGTCGAGCAGCTCGCCGGCGTAGCGGCCGCGGTCGCCGCGGAAGAAGTACGGGGAGGCGGCTCCGTCGCGAACGAGCTCGACGTTGACGTTCTCGTCGCGAACGAACAGGTATCGCAGCAGGCGGCCGTAGCGGTCTCTGTCGTCCAGCGCCGGATCCCGCACGAGGCTCACCCGCGTCCCCTTCGGCACGAGCGCGCTCAGCGCCCTCAGAGCAGGGCGCCCGTAGCAGTCGGTCTCGAGCTCGGGTGCGTCGACCTGGACGAGCCTGACCTTGGCGCCGTTCGTGAGCGTCAGCGTGTCGCCGTCGTTCACCCGTGCGACGACGGCTCGGGTCGTCCCCGCAGCCGGATCCGTGGCGCTACCGCTCTGGCACCCCGCCGCGAGCAGCGCCACGGCGAGAAGCGAGATCAGTCGCTCGGCACCCACACGAGCCGCGTCTCGAGCACGCGCACGTCGGTCGCCTCGAGCCGGATCTGAAGCGTGTCGACCTCCTCGGCCGTCGCCTTCCAGCGCTCGTCGATCTCGGCGATCTCGTCGAGGATCTCCTGCTCGAGCTCGGCGAGATCGTCCTTCGTCGCGTCGACCTTCTCCTCCGCCGACTCCCGTCTCTGCGACGTGCGTGCGGTCATGCCACGGCGCGACGCGGCGCCGCCGATCGCCGACGCCATCGACCGGGCGCTGCGCCGTCCGCCGAAGAGCGCTCCGAGCACCGCGCCGGCGCCCGAGATGAGCTCGCTCGCCTGGCGGGTTCGCGTGTCGGTGTCGAGCTCTTCGACGCGCCGCTGTGCCTGGGCGAGCGCCTTGTCGAGCCGGTCGCGTTTCGCCTCGAGCCGGTCGCGGATCTTGGCGGACTCCGCGTCGGCGCGCTCCTGCGCCGCGGCATCGCAGCGCTGCGCAAAGTCCTCCGGGCTCTCGCCGGGCCGGGAGACGAGCTTGAGCGCGCGGTTTCGCTGCAGCTCGAGCGGACGCCTGTCGACGAGGTGGCGCTGGATGTCCTTCGCCGTCGCGGTGAAGAACGTCGCGTCCCCGACGGGCGCCTGGGGGAGCACGTACGCGGCATCCGAAGGCGGACTGGGGGCGAAGTCACGGTCGTCGTAATCCACCTGCGTCTCGCTGTCGAGGTCGAGCCCGCCGTCGAGCGGCCCGTAGACCGCCTCGAACTCCTCCTGCTCGTCGACGTCGGCCGCGCTGTCGTCGTAGCGGAGCGACACGCGGGCGGCGAGGAACGCGCGGAAGCGGCTCGATCCGGCGGTCGCGCCGACCGTCGCCCCCCAGGTCGCGGCCGGATCGAGGTAGGAGACGGTGACTCCTGCGGCTACGGGCGGGGCGACCGATGTCTCGTCGGGGCCGAGCTCCCTCGTCACGCGCGCAGGACCGGGTGCTTCCGCTTCCGCAGCAGCTGTCGACGCGGGCATGGTCGGCGCCGAAGGCGACGGTCCGGCCGCCGCTGGCGCATCCGCCGGCTTCAGCCTCGCGACCTGCTCCTTGGTCAGCGGCCCGCGGAGGAACGACATCGCCCAACGCGTCGAGAGCAGGCGCGGCGCGTTCGCCTTCGCGGAGACGAGCAGGAACTGCCGCTTGCCGAGCGCGCCGATCGCCTTGTCGAGCTCGGCCACGTCGGTCGTTCCCGCGGCGGAGCGCAGGCCCTCCAGCACGCGTGCCTTGTCGTTCTCGGTCTGGAGGCGGCCGACGAGCCAGGTGCCCGCGTTCGACATCGCCTTGTAGTCGAGGTCGACCGGGTTCTGGGTGGAGAGCACGAGGCCCATCCCGAAGGCGCGGCCCTGCTTGAAGATCGTCAGGATCGGCTTCTTCGCCGGCGGCGCGGCCGACGGCGGCACGTAGCCGAACACCTCGTCCATGTACGCGAGCGCCCGCAAATCGGGCGTTCCCTCCTGGCCGCGCATCCACGTGACGACCTTCGAGAAGACGAGCGTGACGACGAACTGGCGCTCCTCCTCGGACAGGTGTGCGAGGTAGACGACGGCGCATCTCGGCTTCCCGTCCGAGGTGAAGAGGAGCTTCTGCGGGTCGAGCGGCTCCCCCTCGCCCCACGCGGCGAACTGCGGTGAGGCGACGAGCGCGTTGAGCGTGAATGCGAGCTTCGTCCGCTCGGCCGGCGGGAAGAACTGGTCGAGCTCGAAGACTCCGAGCTTGCGGATCGGCGGCGACTGGATCTCGCCGATCAGCGTCCCGAGATCGAGGTCGCGGCCGGCTCGCCACGCGTTCTCGATCAGGTTCGAGAGGAGCACGTGCTCGCGGCTCGAGAGCGGGTCGGCCTGGATCCCGACGAGCGCGAGGAGACTCGTCACCGTCCCCTCGATCTCGTCCCTGAGCGCCTCGGCGTCCGTGTCCCACGAAAGCGGGGGAGCTTCGAGCGAGCCAATGATGTCGAGCGGCACCCCTGCCGTCGAGCCGGGCGTGTAGATCGTGACGTCGGCCGCGTCCGCGAGCGCCTGGAGGCGCTCCGGGCCGATCCCGTTCGAGGCGAGCCCCTCGCGCCAGATCGTCGCCTGCTTCTCCGCGTACTCGTCGAGGGACACGCCCGCGGCCTGCGCCTCCGCCTCGCTCACCCACGGCCGGAAGCTCGCCGGCGCGAGATCGGGGAAGACGAGCGCGAGGTTCGTCATGTCGCCCTTCGGATCGAGGACGAGCGTCGGGATTCCCGCGAGGAGCGCTTCCTCGAGCAGGACGACCGCGAGGCCCGTCTTGCCCGAACCGGTCATGCCGACGACGACCCCGTGCGTCGTCAGGTCGCTCGACCCGACGACGACCTCTGCCGTCCCGGGCTTCCCCGTCTTCGAGTCGATCTCGAACCCGATGTGAAACGACCCACGGTCGGCCATCGGCGGTGAGTCTAGAGTCACCCGGATGCTCGACGGACTCGAGGTGAAGCCGGGCACGAAGGCGCGGATCGCCGAGCGCGACCCGGACGACAAGCTCGGTGTCGACAAGGACGAGGGCGAGAAGCGGCTCGGGGGGCTCATCGAGCGGATCGACGCCCTGCAGTACCGCCTCTACGCCGAGGACCGGCACAGCGTGCTGCTCGTGCTCCAGGGCCTGGACGCCTCCGGCAAGGACGGCGTCGTCCGGCGCGTGTTCGACGGCGTCAACCCCACCGGGGTCTCGGTCACGTCGTTCAAGGCCCCGGTCGGTGTCGAGCTGCAGCACGACTACCTCTGGCGGATCCATGCGGCGCTCCCGCGTCGCGGCACCGTCGGCGTCTTCAACCGCTCGCACTACGAGGATGTCGTCGCGGTGCGGATGTACGAGCTGGCGCCGGAGAAGGTGTGGCGTCCGCGTTACGAGCACATCCGCGCGTTCGAGCGGATGCTCGTGGACGAGGGGACGAGCGTGCTGAAGGTGTTCCTGAACGTCTCGCGCGAGGAGCAGCGCGCCCGCTTCCAGGAGCGCCTCGACGACCCGGAGAAGCGCTGGAAGTTCCGTCGCGACGACCTCGAGGTGCGCGACCGCTTCGACGACTGGATCGCGGCCTGGGAGGAGGCGCTCACCGAGACGTCGACCGAATGGGCGCCCTGGTATGTCGTCCCGGCCGACCGCAACTGGCTGAAGGCGCTCGCGGTCGGGGAGCTCCTCGTCGACGCGCTCGAGCGGCTCGATCCGCAGCTCCCCGAGCCCGAGGAGGGGCTCGAGGGCCTCGAGATCGGCTGACGTGCCTTCCGGTGAGAGCCCGCGACGTCGGAATCGCCGCCGTGATTCCGACGCCGCGGTTCTCGGGGGAGAGACCTAGAGGAGGATCCTCGCTGCGAGCTCGGGCGAGCAGCCGCGGTCGACGAGGTTCACCGCATCGTGCAGGTCGACCTCCACGTTCGCCGCGAGCACCGCTGCCGCATCGAGGTCGTACCCAGACCTGCAGAGCGCATCGAATCGCCAGGCGAGGACTTCTGCCGCTTCGTCGACGCGCAGATCCTCGAACTGTGCCGCCGTCATGCCGTGCCCCCTCTCGTGAGGGCCGTCCGCCGCTCGAGGCCCTCGTTCACCATGCCACTACCGTCGGTGATCGTGCCTGGTGGCTCTTCCCCCGCGGGGCGAGACGTGCCTAGCCGTTCGGGTGGTCGCCGGTGGAGCGCGGCACGGGAGCCCAGGTCTTGAGAGACGGCGCGAGGTCCGTAAGCTCAGAGTGAGTGATCGAGCTCGCAGGATTCCAGGTGCCCGACGAGCATGTGCTGGAGCTCGCCGGCCTGCTCGTGGGCGCAGGCTACGACGAGACGGCCGAGCGGCTGAGCTACGCCCTCAAGTGGGGGGACGACGTCGTCGGGCTGCGAATCGCCGACCGGCTCGCGATCATCGACGTCCTGGACGACGCGCCCGAGGGGCTCGCCGGCCTGCGCGACGTGCTCGTCACCGAGCACCGCTGGCGCGTGCGGCACGGCATGGTCTGAGCGTGCTCCAGACCCGCGTGCTACGCGGCCGGTGCGTGCAGCTGGATCTCGTCGAAGGGGCCCGGCCAGTCGCCGCCCGCCGTCGTCCGGTCGACCGCCGCGACGACCGTGCCTTCCCGCGGCTGCTCGACCGCAGCGACCGTCCACGCCGACCCTCGCGCCTGGACGACGTCTCCAACCGTCAGGCGCCTGAACGGGATGTGGTACTCGTAACTTCCGTCCGGAAACCGGACGAGCAACAGAGACGCCATCGCTTCTCCTCGTCGCTCTCCACCGGCGAGCAGGCCGGGGAGGGTCACAGGGCTAACGCAAACTCGAGTCGGAAGCATTCCCGCCCGTGCGGGGGTGAAACCTCCGCCGTCTCGAGCCGGCCGTCAGCAGCGGTGATCCATGACGTGCCTCGTCCGAGGGATCCCCGTCTCGGGGGTACCTCTTTCGACGGTCCGATGCCATGATCCGCCCATACTGAATCGCGTCGTCGGCCGAGAGGGGATCGAGATGAGGCTGTTCGTGATCGTGATGGGGGCACTGGCACTGGGTCTGTCGAGTGCGGTTGCGGCTCCGCCGCCCGGGAAGGGCAAGCCGGAGTGGGCGGGCAAGCCGGCGACGGCGGGCAAGCCCCAGACCACCGGGCCAGTGTGCAAGCCGAAGGTGACCGTCGTGCTCAAGGGCACGCTGACGAGCTCCGGCGCCGGCTCGCTGGCCATGCAGGTCAAGCAGGGCAATCGGTGGGCGCGGGCCTACACGAGCCTCGGCACGGCGACGCTGGTCGTCGACGACGCCACGAAGGTACGTCGGAACGGCAAGAAGCTCAGCAGCGATCTCGTCGTCGGCGACCGGGTGCTCGTGCAGGCTCGAGCATGCAAGGCGGAGCTCACCGCCGTCGGGACGCCCCCCGCGCTGACGGCGGTGCGCGTCGTGGCGCATCCGACGAAGGCATAGCCGGTCAAAGGGGCCGGACGCCCAGACCGGCGGTCTCGTCGACGCGATAGGAGAGGGCCGGGAGCACGATCCCGGCCCTCTCGTCGATTCGCGGAACGCTCGACGCGTTGCCGACCCGTGCTCCCGGGTGGGCTGCACGGGCCGCAAAACCGGCCTGGCGGGTCAGAGCCAGCGCTTCCAGCGGAAGAAGCCGATCATCGCCAGGAGCGTCGCGACGAGCGCGCCGAGGATGACCCAGAATGCGACCCGCGTCGCCTCGCCCGGGTAGATGACGTTCATGCCGAACACCCCGGTGATCAGCGTCAGCGGCAGCATCGTGACGCTGATCAGCGTGAGGAGGCGGAGGACGTTGTTCTGGCGGTGCGAGATCACCGACTCGTTCGTCGACTCGAGCGCCTCGACGACCTCCTTGTAGTTGTCGAGCTGGTCCCAGATCCGCTCGACCGCGTCGTTGATGTCGTCGAAGTAGAGCTCGAGCTCCTCCGGGAGAAAGCGGTTGATCCGCCGCTCGAGCACACGGAGCGTCGAGCGCTCCGGCTTGATCACCTTCCGGTACGAGATGATCTCCTGCTTCGCGTTCGAGATGTCGCGCACGACGTCCTCGGCCGCGCCCTCGAACATGTCGTCCTCGATCCGATCGAGCTTGTGACCGATCTTGTCGAGGATCGGGAAGCAGTAGTCGAACAGGTCGTCGAGCACCTCGTAGAGGAGGCGGCCGGAGCCCTTCGCGAAGAGCTGCTCGCGGTAGGCCTCGTCGGCCTCGCAACGTGCGAAGAGCCGCGTGACCGGGAGCAGCTCCCGGGTGGGGAGCGTGACGAGGTAGTCCTCGCCGATGAAGATGTCCAGCTCGGCCGCGTTGAGCCGCTGGACGGCCTTGTCGTAGACCGGGAAGTGGAGGACGGCGAAGAGGTACCGGTCGTCCTCGTAGTCATCGACCTTCGGCCGCTGGCGCTTCGAGACGATGTCCTCGACATCGAGCGGGTGCCAGCCGAACCGCTCGGCGAGCGCCTGCGCCGTGTCGAGGTCCGGCGCGACCGCGTTGACCCAGGTCAGGCCCGCAGCGGTGAGCTCAGAGACCTGCGGTGCGCGTGCGACGTCGTCCGCGCCGGGGCGCGAGCGGATGCTCCTGCGGATGCGGGGCAGGCTCGGCACGGGGACTCAGCGGGTCGTCGGTCGCCAACACCATGTTCGCCATTCTAGTCGGCTCGCCTGCGAACGGTCAGGCGGGCTGCGCGACCGGCGTGCGTCGGATCGCGTGCGGGATCGCCGGCTCGAGCACCAGCGACAGGACCGAGCCGAGCACGCACAGCGCAGCCCACAGGAGCCACGTGCCGAACGGCGTGACGGAGAGCAGGAAGCCGCCGACCGCTGGCCCGCCGGCGAACCCAACCTGCCAGGAGAGCGCCGACAGCGCCATGTAGCGGCCGAGCAGGCGAGGCTCCGCGAGGTCGCTGACGAGCGGGGCCTGGACGGCGCCGTGGATGCACTCGCCGAGCCCGAACGCGGCGAGAATCACCGCGAGCAGGATCGCCGCGGTCGTCCCGTCGACGCTCCGGCCGACGAGCGACACCGCGACCCAGCACGCCGCCCACAGGAGCCCGAGGACGGCCAGCATGCGCATCCGGCGATGCCCTTCGGAGAGCTTCGCGATCGGCAGCTGCGTCAGCACGATGACGACGGTGTTGACGAAGAAGACGACGCCGATCGCGCTCTCGCTCACGCCGACCTCGTTCTTCGCGAAGACCGGCAACAGCTCGAAGCCGGACATGCCGGCGAAGATGAACAACGTGTTCAGCCCGACGAAGGCGAGGAATGCGCCGTGCTTCACGACCTCCCGGTAGCTCCCCGGGGCGCCCGCCCGCTGGGTCGTCGCGCTCGCCGGTTCCGGTACGCCCACGAGGAGGACGCCGAGGTAGACCAGGAACGTCGCCGCATCGAGCAGGAAGAGCGCGAGGAACGTGCCGGGGCGCCCGGTGTCCGCGATGAGCCCGCCGCCGAGCGCCCCGAGGCCGATCCCGAGGTTCATCATCACGCGCTGCATCGCGAAGGTCGCGTGACGCCGGCCGACGGGTGAGAGCTCGGCGAGGAGCGTGGACTGCGCCGGCCAGAAGAACCCGCTGCCGAGCCCCGTGGCCGTCGCAGCCAGGAAGCCCTGCCACGGCGCGTGGACGAGCGCGAACGAGCCGTACCCGACCGCGAGGACACCGAGCGAGCAGGCGAGCACGCTCCGGCCGCCGAAGCGGTCGACGAGCGTTCCCGCGAGCGGCCCGACGACGATCCCGACGACCGCGTTGGTCGCGACGACGAGGCCAGCGACGCCGAGCCCGATGTCGCGCACGTTGTGGAGGTAGATGAAGAGGAACGGGATCAGCATCCCGTTCCCGAACGCGCTCACGAGCCCGCCGAGCTGCAGCGTGTGAACGGCTCGCGGAAGCTGCGGGTCGAGATCGCGCAGGAAGCGCACGGCCGGACACTAGCCCGGCGAGCGACGGCCACCCTGCGCCGGACGGAGGACGAGAGGGTGGCCCTGTGGGCTGCACAGGCTCTCGATGTGTGCCAACTCTGTGCCAATCGGGTATGCACCCTTTCGTCCAGACTGGCAACGCGATATGAGGAATGCGTTCCCATTCCTTCTCCCGATCGGAGCCTCATGCGCAGAGCCACTGTCCTTCTCGTCTTCGCTCTCCTCGCTGCGGCCGGCGCCCTCGTAGCGCCGTCCGCCCGCGGCGCGTCGCCCGACCTCGTCGTCAGCCAGGTGTTCGCAGGCGGAGGCAACGCGGGTGCGCCGTTCGCGAACGACTTCGTCGAGCTCTTCAACCGAGGCTCGACCGCGGTCGACGTCAGCGGCTGGACCGTCCAGTACGCCTCCGCCGCCGGCGCGACCTGGCAGGCGACGCCGCTGACGGGGTCGATCGCGCCGGGACGGCACTACCTCGTCCAGCTCGCGTCGGCCGCTGCGGTGGGCGCTTCCCTGCCGACCCCCGACGCCAGCGGGACGACGAACCTCGCCGTCTCGGGCGGGAAGGTCGCGATCGTGCGGGACGCGACGTCTCTCTCCTGCGGCGCGACGGCCGGCAGCTGCTCGGGTGTCGCGGCGATCGCCGACCTGGTCGGCTACGGCAGCGCCGCCGACTACGAAGGGTCCGGCGCTGCACCCGCGCTCGACAACACGACGGCCGCGCTGCGCGTCGGCAGCGGCTGCACCGATACCGACGTGAACGCGTCGGACTTTGCAGCGGAGACGCCGGCGCCCAGGAACACGGCGACCCCCGTCACGACGTGCGGCACGCAGCCGCCGCCCACGGGAGGTGCCTCGCAGAACGCGACGGTCGACATCGACATCGAGGCCCTGCTCTCGATCTCGCTCGAGCGTTCGAACGTCAGCTTCGGGAACGCGACGACGGGCGGCACGCCGGCGCCCGTGTCCGAACGGGTGACCGTCGTGAGCAACAACGCAGCCGGCTACGCCGTGAGCGTGCATCGCACCGCGTTCCAGCCCGCCGACCTCCCGCTCGGGATCGCGGGCACCGCGCCGAGCGGCGGGCAGATCGGGGGCGGCCTCGCCGGCGGGGCGATGGCCGCGATTCCGATCGCGCCGGCGGCCGACCTGCTCGTGGGGACGACGGCCGCGCGAAGCGCCGCTGCCGGGGACGTCTGGGACACGCGGCTCGGGTTCGTCTCGCCGCTGCCGAGCGTCCCGGCCGGCCGCTACACGGCGACCGTGACGTTCACGGTGATCGGTCGATGAGACGCGCCGCGGGCCTGCTCCTGGCCGCGCTCGTGCTCGTGCCCGCTTCGGCGGGTGCGGGCACGGCACGGCCTCCTCTCGCGCTGACGGCGACGCCCGCGCACGTCTCGATCGCGGGATCCAGCCGTGCGACCGTACGCGTCGCCAACCCGGGCACGACGCCGCTCGTCGTCGAGGTCGGGCGCGCGGGGTTCTCGCTCGACCTCCGCGGCCGGCCTCAGATCGTCCCGCGCAGCGCTCGGCACGCTGCGACACGATGGCTCACCGTATGGCCGCACCGCTTCGTCCTGCGCCCCGGGTCGAGCAGGGCGCTCACCGTGTCGTCTCGTCTTCCCGCACGCTTCGAGCCGGGCGACCACGACGCGCTCGTCCTCCTGACCACGCACCCGCGCCGGAGCGCGGGGGTCGCGGTGCGCCTACGGGTCGGCGTCGTGGTGATCGTCCGTGCGCCGGGCCGCGTCGTGCGGCGACTCGTGCTCCGCGAGCTTCGGGTCAGGCGGGCTCGCGGCGCGCGGGCGCTCGAGGTCGTCGTCGCCAACCGGGGCAACGTGACGGAGCGCCTGGCGCGTGAACGCGTGCGGATCTGGCTGCTGCGCCGCGGAGCCCGGACGGCGCTCGCGGCCGAGCCGCGCGACCTGCGGCCCCGGACGAGCGGTGTCGTCGTCGCGCGCTACGGCGCGCGAAGAGGCTGGCGCACGGTACGCGTCGAGATCGCGTCGGCCGAGGGCGGACCCGTCGTGCGGCGGACCTTCCGGGTGAAGCTATGACGCGGCGGTACGCCCGTGCGAGGCGGCCGGCGCGAGCCCCGCCGCTTCGATCCCCGCGATGGCGAGCCGCTCGTCCTCGGCCCCGGGCAGTCCGCTGACGCCGACCGCACCGACGCGTCGAACGCCGGCGAAGGCGGCGACGCCGCCGTGAAAGAAGGAGAACTGCGGATCGAAGCTCGCGAGCTCCGTCGGAGCGCGGCCGGCCTTCTCCGCGAGCTCCCGGGTCGAGGTCGCATCGCTTCGCGCGGCCGTGTACGCCTTCCGCCGTGCGTTCTCGAGCGTGTCGCGCGCGGCGCCGTCCATCGCGAGGCATGCGACGAGCTCGCCGTGGTCGTCGACGACGGCGACGGAGAGCGGGGCCGGGGCTCCTTCGATGGTCGCCCGGATTGCAGCGAGTGCCTGTTCGTGCGTCACGGGCGCGTCGGGATCGCGGTTTCGCGGTGGGCCTTCGCGACGACGCAGAAGCGGTTGCCGTCCGGATCGACGAGGACGACGAAGTCGTCGTCCGGTCCATGATCGCGTGGGTAGCGGGTCGCTCCGAGCGCCAGCAGCCGCTGCACCTCGCCTTCCCGGTCGGATGTGTAGAGGTCGAGATGCACACGGCTGAGCTCCCCGAGCGGCGGCAGCCGGTCCTCCTCGACACGGTCGAGCGAGATGTTCGGGCCCGCGCCGGTCGGGTCGGTGAGGACGACCCACCCGTCCTCCGGCGGCTCGCGCGGGACGTAGCCGAGCGCCGCCTGCCAGAACGCGAGGAGCTCGTCGAACCGCACGCAGCGAACGAGGATCGAGCCCACTCGCAACCGCGAGCCGCGCGCCTCGGACGGAGGCCCGTCAGGCAACGCGGAGGATGCGCTTGCCCAGCGAGACGACGCCCGCTCCCACGGCGAGCACGGCGGCGAATGCGCCCGCGATCAGATTCGTCTGGACGCAGGTGCGGCACGCGTTGCAGCAGGTCGCAGCCATCGGTGCGTGCTCGCCGTATCTCGCGACGGTCTCGGTCATCCGGCCCTGCCACGCAGCCTTCACGGGAGCGAACTCTACGTGGGCACGACGGCGACGGCGAGCTGCGAATGCATTTGGGCTACTGTGTGGTCGAGCTAGAGCGGGTCCGGTCTGCGCAATCTGCGCCTTCCTTACGCGTTCATGACGGGTAAGGGAGGTGTTTTTCATGGCAGAAGGAACCGTGAAGTGGTTCGACGATGCGAAGGGCTACGGGTTCATCACCCCGGCCGAGGGGTCGAAGGATCTCTTCGTCCACCACTCGAACGTCAACGGCGAGGGCTTCAAGTCCCTCCCCGAGGGAGCGAAGGTGACCTTCGACGCCCGCGAGGGTCAGAAGGGCCCGGAGGCGGCGAACGTCACGCTCGTGGCGTAGCTCCATCGCTTCGTCCGTGGGCCGCTCGCGCGGCCCGCGGACGGCGTCATCGAACGAGAGGAGCGCGTTATCGCAGTCAAGGAAGAGAAGATCGAGCTGGAGGGGGAGATCACGGAGGCTCTCCGCAACCGGATGTTCCGCGTCACGCTGGACAACGGACACGAGATGATCGGTTACACGTCCGGGCGGATGAAGCGGTACCGGATCCGGATGAATCCCGGCGATCGGGTCCTCGTCGAGGTCTCCGCGTACGACCTCGATCGCGGTCGGATCGTCTACCGGCTGCGTTAGCGGACGGACCTGGCCGGCCGACGTGGCAGCATCGACCGAAAGCCCTCGCGCGGGAACGACGCTGCGGCGGTTGGCGATTCGCGCATGATTCTTGCGGGGGAACGGTTGCCGCCCGACGTCGTCCGTCGTCTCGCGGCGCTGCTTCCCGACGAGGAGCTCGCGGCGCGACTCGTCGCTGCGCTCGACACCAACACGACGATCTTCGCGCTGAGTGAAACGCAGTGCGAGACGATCATCCTCGCGCTCGGCGAATCCCCGCCGACGTCGCTCGCCGGCCTCCATGGGGCCCTCGTGAAGCAACGCGACCTGCGCGGCCGCCGAAGGCAGACGCAGCTGCGTAGGGCTCAGAGCGACCTGCAGAGCGGAATCCGCTGACTGCGGTCGTCACGCGTAGATCCTCCCGCCGCGACGATCGACGAATACCGTCGCGCCGTCGATGCCGCCGTAGTTCGGCGCGCTCGACCGGCTCGCAGTCCGGCCGTCCGTGGGTCGTACCTCGAACTGCTCGAGCAGTGCACGTTCGACGGACAGCGCGTCCGTTAGCTCCGAGACCTTGTATCGATCCTTACTAACTGCGATAGTGCTGTCTCTGCGGCCTAACGGGCTTGGGCGGGGGGAAACAAACGGCAAGCCCGTTAGGCCGCGGTAGAACTCCGTGCTGCCTGTGCCCTTCTCCCCCCGCCGGGCAGCACGGGGTAGTAGAGCCCTACTGCCCGCGGCCCCGCAGCGCCGCCCGGGCGACTGCCTTCACGTCGGCGAGTGACGGGTCGGCTTCGTCCAAGTAGCGGCGGAGGCACTCGAACGCCGCGCTCGTACTTCGGGTCGCCCTCAATTACGCGTATCCGGAGGGCGCGACGCTCGGTGCGCCAGTGCAGGTAGTGCCCACGCACGCTTGGCCATCACTGAAAAAAGCTCCTCGGCACGCGTCGCGATGTAGGTCCTGACCCTCGACATCGGCGTACTCGAGGCCCTGACGCCGCAGGCCAAGAGCGTGGTCAGTCGTTCGGCGTGTAGCCAGCCACTGCCGTTCGCCGTTGCCGACCGCGGGGTACGGCTTGCTGCATGCTCGGCTCCCATGGTTCCGGTTTCGGAACGACGGACTGGGAGATGACCCCCACGTGTCCCCTCGGCCGAACCAGAACGTTCAACATGTCGTCGGTTGACGGCACCAGCATTCAGCGTGCTCACTACACGGCAGCCGCACTCCCTGCGATCGGAGAGACGATCTTCGTGCGCAGAACCGAACCGGACGCCCATGGGGAGTCGCAGATGTCGAAGATCGAACCAGTTCTGTCTGTCCGCGTCACGAGCGCTACGACACCCTTTCGTGTGTGCGCTGCGGTCGCGTGCGAACGATGACTCCGTATTCCACGAAGCGCGGGCCTGGCGTACCACTGTCGCGCCCACACGAGCGAGACACGTAGGCGCCAGCGGATCGAAAGGAGGAGAGCCGGGTGAAGCGTTACTTCTGCACAACGTGCTGGCGCACGTTCATACCGCCGCGAGCGCGGATCCTCCTCGGCGTGCTCGGCGCGCTGACGTTGGTTGCGCTCGGGATCGGCTCAGCGGTGTTGGCCAACTCCGGCGAGCAAGCGCTGACGGTCGTCACCCGCAGGGTGCAGGTCGTGCGGACGACGACGGGTCCAGTCGAGATGGTGACGCTCGCGCCGAAGCGCGTGACGGTGGACGAGACGACGACGCTTTCGGGGACGACGAAGACGCTGCCGGGTAGAACCGTGACCGTTCAGCGGGCTGGACGCACGGTCGTGGTTCGCAGGCCGGGGCGCACTGTGACCGTTTCTGGGCCGGTGCGCGTGCGCAAGCGCGTCGTGATCAAGCCCGTCGTCGATGTGAGAGAGAAGCGGGTCGTCGTGACGACGCCGGGACGAACCGTGACGACGCCGCGCGTCACGGTGACGCAGCCGCCCCAGACATCGACGGAGACGAGAACGGTGAACGTCGAGCGTCCGGTAACGGTGACCACGGATCGTCCGGTAACCCAAACCGTGACCGTGAACAGGCCGGTCACCACCACCGTCACGCAGACACAGACCGCGACGCAGACCGTGACGCAGACCGCGACGCAGACAGTGACGAATACGGTCACGGTCAGCGGCCCGCCGCCGCCGCCAGGCAAGCCGTGAAGGCCCGCAACTCGGAGCGCGAAGTCCGTTACCGACGAGGCGCCGCGTCACTCGTCCTGCGGAGAAACGCGCCCTACCGTCGTCGCGGTACGACGGCGCATCGGCGAGCTTCTGCCGAGAACCAGTCGTACCGGTGACGCTCGATGGCTGTCCAACTGAGCCAGCGTCGCCATCAGACGGCCGCTGCACCGTGAAGGGCGCCGAGGAGGCGCCCTTCAACCCCGCCCCGAAGGAGGCGTAGCGCTAGCTGGACTGTGACGTGTGCGCGGCCTTCACGCACTGGCCGAGGTTCTTGTACTTCTGCGCGAACTTGGCCGCATCAGCCGCCTGCTGCTTCTTGCAGTCGACGACCGCCTTCGCCCCGGCTCCGTCGTCGCTCTTCTCGTCGTCGTCCGCCTTCTCGTCGTCGGCCTTCTTCGCCTTCGCCTTGTTGGTCGCCGACACGCACTTGCCGAAGGCGTTTCTCTTGTTCTTGTTCGTGCCGTACGCCGCCTGGAACGCCTGGACTCCCTTCGCGGCGCGAACCGCCTGACAGTACTTCGCGGCGTTCTTGTAGTCACCAGGCACCGGATCGGCAGCAAGCGCCGCGGGTGCCGCGATCGCACCGATCAGGAGCGATACGACGATGGCCCGTCTCATGTGAAACCCCCTCTGCTCGAAGAGCTTGCTCGCAGTATCGGTCGCGGCTCGGCTGCGCACAACACATCTTCGAGCGAAGACGCCGAGGCACGACGGGAGTAGCACGAGGCGCACAACCCGTCACGTCCGGTCATGCCCGGTCACGCGCCTCGAAGGAAACCGCTGCATACAAACGCAAACCCCGCAGAGATACGGGGTTTGCGCTTCTTCCAGTATGCGCCGGCTCATGCGCCCGGCAGGAATCGAATCAGCCTGCTATTCGCCTCTTCGTACGCTCGGGGGTAGCACCGGGGGTAGCACCGGACGAGCAGAGAAGCGCCTCGAGGTCGAGCTCGGCCTCGTCCGACAGCACGTGCGTATAGGTGTTGGCCGTCACCCCGAGGTTGCGCTGGCCGACGTGCTCGCCGATCCTCGCCCACGGCACGCCGCCCAGGTGGAGAAGGCTGATCCGGCGATGTCGGAGGTCATGCGGCGAGAACGCCGGCACCCCCGCCGTAGTGCAGCCTCGGGCGATGGCGGTGCGGAACCTGTCGCCGCCGAACCCCTGGAACACCTTGCGGTCGGCTGTGCGGTCCTCGCGCGCCACGAGGCCCAGGACGGCCTCGAAGACGACCGGAGGCACCGAAACCCATCTGCCGTGTCCCGTCTTCGCTACGGCCCGTGAGACGCGCCAGCGGCCACGCCGCTCGTCGACGTCGCCCCACCGGAGCCCCTCGAGCTCACCGAGCCGCTTCCCGTCGCGTCGAGCACGATCAGCGGCAACCGGTATCGCTCCGGCAGCACATCGTGGACCGCCTGGACTTGCTCGGCGGTCGGCGGTGCGATCTCCGTCTTGGTCTCCCGCGGGAGCCGCACGGTGATCTTGTCGCGGAACGGGTTGGGGGAGACCCCGGCGTAGTCGAGGATCATCCCGCCGACGAGCAGGCTCTTGCGGATCGTCTCGCGCTTCCGGCCCTTCGCCGAGAGCTTCCCGACGAGCTCGGCGACGTCCGCCGCGGTGATCCGGTCGACGGGCCGGTCGCCGAGCGCCGTGTTCGTGACAGCGTGGATGGCCGAGCGGTGCTGTAGCCGGGTGTTGTCGGAGATGTCTACGCGGCTCGCCTGCCACTGCGCTGCGACCACTCGAAGCGTCGGCGCGGCGACCGGGTCGACGAGTGCCGCGAGGTCGGGTACACGGCGAGCGGCCAATTCGCCGTCGACCCACCGCTTCCGTGCGACCGCCTCGCTCTTTGTCACAAACGACCCGGCGTAGCGCGCGGTCGACTCGCGACCCCCGAGCCGGTACAGCACCCGGTAGCGCGAACGGCCCTTGTTGCGCCCGTCGTTGTTCGTCGGGCGGGCGACGATCCATGAGCTAGGCACGGTGCCTCCACCGAACCGGCCCCGACCTGGCGATTAGGGCGCCGGCCGGGGCCAGTCGCATCTTCGCAACAGCATCGAGGTGACGTGCCCTAACCACGTCGCTCGAGATCGTAGGACCTCGACGCGGCAGATGCAAGCACAGGCGAGACGGTTTCAGCCGGTCGTGAGAGGGGCAGAACGTGGTCATGCTCGACGTGAGGCGACGGCGGGTACCGGACCGTCGAACGCGTCAAGAGAGGCAGCGGCCAAGCCCGCGGGGGCGGCGCCCCGCCTCTGTCGCGCAGACCAGAGGCAGGGCGACCGCCGACATCGCGTTCCATGTTGATCTGCTCGAACGCGAGTTCTTTGGTCTTCCGCTTGACTCTCACGCGCGCACACGATCGTCCCGGTAAGTCGATGACGCGCTAGGTCGCGGTAGTCGCTGACCCGCACCATTGGTCTGCTGTATCCCGGCAGCACCACGACGGGTAGCGCGCGGAACACGGCATCGACACCTCGGCGAGGGAGCCCAAGCTCGGCGAGGTCGGTACGCGACAGGAGTGCCTCGGGCATCCCGAGCCGCTCTTGGACATCGCGCTGCCGCTCGGTCACTCTGATCTCCGGCTCGTCTGGCCTCGACGCGACTGTCGCGGCGTTTCGACGTCGTTGGCGGCGGGAACGCTTCGCGCATGGCTGACGGCGATGTTCACGTCGTGAAGAAGGGCCTCGATTGGACCGTCACCGTCGAGGGGATCAGGGGAGACCTCTTGTCGTACGACACCGAGGATGAGGCCGTGCGGGCTGCTCGACGCATCGCAGCAGCCGCTCGATCTGACGTCGTTTTCGACGACGATCGCTTGGTCGAGCACGCGGCGGTCTGACCCAAGAGGATGAGTGCGGCGCGGTGGCGGGCGGCGCTCGCGCAGGCGATCGCCTGAGGGGGAGGGGTTGTGCGACTCAGGGTCCGCGCAGCACGAGGCGGCTTCGCCGCCCGCCTGAGAAATCGTCTGACAGTTGGCAACGCGTGTCAAGCCGACGCTCTCCCTCACAGGCTCCGTAGGAAGCACCGATGCGAAAACGTCCGACCGGTGGTTGAACTCATCGAGGGGCGGGCGCTGCGCTCCCCCACCGCGGCGCCGCCCCTCTGGACATGCTCGCGGTGAGTGAGCAAGAGTTCACCGACAGCGCGACGCTGGTGCAGGCGCACGTCGGGCGGATGCGCGACGGGCTGGCGTAAGCTCCGCTTCGACCCCGACTTGATTGGAGGAGCGAGATGCACGCAGTCGTCGTGAGGGTCAAGATCGGTGACCCCCAGACAGCGGAACAGGGCCTGCGCGACCAGGTCGTGCCGCGCGTCTCGCAAGCGCCTGGTTTCGTTGCTGGGTATTGGACTCGTTCGGACAACGGAGGCAACGGGTTGTCCATGCTCGTGTTCGACTCCGAGGAATCCGCTCGCCGCGCGGCAGAGATGATTCAAGGGCCGGAAGCGATGCGTCCGGAAACGGTGACTCTCGAAAGCCTTGAGCTTCGAGAGGTGCTCGCGAACGCCTAACCGAAGCCGGAGAACGTCGTGCCGCACGCCCGACTCGCCT
>DATBIQ010000031.1:0-13537 GCA_036556865.1 Gaiella sp.
GTGCGAGGCCACCTGCTTCGTCCACTGATATGGCGTGTCGAGCGCGTGCGCCCACCCGACCGCGTAGTGGTTGTACGCGTGCGGCGTCCCGAAGGCGTCGATGTTCCCGGCCATCATCTCGACCGTCTCCATCTCCGCGGCGCCGTTCAGCATGAAGTACTCGTTGAAGGTCCCGTTGACTGTCCCCTCTGCGCTCGCGCCGTTGTCGCCGACGATGTAGTAGACGAGCGTGTCCTCGAGCACGCCCAGGTCGTCGAGGGCGTCCACGAGCCGCCCGACGTGGTAGTCCGTGTGCTCGAGAAAGCCTGCGTAGACCTCCATCTGCCGCGCGAGCACGGGCTTGAGGTCGTCGGCCATCTCGTCCCACGCCGGGATTTCGGCCGGCCTGGCCGTCAGCTCGGCGTCGTCGGGGATCACGCCGAGCTCCTTCTGCCGCGCGAAGATCCGCTCACGGAGCGCGTCCCAGCCCTCGTCGAACGCCCCCTTGTACTTCTCCGACCATTCCGGTGGCACGTGATGCGGCGCGTGCGTCGCACCGGGAGCGAAGTAGACGAAGAACGGCTTGTCGGGCATCAGGGCCTTTTGCTGGCGGACCCACGTGATCGCCTTGTCGGCGAGGTCCTCCGTCAGGTGGTAGCCCTCCTCCGGGGTCCGGTCGGGCTCCACCGGGATGGTGCCCTCATAGAGGGCCGGGTACCACTGGTTCGCCTCGCCGCCGATGAAGCCGTAGAAGTACTCGAACCCGCCACCCGGGCTCGGCCACCGGTCGAACGGTCCCATCGGGCTCGTCTCCCAGACGGGCACCTCGTGGCACTTCCCGAACTGCGCAGTCGAGTACCCGTTGAGCCGCAGCGTCTCCGGGAGCGGCGCGCAGGTGTTGGGCCGCATCGAGTTGTAGCCGGGCGCCGAGGTCGCGAGCTCGGTGATCCCGCCCATGCCGACCGTGTGGTGGTTGCGACCGGTCAGGAGAGCCTGCCGCGTCGGCGAGCAGAGCGCGGTCGTGTGGAAGCGGTTGTACTTGAGACCGGCGGCTGCCAGCCGCTCCGCGGTCGGTGTCGAGCAGGGGCCGCCGAAAGCGCTCGAGGCGGCGAAGCCGGCGTCGTCGATCAGCACGATCAGGACGTTGGGCGCGCCGGCCGGCGGTCGCAGGGGCTCGATCGCCGGGAAGGTCGCCGCGGGGTCCTTGGCGTCCAGGATCGTCGGCCCGGGCTCGTCGCGGTCAGGGACAGGAAGGATCGAGCGGTCGTCGGCGTCGCTCATCGTCGTGTGCCTCCTCGGTGTCTCGCCATTCTCGTCCACGTCCCGAGCGTCGGAAGCGCCAACCTAACCGAGGGCGACCACGTCGTCGACGAGGTCGAGCCCCTCGGGACGGTGCGTGACGAGCAGCACGGAGCGTCCTCCCGCCTCGTCCAGGACGTCGCGAACGAGCTCCTCCGCGGTCTCGTGGTCGAGGTGCGCGGTCGGCTCGTCGAGGACGAGGACCGGTGCCTCGGAGAGCAGCGCGCGGGCGATGACGACGCGCTGTCGCTGGCCACCCGACAGGCTCGTCCCCTCCTCGCCGACGAGCGTGTCCGAGCCCTCGGGAAGGGTCGCGATCCACTCTCCGAGGCGGGCGCGGCCGAGGGCGGCGTCGATCTCGTCGTCGCCCGCGTCGGGGCGCCCGATGCGCACGTTCTCGCGGATCGAGGTGGAGAAGAGGTGGGCGTCCTGACCGGCGACCGCGAACGCGGCGCGCACGTCGGCCTGCCTGAGCTCGCGAACGTCCATGCCGTCGAGCGCGACCCGTCCCGCGACCGGGTCGAGGAAGCGGAGCAGCAGGCTCACGACCGTCGTCTTCCCTGCACCGCTCGGCCCGACGAGCGCAAGCCTCTGTCCAGGCTCGAGCACGAGGTCGAAGGCGTCGAGCACCGGCTTGCCGCCGGACGGGTAGCGGGCGACGACGCGCTCGAGCGTCACCCTGGGGATCCCGGCCGGCGGGCGCGAAGGGGTGGCCGGATCGACGACCGGCGGCTGCCGCTCGACGACCTCCAGCACGCGCCGGCCCGCGGCGAGCGACGCGGACAGCTCGCGCACCGCCTGCGCGAGGGGCGTCACGGCCTCGAAGGAGGCGAGTGCGAGGAGCGCGAGCGCGGGCACGAGCGTCCGGTCGAGGTCTGCGGCGGAATGCGCGGAGATCGCGAAGGCGAGCACGAGGAGGGTCGTCACGCCGCTGAGGGCGATGCCGAGCCCGTCGGCGACGCCGGCGGCGAGCGCGTCGCGGCGCGCGGCGCGGGCGGCGTCCCGCTCGATCGCGCGAAACCGCAGCAGGGCGTCGTCGGCGCGCCCGTGGACGACGAGCTCCGGCGCTCCGCGCAGCAGCTCGACGAGCTCCGCGGTCAGCGCTCCGTGCGCCCGCGCTCGCTCGCTGGCGGCGCCCCGCGCGAGGGCAGACGCCGCCAGCGGCACGCCCGCGCCGCCGGCGAGAAGGCCGACGCCCAGCACGAGCGCGGCGGCCGGGAGCAGCGCCGCTGTCGCGCCGACGGCGACTGCGCCCGCGAGGAGCGCGACGAGCGGCGGTCCCACACCGCGGAGGTAGAGCCCCTGGAGCGCGTCGACGTCGCCGACCATCCGGCTCACGAGGTCGCCGCGCCGGTATTGCTCGAGCCCCGCGGGCGCGAGCGGCTCGATCCGGCGGTAGAAGCGCGCGCGGAGCCGGGCGAGGACCCGAAAGGCGAGGTCGTGCGAGGAGAGGCGTTCGAGGTAGCGCGCGAGCGGTCGCGCGAGGCCGAAGAAGCGCACCGCGACGATGACGGTGGTCAGCGAGAGGATCGCCGGACGCTCCGCCGCGCGCGCGATGAGGTACCCCGCGGTGGTCATCAGCCCGATCCCGCAGACCACGGCCGCGGCACCGAGGCACGCCGAGAGGATCAGGCGCCCACGCGGCGGAGGAGCGAGGGCGACGACGCGTCGCAGCACAGTCACCGAGCCACCGCCTCCTCGACGAGCCGGCCGTGCTCGAGCCGCACGATCCGATCCGAGCGCGCGGCGAGCTCCGGCCGGTGCGCGATCAGCAGCACCGCCCGCTCCTCGGAGAGGCGCTCGATCGCGTCGCCGACGGCGGCCGCGGTCGCGGGGTCGAGGTTCGCCGTCGGCTCGTCCAGCACGACGAGCGGAGCGTCGCTGAGAAGTGCCCGCGCGAGCGCGATGCGTTGTGTCTCGCCTGCCGAGAGGGGGCGTCCGCCTTCCCCGACGACCGTGGCGAGCCCCTCCGGCAGCGACGCGACCAGCTCGTCGGCGCCGGCCTGCGCAGCCGCGTCGAGGACGCGGACGTCGTCGGCGCCGGGGTCGGCGAGCCGGATGTTGTCGGCCACCGTCCCGGCGAAGATCGTCGGCCGCTGCGGAACCCACGCGGCCCTACCCGCTCGGAGGACGCGACCCGTGCCCGCCGGGTGGAGCCCGAGCAGGAGGGTGGCGAGCGTGGACTTGCCGCCACCGCTCGGGCCGACGAGTGCGACGGTCTCCCCGGCACGGAGCTCGAGGTCGACGTTCTCGAGCACGAGCCCGCCGCGCTCCGGATACGCGAAGGAGACGCCCTCGAGCCGCGCGACCGCGCCGTCCGTGAGCGGTTCGACGGGCCGGCTCCGCGCGTCGTCACCGTCCTCCGTCAGGTCGAGCAGCCGCTCGGCGACCGCGACGCCGTCTGCGCTCGCGTGGTACTGCGTCGCGAGCGAGCGAAGCGGGAGGTACAGCTCGGGTGCGAGCAGGAGCACCGTCAGTCCCGCCTCGAGGCCGATGCCGCCGTCGACGAGCCGCACGCCGACGGTGACTGCGACCAGCGCCACGCCGAGCGTCGCCGCGAGCTCGAGAACGGCGCCCGAGAGAAACGCCACCCGGAGCGTCTTCATCGTCGCGACGCGGTAGCGCTCGCCCACGCTCTCGATCGACTCCACCTGGGCGTCGGAGCGGTTGAACGCGCGGAGCGTCGGCAGCCCGCGCACGACGTCGAGGAAGTGCGTCGCGAGCAGCGCCAGCGCCCGAGCGCGCTCGCGCGTCCTCTGCTCGGTGTAGCGCCCCACGAGCCACATGAACACGGGCACGAGCGGCAGCGTCAGGAGCATCACGGCCGCAGACGTGGCGTCGATCGGGACGACCCACGCGAGCACGGCGACCGGGACGACGACCGCGAGCACCGCCTGGGGGAGGAAGCGGCCGAAGTACGCCTCCAGCGGCTCGAGCCCCTGGACGCCGACGGTCGCGACCTCGGCGCTCTCGATGCCGTCGAGGGCGGCGGGGTGCCGTCGCAGCCGCGCCTCGACGAGCTCCGAGCGGAGCCCGGAGAGGACGGAGATCGCACCGCGCCGGCCGGCGACCTCGAACCCCCAGGCGAGGGCGCCGCGCGCGAGGAAGAGAAGACCGAGCACCACGAGCTCGGTCGCCACCTCGCCGAGCGACGCTCCCTCGAACGACGCCGCGACGACCCGCGCGAGGAGCGTCGCCTGTGCGAGCACGAGCGTCGCCACGGCGATCCCGATCGCCACGTCCGCGACGAGGAGCGTGCGCGCCGCGCGAGCACGGCGCAGGAGGCGGCGGTCGAGCGTCCCGCTCAGGTCGCCGCGAGGTCGACGCCGGTCACCGAGATCTCCCCATCGCGCCACTATCCCACCCGCGGCGGCGTCGTGGGATAGTGCGCGGATGCACCGGGAGGGACGGACGAGCGGCGCCCCGCGCGTTGCCTCGGCGGACGCCCTCGCACGGCGAGAGGAGATCGCGTGACGCACGCGGCCCCGTACGAGCCGAAGGCCGGCGCGGTGCTCGCGGTCGACGTCGGCGGCTCGCACGTGAAGATCCTCCTGAACGGTGACGGCGAGCGGAGGCGCTTCGCCTCGGGCAAGCGGCTCACCGCCGAGGGGATGACCACGGGCGTGCTCGACCTCGCGCGCGACCTCGACTACGAGGCCGTCTCGGTCGGCGTGCCGGCCCCGGTCCTCGCCGGGCGCGTCCTGCACGACCCTGCGAACCTCGGGAAGGGCTGGGCGGGGTTCGACTTCCAGGGTGCATTCGGGAAGCCGACGAAGGTGGTCAACGACGCCGCCATGCAGGCGCTCGGAAGCTACGACGGCGGCCGCATGCTGTTTCTCGGGCTCGGCACGGGGCTCGGCTCGACCATGATCGTCGACGGGATCGTCGAGCCGATGGAGCTCGGTCACCTGCCGTTCCGCAAGGCGACGTTCGAGGACTACGTCGGCGCGAGAGGACGCAAGCGTCTCGGCGACAAGCGGTGGCGGAAGGCGGTTCGGGAGGCGATCGCTGCGCTCGTCGCCGCGCTGGAGCCGGAGTACGTCGTGCTCGGCGGCGGCAACGCGCCGGAGGTCGGCGAGCTGCCCGAGGCCTGCCGGCTCGGTGCCAACGAGGACGCCTTCCTCGGCGGGTTCCGGCTCTGGGTCGATCGGTGAGGCCGAGCGCCGGCGGGCCGCCGGAGCTCACGCCGAGCGCGAGACATCCTCCGCGTGGTAGGAGGCACGGAGCGCCTCCTCCGCGTCCTTCCGCGGGAAGACGAAGAAGACGAGCGCCATCCCGACGAGCACCGCGACGATCGCCGCCGAGTACGCCCACTCGTCGCCGTCGAGGAACGACTGCTTGGCGGCCGCGACGATCTGGTCGGCCTGGGCCGGGTTCTTGTCGGCGAGGCTCTCGGCGCTCGCGAACGAGAGCTGCAGCTGTGCCTGCGTCGACTCGGTCACGTTCTTCCCCGACTCGGCGATCGCCGTTCCCATCGCGGAGGCGTAGCCGGCAGTCAGGAGCGCGCCGAAGACCGACGTCATGAGCGCGCCGCCGAGGTCGCGCTGCAGGTCTGCCGTCCCGGATGCCATCCCGACCCGCGTCACGGGGACCGATCCGGTGAGCGAGTTCGAGGACGGCGTTCCCGCGAGGCCGACGCCGGCGCCGAGCAGGCAGAGGGGCAACGCCACCTTCCAGTACGCGGCGTCCTCCCCCCAGAGCAGCAGCATGCCCGCGAACGCGAGGAGGATCAGCGCCTGGCCGGCGAGCAGCGTCAGCCGCGAGCCGTGGGATCCGACGAGCTTCGCCGAGCGGGGCGCGACGAGCACCATGAAGAGGACGGCCGGAAGGATCGACGCGCCGGCCTCGAGCGTCGAGTAGCCGAGCACGTTCTGGAGGTACTGCTGGTTGATGAACGCCGCGCCCATCAGCGAGCCGAAGACGATGATCCCCGCGAGCGCCGCCACCCAGAAGGTCGTCCGCGACGCGACGCGGAGGTCGTAGAGCGGGTTCTCGGCGCGCCGTTGCCGGAGGACGAACGCGATCGCGGCCGCCGCCGCGACGACGAGGAGCGCCACCGCGAGCGTGCCCTGGTTCGGCACCGGCATGAAGTTGATCGCCATGATCAGCGCTCCGACGAGCACGACGGAGAGGATCCCGCCGAGGTTGTCCACGGCCTCCGTCGACTCGTTGACGTTCGCGGGGACGAAGCGGATCGCCATCAGCAGCGCGACCGCGACGAGCGGCAGCGTGACGAAGAAGACCGAGCCCCAGTCGAAGTGCTCGAGCAGCGCGCCCGAGACGAGCGGGCCGAGTGCCGCGATCCCGCCGCCGAGCGCGGACCAGAGCGCGATCGCCCTCGTGCGCGCGGGCCCCGCCCAGAGCGCCGTGATGAGGGCGAGCGTCGTCGGGTACGCGAGGCCGGCCGAGATCCCGCCCACGACGCGTGCGACGAACAGCACCGTGTCCGACGGCGCAAAGCCGGCGACGAGTGACGCCGGGACGGACAGGCACATCCCGAGGACGATCATCAGCTTGCGGCCGTAGCGGTCGCCGATCGCTCCGAGCCAGATCACCGACGCGGCGAGCCCGAGCGAGTACCCGACCGCGACCAGGTTCAGCATCGTCTGCGAGGAGTCGAACGACTCGCCGATGTCCGGCAGCGCGACGTTCGCGACCGAGAGGTTCAGGTTCGCGACGGCGGCGACGAGGATCAGCGAGACGAGGACGAGCCCGGCCCGCTCCGGCACGGCCGACGTGCCCTCGTCGCTCCGGCTCCTCGCCGGCATCTCCCCGGGGGCGACGCGGTCGGCCATCGCTCGATCCTCCCACCCGGGCACGCGGCGGCCGTCGCTTCGGCGGGCGTTCACCCGGGTGAAGCGACGGCGAGCCGGTCGCGGCCTACGGCGGCGGTTCACCCGGGTGGGCGGTTGCCCGCCTGGGGACACCTGTGTTCCGGAGTACTAGGCTCCGCTTTCGATGTCCGACGTCGCGGTCACGCTCGTCCGCCCCTCCAAGCAGCGCCGGATCCTCAAGATCGTCAGCTGGGTGGTCGGTCTCGTCGTGCTGCTCGCCGTCCTCCATCTGCTCGGCGTCGACGTCTGGGGCTGGCTGACGCAGCTCTGGGACACGGTCACCGACATCTCGTTCGTCTACATCGTCCTCGGGTGCATCTTCCAGGCCGCCCAGACGATGCTCACCGCGCTCGGGTGGTACGGGATCCTGCGCTACGCCTACCCGGGCGGCGTCACCTACATGCCGGTGCTCGCGGCGTACGCCTCGGGCGTCGCGCTCAACAACTTCCTCCCTGCGAACATCGGCACGTTCGTGACGCTCGTGATGTACGTCGCGATCGTCCGCGGGTCGACGTTCCCGGGCATCCTCGCCGGCTACGTCGTCCAGAAGATCTTCTACATGGTGATCGGGACGCTGATCTACCTGTACCTGTTCACACAGGTCGCGGGCTCGTTCGAGTTCCAGTTCGGGAACGAGCGCGACGCGATCGTGAACCATCCGGTGCTCACGATCGGGATCATCGGGGGAGGCCTCTTCCTCCTCGTGCTGCTGCTCCGGATCTTCTGGCACTGGGTCAAGAAGATGTGGGCGCGCGCGAAGGAGGGCGCCGCGATCCTCGGCGACCTCGGCGCCTACGTGAAGCTCGTCCTGCTTCCCCAGGTCGGCGGCTACGCGGCGAAGGTGCTGGTGATCATCGTCTTCCTCGCCGCGTACTCGATCCCGGTGACGTTCGGCTCGGTGATGAGCGTGCTCGGGTCGAACCAGCTCGCGAACATCCTCTCGTTCACCCCCGGCGGTGTCGGTGTCAACCAGGCGTTCAACGCGTTCGCGCTCGAGAGCTACACGAGCTCGACGACGGCGACCGCGGACTCGATCGGCCAGCAGCTCGTCACGACGGCGTTCAACGTCGGCTTCGCGGTCGTGCTCGTGTGCGTCGTCTTCGGCTGGAGCGGCGGCTCGAAGCTCGTGCGCGACTCCTACGCGGACGCAAAGGTCAAGGCGGGCGAGATGAAGGCGAGCCGCGGGAAAGGGCTCGACGGGGTCGAGGAGGCGCCCGGAGCCGACGGCACGGCCTGATGGACGCGCCGCCCTTGGGCCCTCAGGTGCGCCGCGCGCCGAGCTGCGTGCGCGCGCGGATCTCGGGCGCCGCGACCGCCTCGGGGACGGGCTCCGTCTCCGTCGGCAGGGCCGCGAACCAGCGGGCGTAGCGATCTGCGAACGGAGCGGCCGTGAGGCCGTGCAGCAGCACCGAGAGCGCGACTGTCACGAACACGACCGTCATCACCGTCTCGGAGTTCGTCACCCCGCCGTCCTCGGCGACCATCAGCGCGAAGACGATCGACGCGAGCCCCCGCGGCCCGAACCAGCCGAGGAACCCCACGGTTCGACGGCGCATGCCGGTGCCGACGAGCGCGACCGCGACGGGCGCCATGCGGATCACGGTCAGGCTGAGCAGCGCATAGACGACGACCGCGACGGACAGGTGACCGAGCGCGGGGCCGAGGAGGACCGCGCCGAAGACGACGAACGTGAGCGCCCCGAGCACGGCGCCGACCTGGTCGATCAGGTGATCGACCTCTCCGAGCGCGTCGCGCCGCAGGAGCTGGAAGGCGACGCCCCCGACGAATGCCGCGATGAACCCGGAGCCGCCGATCGGATGGGCGATCCCCCAGGCGAGGCCGGCGGCGGCGAACGGGACGATCTCGAGCCAGTCGCTCTCCGCGTGAGCCGCGCGCGCCGCGAGGAGGAGCGCCGCCGCCCCGGCCGCGCCGGCGATCGCGCCGGCGAGCGCCCCGTACCCGATCTGCTCCACGAGGACGCGCACCGCGGACGCGGTGCCGAGCCTGTCGGACTCCACGCTCGCCACGGCGACCACCACGAGGAACAGCGGGACGCAGATGCCGTCGTTGAGGCCGCTCTCGACGTTGAGGCTCTGGCGCACGCGGGACGGGAGGCCCGGGAGCATGACGACCGCCTGGCCGAGAGCAGCATCGGTGGGCGCGAGGATCACGGCGAGCAGGAGCGCCTCCGCCCAGCCGAGCCCGCCGAAGAGCGGGAGCGCGACGACGAAGCCGAGGGCGATCGTGAGCGGCAGGCCGATGCCGAGCAGGCGGGCCGGGATGGCGGCCTCGCCGCGCAGCGCGCGCAGGTCGATCCGCGCGGCGTCGGAGAAGAGGACGACGGCGAGCGTCGCCTCCGCCAGCGTCTGGACGTCGTCCCCGAGCGGGCTCAGGTCGACGAGGCCGAGCACGTCGGCCCCGAGCAGCAGCCCGCACGCCGTGAAGACCATCGGGGCCGTGACGGACGTGCCGGAGAGCCGTCCGGACGCCGCCGCATACGCGAGCAGGGCGACGGCCACGCTCGCGAGGGCCCATTCCACGGCGCGAGCCTATGTCACCCGGCGCCGGCTGGAACCCGGTTCACCCGGGTGATCGGGTCGCCGGTTGACGCATCTCCCACGCCGCGGGAACATGCTCACGCGATGAGGCCGCCGACGGTGAGGCGCCGATGACCGACGACGTGGTGACCACTCCGGCCTCCGAGACGGGCTGGCGGGAGGAGCCCCTCCGAATCAGGCCGCTCCAGCTGGTGCTGACGTGGATCGTCTCCGCGGTCGCGCTGCTCGTGGCGGCGTGGATCGTCCCGGGCGCGGACGTCAACGGCTTTCTCTCCGCACTCGCCGCAGCCGCCGTGATCGCGGTGCTCAACGCCGTGCTCTCGCCGATCGTGGCGGCGATCCGGTTGCCGCTGACGCTCGTGTTCGGGTTCCTGCTCGTGCTCGTGCTCGACGCGCTGATGCTGCTCGCGGCGGACAACATCACCGACGGCGACCTGAGCGTGGACGGGTTCTGGTGGGCGCTGCTCGTCGCGTTCGTCGCATCGGCGGTCACGCTCGTGATCCAGGTCGTCGTCGGCATCGACGACGACACCGAGTTCTCGTACCGCGTCGTCAAGCGGATCGCGAGGCGGACCGGCGACCCGGTCAGGACGGACGAGCCGGGGATCGTGTTCCTCGAGATCGACGGGCTCGCGCTTCCGATCCTGCGGCGCGCGATGCGCGACGGGAACGCCCCGCACATGGCACGTTGGGTCGCGGAGGACGGCTACCGCCTGACGGGCTGGGAGACCGATCTCTCCTCGCAGACGGGCGCGAGCCAGGCCGGGATCCTGCTCGGCTCGAACGTCGACATCCCCGCGTTCCGCTGGGTCGAGAAGGAGACGGCGACGGTCATGAGCTGCTCGGCGCCTGCCGACTGCGCCGAGCTCGAGCGACGGCACGCGAGCGACAAGGGGCTGCTGCTCGACGGAGGCGCGAGCCGCGGCAACCTTCTCTCCGGGCAGGCCGATGTCGCGATCCTCACGGTCAGCCGGATCGAGGCCGAGAAGAAGGCGAACCCGGGCTACCGGACGTTCTTCGCCAACGGCTTCAACGTCACGCGCGTGCTCGTCCTCTTCGTGTGGGAGGTCTTCCTCGAGTGGATCGCGGCGCTCCGCGCGATCCGGCGCGATGTCCGGCCGCGCGGGCACCGCGGGGGGATCTACCCGTTCATGCGCGCGGCGATGTGCGTCGTGGTCCGCGACCTGATCGTCGAGGCCGTGCTCACCGACATGATGAAGGGCCGGCCCGCGATCTACGCCACGTTCTCGAGCTACGACGAGGTCGCGCACCACTCCGGCCTCGAGCGGACCGACACGCTCGAAGCGCTGCGCAAGCTCGACAACCAGTTCGGGCGGATCGCGCGGGCGACCCGCTACGCGCCGCGGCCCTACGAGATCGTGGTCCTCTCGGACCACGGCCAGACGCAGGGCGCGACGTTCAAGCAGCGCAACGGCTACGGGCTCGACGAGCTCGTGCGCCGCTCGCTCGAGTCGGCCGGGGTCGCGTCGCTCACGAGCGGCGACGAGAACGACCACACCGTCGGCCACGCGTTCGGCGAGGCGACGGGCCGAGCGCCGAAGGACACGAAGCGGGCGAAGAACGACGTCTCCGGCGAGGACGTCGTCGTGCTGGCGTCGGGGAACCTCGGGCTCGTCTATCTGATGGACGAGCCGCGGCGGCTGACGCGCGAGGAGATCGACGCGCGGCACCCGCGGCTGCTGGAGGCGCTCGCGGCCCACCCGCACATCGGCTGGCTGCTCGTCCGCTCGGCCGAGCACGGCCCGGTCGTGCTCGGCCGTAACGGCGCGCACTACCTCGCGCACGGCCGGGTCGAAGGCGACGACCCGCTCGCGTCGTTCTCCCCCAACGCGCCGGGCCACCTGCTGCGGACCGACGGGTTCTCCAACGTCGCCGACATCATGGTCGGGTCGTTCTACGACCCCGACCTCGACGAGGGCTGCGCATTCGAGGAGCTGATCTCCTTCCACGGCGGCCTCGGCGGCCCGCAGACCGAGCCGTTCCTCCTGCACCACACGCGGCTGCCGCTTCCCGACCAGCCGATCGTCGGCGCCGCGGGCGTCAACGAGCTGCTGCGCGGCTGGCGCACGCAGCTCCACGGCGGCGCCGCGCCACCCGAGAGAGCCCCGACGAGCGAGGTGACCACGTGACGACCGCACCCGAAGCCGAAGCCCGCGCGATGCCGAGCCGAACGCGAATCATCCTCGCTCGGGTGCTCGTCGTCATCGGCGTGATCCTGGTCGTGGTCAGCCTGCTCTCGAACTGGGTGAAGCGGGAGGCGCTCGACAGGAGCACGTTCCGCTCGACGTCGCAGGAGCTGATCGCGCATCCGGCGATCCAGGACCAGCTCGCCCAGACCATGGTCGAGCAGCTCTACGCGAACGTCGACGTCTCCGCGCAGCTCGAGGAGAAGCTGCCGTCGAACCTCCAGGCGCTGTCCGGGCCGATCGCCGGGCTCTCCCGCGAGCTGATCGACCGCGCCGCGATCGAGCTGCTGCAGCGGCCGCGCGTCCAGAGCCTCTTCGTGGACGCCGCCTCCCTCGCGCAGTCCCAGACGGTTCGCGTGCTCGAGGGCGACACGACCCGGTTGCAGACGACCGGTGGAAACGTCGTGCTCGACCTCCACCCGCTCGTCCAGCGCCTGGGGGATCGGTTCGGCGTCCTCGCCAACGCCTCGGGGCAGCTCCCGCCCGACGCCGGCCGCATCGTCCTCCTCGAGTCCGATCAGCTCGACACGGCGCAGTCCCTCACGCAGCTCCTGAAGGACGTCGCCGACTGGATCTGGGTCCCCGCCCTCCTTGCGTGGGCGGTCGCGCTCTGGCTCGTGCCGGGACGCCGACGCAAGGAGGTGCGCGCGATCGCGATCGGCTGGATCGTCGCGGGCGTCGCCCTGCTCGTGATCCGCCGCCTCGCCGGGTCGTATCTCGTCGACAACCTGACCGATTCCGACTCCGTGCGGCCGGCGCTGAGCGCCTTCTGGAACATCCTCTCCGACGGGCTCAAGGAAGCCGCGTGGGTGGTCGTGGTCGTCGGCATCATCGGCACCCTCGGCGCCTGGGTCACCGGCGAGGGAAGCCGCGCCGTCGCGACACGGCGCTGGCTCGGGCCGTGGCTCGCCCGGCCCGGCCTCGCGTGGGGCGTGTTCGCGGCCGTGCTCGTGCTCGTGGTCTGGGTGCTGCCGCTGCAGCGGTTCCTGACCGCCGCGATCCTCGTCGTCCTCGCGTGCGTGGGCTTCGAGGTCGCCCGTCGCCAGGCGGTCGCCGAGTACGAGGCGGAAGGAGCGGACGCCGTGCGGCCGCAGCTGGCGCTCCCGTTCCGCGGCGCGGCGGCGCCTGCGCAGGCGACGCAGGTGGAGGAGCTCGAGCGGCTCGCGCGCCTCCGCTCGGAGGAGCTTCTGACCGAGGAGGAGTACGCCGCGGCGAAGGGACGGCTGCTCGGCGCCGGAACGCCGAGCTAGAGCTCGACCGCCTCGCCCGGCGCAAGCACGCGCACCTCGACCCCGGGCGCCTTCCGGGCGGCCGCCTCCACGAACGTCGCCTGCGGCTCGGCGAGAAACGCCGGCAACCGGCGGACCCCCAGGTGCAGCGGGGCGTACGTGCCCCAGTGGATCGGCACGGCGAGACGGGGGCGCAGGAGGGCCAGCGCCTCCGCTCCCTGCACGGGGTCCATGTGCGCACCGCGGCCGAGCGTCGGCCCCCAGCCCCAGATCGGGACCAGCGCGAGGTCGAGCTCGGGCACGAGGCCGTCCATCTCGGGGAAGAGCGCCGTGTCGCCGGGGAAGTAGACGCGTCGCGAGCCGCGCACCGCGTATCCGAGCGCGGGCGCGCGCTCGGGGTACGGCGGCCTCGAGCCGTCGTGCGCCGCGAA
>DATBIQ010000032.1:0-12781 GCA_036556865.1 Gaiella sp.
GAGTACGGGTACTACGTGCTGCCGATCCTGGTCGGCGACCGGCTCGTCGGGCGCGTCGAGCCGCGGTTCGACCGCCGCACCGGGACGCTCGAGGTGCTCGGCGCGTGGGGCGACACGTCGCGGCTCGACGAGGCGCTCGACAGGCTGGCGCGGTGGTTGGGGGCGACGCGCGGCACGGGCCCGGGCTGACCCGCGCGAGTACCATCGCCGCATGGAGTTCGAGACGCGGGCGATCCATGCGGGGCAGGACCCCGATCCCGCGACGGGGGCGGTGATCACGCCGATCTACCAGACGTCGACCTTCGCGCAGGACGCGGTCGGCGTCCACAAGGGCTACGACTACGCGCGCGTCGCGAACCCGACGAGGACGGCGCTCGAGGAGTGCCTGGCGTCGCTCGAGAACGCCGCCCACGGCCACGCCTTCGCCTCCGGCGTCGGAGCGACCTCGACGATCATGCACCTGATCGATCCCGGCGACCGCGTCGTCTGCGTCAACGACGTCTACGGCGGCACGTACCGGATGTTCTCGCAGGTGTACGAGCCGAAGGGCTACCGCTTCACGTACGCGACGCCGGACGAGCTCTCGACCGATCCGGCGGCGCAGCTCGCGGACGCGCGGCTCGTGTGGATCGAGTCTCCGACGAACCCGCTGCTGAACATCGTCGACATCGGCGCCGTCGCGAGCGCCGCGCGCGCGGCCGGAGCGCTGCTCGTCGTCGACAACACGTTCGCGACGCCCTACCTCCAGGCGCCGCTCGACCTCGGCGCCGACATCGTCCTCCACTCGACGACGAAGTACCTCGGCGGCCACTCGGACGTCGTCGGCGGCTTCGCCGCGACGAACGACCCGACGATCGCCGAGCGGCTTCTCTTCCTCCAGAAGTCGCTCGGCGCCGTGCCGGGGCCGTTCGACGCGTGGCTGGTCCTGCGCGGGCTCAAGACGCTGGCCGTCCGCATGGAGCGTCACTGCGCCAACGCCCGCGCCGTGGTCGAGTTCCTCGTCGGCCACCCGCGGGTCACCGGGGTGCTCTGGCCGGGGCTGCCCGAGCATCCCGGCCACGAGATCGCCGCGCGTCAGATGCGCGACTTCGGTGGGATGGTCTCGTTCCTCGTCGAGACGGAGGAGGAGGCCGTCGAGCTCGTCGCCCACACCGAGGTATGGACGCTCGCGGAGAGCCTCGGCGGCGTCGAGAGCCTCATCGAGCACCCGGCCCGCATGACGCACGCCTCCACCGCCACCGGGCCGTTCGCGGCGCCGACGAATCTCGTCCGGCTCTCGGTCGGCATCGAGTCGAGCGACGACCTCGTCGCCGACCTCGCCCGCGCGCTGGCCGCCACGCCCGCCCGAGCATGAGGGCGGTCCCGGCGCCCGGCGACGACCGGGCACCGGGACCGGAGCACGGTCAGGCGTCGGGGCTCGCGATGAGCCGGAACGCCGTGCCGGTCGGGTCGGCGGCTCTCGCGAGCCGGCCGTAGGGCGTGTCCTGGGCGGGTTCGACGATCTTCCCGCCGAGCTCCTCGACCCGCTCGAGCGCGGCGTCGACGTCCTCGACGGAGAAGTAGACGTTCCACCCGGAGGGCTCTGCGCCGTCGTCCATGATCCCGGCCAGCGCCTGCTCCCCCTCCCCGAGAGTCGTGTAGCGGAAGTCGTCGGCGTCGCTCATCACGTGGGCGTCCCAGCCGAAGACCTCGCGGTAGAAGGCGACTGCCTGGTCGTACGCGCCCGTGTGCAGCTCGAACCACGCGGGGGCGCCGGGCTCGCCGGTGACCTCGAACCCCTGCACCCGATTCGGCTGCCAGGCACCGACGATCGAGCCGCCCGGGTCCTTGAGCATGGCGGAGCTCCCGTTCTCGGCCACCTCCATCGGCCCCATCTCGACCGCGCCGCCGTGCTCGGGCGCGGCCTGCGCCGTGCGCGCGACGTCGTCGGTCATGAGATGGATCCCCCAGGCGTCGGGGTAGCCCATCGACCCGTCGTTGCGCATGCAGCCGGCGACCGCCTTGCCGTCCTTCGTGTAGATGAAGTACCCGCCGAAGCCCTCTTCCGGCGCCTGCGCCGTCCACCCGAGGAGCTCGCCGTAGAACGCGCTGGCCCTGTCGGGGTCCGAGCTGTAGAGGTCGATCCAGCACGGAGCGCCGACGACCATCGTTGGTGCAGGCATGTGAGCCTCCCTTGTCGGTTGTCGCAGCAATGACCGCCGGGCCGCTCGAAAGTCATCGCGCGCGTCTCTCGACGGTAGACCTCCGCCGCACCTCTGCGTGGTACGGGTAACCCGACTACGGTTCCTCAGCGTGAGCCACGAGCCCCTCGACCTGCTCCACTGCGGCGACGAGCGCCGGATCGCGGCATACCTCGTCGACACGGACGACGGCCTCGCGCTCTTCGACTGCGGCCCGACGAGCTGCCTGCCGGCGCTCCACGACGCCCTCGCCGGCCGTGGGGTCGAGCTGCGGGACGTGCGACACCTGCTGCTCTCCCACATCCATCTCGACCACGCCGGCGCAGCGGGCGCGCTCGTTCGCGAGCATCCGTCGCTCGCGGTCCACGTCTCCGAGGTCGGCGCGCCGCACCTCGTCGACCCGAGCAGGCTCGAGGCGAGCGCGCGGAGGCTCTACGGCGAGGCGTTCGACGAGCTCTGGGGAGAGCTCGTGCCGGTTCCCGAGGCGAACGTCCGGGTCGTCGCCGACAGGGTCGCCGGTCTCGCCTGCTTCCCGACGCCGGGTCACGCCTGGCACCAGGTCTCCTACCAGCACGAGGACGGCACCCTCTACAACGGCGACGCCGCCGGCGTGCGGATCGCGCCCGGCCGGTTCGTGTTCGCACCGACGCCGCCCCCCGAGATCGACCTCGACGCGTGGGAGCGCACGCTCGACGAGATCGAGCGCCGCTCTCCGCGCCGCCTCGCGCTCGTGCACTTCGGCGTCTTCGACGACGTCGAGCGCCATCTCGAAGCGCTGCGCGCGACGATGCGCAGCTGGGCCGACCGGGCGGGCCACGGGATGGACGAGGCGACGTTCGTCGCCGCCGCGCGCGCGGACGTCGCCGCATCCGACCCCGACGAGGCGGACGCGTACGCCCGCGCCGCCCCGTACTGGCACTGCTACCTCGGCCTCGAACGGTTCTGGCGCAAGCGGCTCGAGGCGCTCCACACCGACGCCCGGTAGCCGTGGATACGCTCGAGCGGGTCTCCCTCGACGCCTACCTGCCGCTCTACGCGAACGACGCAGTCGTCGTGGACGGGGCCGTCTGCCTCCGCGCGCCGCACGCCCCCGACTCGCCGATGCTGAACCGGGTTGTCGGGCTCGGGGTCGATGCGCCGCTCGACGAGGAGACGCTCGACCGCGCACTCGAGACGATGGGCGACGCGGCCTTCTACGTCGCCGTCGCGCCGTCGGCCGATGGGCGCCTCGATCCGCTCCTCGAGGCCCGCGGTCTCGAGCGCGGCTGGGGCTGGATGCTCTTCGAGCGGCCCCCGGAGCCTCCCCGTCCCGGGGAGACGTCACTCGCGGTGACCGAGGTCGACGAGCGGAGCGCCGCCGACTGGGCGCGGATCGTGACGACCTCCTACGGTCTCCCCGACGCCTCGCGCCGGATGATCGAGTCAGTCCCTTCGCTTCCGGGGTGGACCGCCTTCCTCGCGCTCGACGGGGACAGGCCTGCCGCAGCCGCGGCCGTCTGGATCGGCGACGAGGGCGCCTACCTGGGGCTGGCGGCGACGCTGCCCGAGCACCGCGGCAAGGGCGGGCAAGGGGCGTTGTTCGCCGCCCGGATCGAGCGCGCCGTCGCCGCGGGCTGCCGCAGGCTCGTGACCGAGACCGGCGAGCTCCGCGACGACCGGCCGAGCGCGTCCTATCGCAACATCCTCCGTCAGGGCTTCCAGGAGCGGCACGTCGTCGCGCACCGTCTCAGGCCGCGCCGGGAAATGGTGTCGGAGCCAGGCTGAAGCCTGGCACCCACGCTCTCACTCGCCGTGGGCGCGGAGGTCGGCGAGCGAGGAGAACTCGAGGGCCAGCGCGTGGGTCGCCTCGAGCACGACCGGCGGCGCGACGCCCGCCTCGAATGCCTCCTGCCAGCGTCCCGCGCAGAGGCACCAGCGGTCGCCCGGGACGAGCCCGCCGAACCCGAGCGCCGGTTGCGGCGTCGAGAGGTCGTTGCCGACGGAGGCGCTGAACTCGAGGAACTCCTCCGTCATCACCGCGCAGACGGCGTGGACGCCGACGTCCTCCCCGCCCGTCCTGCAGCTGCCATCGCGCCAGAATCCCGTCAGCGGCGCGAACCCGCACGGCTCGAGCGGCTCGCCGAGGACGTTGACGCCCGCCACAGGCCGAGGGCCTACGCCCACCGCTCGATCGTCGCCTCGTATGCCGCGAGGTAGTCGGCGACCATCCGCTGCGGCGAGAAGCGCTCCTCGACGGCGCGCCGCTGGACCTGCGGGTCGATCGCGTCGGCGCGATCGAGCGCGGCGCCCATCTCCCGCCAGTCTTCGACGATCACGCCCGTGACGCCGTCCTCGATCACCTCGGGCACGGCGCCGAACCGCGTCGCGATCACCGGCGCCCCGCACGCCATCGACTCGATCATGACGAGCCCGAACGGCTCGTCCCACTCGATCGGGAAGAGCGTCGCCCGCGCGTGCTGGAGCAGGTCGACCTTCTCCGCGTGCGTCACCTCGCCCACGTACTCGATCGCCTCGGACAGGTACGGACGGACGAGCTCGTCGAAGTACTGCTGCTCGAGCGGCTCACGGCACTTCCCCGCGAGCTTGAGCGGCAGACCGCACTCGATCGCCGTCGCGATCGCCCGGTGCGCACCCTTGTCCGCGGTCATCCTCCCGAGGAAGAGGAGGTAGTCGCCACGCTCCGGCTTGAACGGGTAGACGGACAGGTCGAGCGCGTTGCGGCACGTCGCGACCCAGGGAAGGTTCGGCCGCGGCCCCCGTTGGTCGTCGGACACGGCGATCAGGGCCGCGCGGGGCAGCATCGCGACGATCTCCTCGTACATCGCGCCGGGCTCGCCCGACAGCGGGCCGTGCACCGTGTGCGCGAGCGGTGTCGGGCCCAGCGACCCGAGCGCGAGCCCGAGCATGCCCGTGTGGTCGGAAATCACGTCGAAGTCCTCCGCCCGGCCGAGGCAGTTGATCGCGTGCCGCAGCTCCCAGAACGTGTGCCCGATCCACTCGCTCGGAGCCACCGGGTACACGGCTTCGAGCCGCGCCTTCGTGTGCGAGTCGCCGGACGCGAACAACGTGACGTCGTGACCGGCGTCGACGAGGCCGTCGGCGAGGAGCGCCACGATCCACTCGATGCCGCCGTAACCGGCCGGCGGCACCGGAAACCAGACGGGGCTGAGGACGGCGACTCTCATTCGACGAGCTCGATGCGGGATTCACCGGCGCCGCACGATACGTCCCATCTCGCTCCGAGCGCACGGACGCCTTCGAGGATGATGCCGAATCCCGGGACCGGCGTCGCGCCGGGCAACATCGAGAGTTGTCGCTCCGCGACGTCCGGCTCCAGTCCGAGCAGCAGCCGGAGGAGCAGGATCGGCGTTCCCGCCGCCCAGGCCTGCGGGCGGGCGGCGCTCGGGTAGGCGATCGGAAAGGGCGTCTCGGAGCGGTCGAACCCCGCGAAGACCTCCGGAAGTGACCACTCGAAGTGGCCGGCCGCCTCGAGCAACGCGCGCGCGATCCGGTGCACGTGCTCCCAACGGCCGTAGCGCGCGAGACCCCAGGCCGCGAGCGCGGTGTCGTGCGGCCAGACCGTCCCGTTGTGGTAGCTGAGCGGGCTGTAGGCCGCATCCGACTTCGACATCGTGCGCACGCCCCATCCCGACCAGAGCTCGTGTCTCATCAGCGCGTCGACGACCGCCTCGACGCGCGTCTCCGGCACGATCCCGCTCCACAGGAGATGCCCCATGTTCGAGCAGAGGGCATCGACGCGTTGCTTGTCGCCGTCGAGCGCGAGCGCGTAGTACCCGCCGCGCTCGGGCACCCAGAACGCCTCGTCGAAGCGTGCGGCGAGCTCTGCCGCGTCGGCCTCGAGCCGGACGGCGAGCGGCTCGTCGTCCCATGCGCTGCGTGCGAGCTCCGCGAGGCGGGCCTTCGCGTCGTAGACGTAGCCCTGCACCTCCGCGGGCGCGATGGGCGCCTCGGCGAAACGGCCGTCGCGGAAGCGCTGCGAGTCGCCCGAGTCCTTCCACGACTGGTTCTCGAGGCCGGCGGAGCGCCGTTCGTACTCGACGAAGCCGTCACCGTCGCCGTCGCCCCAGTCGTCGATCCAGGCCAGGGCCGCGAGCGCCGGCGCGCGGAGGCGCCGCACGAGGTCGTCGTCGCCCGTCCACCGCCACACCTCCGACAGCAGGACGAGGTAGAGCGGTGTCGCGTCGACCGTCCCGTAGTAGCGGGCGAACCACTTCTCCGCGGCGCGGCCCGACCGGAGCTCGTGGAGGATCTTCCCCGGCTCGGCGTCGATCGTGGGGTCCTCCTCCTGGGCCTGCAGCGCGGCGAGCGTCTCGAGCGCGTTGATCGCGAGCTCCGGCCCGAGCAGCATCGTCTGGAGGCTCGTGATGATCGTGTCGCGGCCGAAGACGGTCATGAACCACGGCATCCCGGCGGCGGGGAGCGGGCCGGGCCCCTCACCGGCGCGGAGGCGGAGGGCGGCGAGGTCGGCGACGGACTGGTCGAACGAATGGCGGAGCTCGTCCGAGGTGGTCTTGAGACGCGGCAGCTGCAGCGACCACGCCTCGAACGCCTCCCGGACACGCGCGCGCTCCGTACCGAACCGGCGCTCGACGTGCTCGGGGTGCTCGACCGCGCCGTCGAGCGAGACCGCGACGTCGACCCGGACGTCCCACGCCTCGTGGCCAGCGAGCGTCACGGGGAAGCGCACGACCCCGGCCCGCCCGGTCCCCGTGCGCGAGAGGACGATCTGGGTCCTCCCGGTGCGCCCGTCGCCCTCCTCGAGGACGACGCGGCCGGCACGCTCGTCGTAGTGCGCCTCGGCGGGCGGGGGCAGCTCGGCCGCGTGGAGCGGGTCGCCGAGGGCGAAGTCGTGCTGCTTGACGCTGATGATGTCCGCGAAGTCCGTCGCGAAGTCGAGCTCGACCGTGAAGGAGAGCCGATGACCGGTCTCGTTCCGGATCACGACGTGGTCCTGCAGCCCGTCTCCCACGAAGCGGTGGCGGGCGATCGAGAGGACGTCCTGCTCGAGCCCGCCCGCGAGCGGGTTGCGCGAGTAGAAGGCGGCCGAGAAGTACTCGACGCGGCCGGACGAGAGGAGGAGCGGCGGGGCTCCGTTGACCGTGAGCGTGAGCGTCGAGAGGAACCGCGTGTCGTGCGCGTAGAGGCCGCACACGCCGCCCTGGACGTCGCCGAGCTCGTCGCAGATGCAGAACGTCGAGCCCTCGAGAATCGTGAGGGACACGGGCTACCGCTCCCTCCGCACCACCCGCGCACCGCTCGACTGGGCGAGCGCCTTGATCACGATCTCGTCGAGGTTGACGTGCAGCGGCCGCGTGAGGGCGAAGAGCACGCACTCCGCGACCTCGTCCGGCGTGACGGGGTCGAGCCCCTCGTAGACCGCGTCGGCCTTCTCCCTGTCCCAGCCGAAGCGGACGAGCGAGAACTCGGTCTCGACGAGCCCCGCGTCGACCGTCGTGACGCGGATCGGACGGCCGAGCAGGTCTTCGCGCAGCGCGTACGAGAACCCGCGGACGGCGAACTTGGACGCGATGTACGACGCCCCGTGCGGGTACGCCTGGCGTCCCGCGACGGAGCCCATGAAGAGGATGTGCCCCTCGTCGCGGATGTGCGGCAGGCAGAGCCGCGTGATGCGCAGCACGCCGTCCACGTTCGTGTGGAGGACGGTCGCCTCAACCTCCTCCGTGGACTCGTCGAACGGGACGCGCGTGAGGGCGAGCCCCGCGTTGTTGAAGAGGATGTCGATCCCGCCGAGCGCCTCGACCGCGGCGTCGACGAAGGCGCGGCTCGAAGCCTCGTCCGTGACGTCCAGCGGCAGGGCCACGTCGGCGTCGACCCGGTCGACGCGTCGGGCGCCACCGGCGACGCGGACGCCGGCCTCGCGGAGCTGACGCACGGTCGCTGCCCCGATCCCGGAGGACGCGCCGGTGACGATCGCCGTCTTGCCTGCGAGGTCCATCCGACGAGCCTACTCACTGGTGTCCGACTCGAGGTCGGACACCGATCGCTATGCGACGTCCACCCGGTCGATCGTGATGTCGGCCCGGGGCCGGTCGCCCTGGTCCCGCTCGGCCAGCGAGATGCGGTCGACGACGTCCTGGCCCGAGGTGACGCGACCGAACACGGTGTGCTTGCCGTCGAGCCACGGGCACGCATCGGCCGTGACGATGAAGAACTGCGACCCGTTCGTGTTCGGGCCGGCGTTTGCCATCGCGAGCGCGCCGCGCGCGACCTTGTGCTCGTTGAACTCGTCCTCGAACGTGTAGCCCGGACCGCCCGTCCCGTCCCCGCGCGGGCACCCGCCCTGGACCATGAAGTCGGGGATCACGCGGTGGAACGAGAGGCCGTCGTAGAAGCCGTCCGCGGCGAGCTTCGTGAAGTTCTCGACCGTCTTGGGGGCCTCGTCCGGATAGAGCTCGAGCTGGATCGGGCCCTCGCTGGTGTGGAGCGTCGCCTGTGTCATGCGGCTGACGCTAGCAGCGGCCCGTCCGAGCGCCGATGAAGCCGGCACGGACCGCGCGGGCGCTTAACAGTGTGCCAACATCTAGGCGAAGAACCCGCTGCGTACACTGATTCGATGGCGACTGCCGATCCCCCGTTCGCCGGGCTCCCGCAGGCCGAGGCCTCGCAGGAGCTGGCGAAGAGCTGGAAGCGCCTCTCGCGCTCGGCGACCGTCGTCGCGGTCCTCACGTCGCCCGCGGTCTACGTCTGGTTCACACACGAGAACGGGATGGCGTGGTGGAAGGCGCTGATCGCGACGGTCGCGCTCGTCGTCGTCTTCCGCGGCTTCGCGGACCTCCTCTTCCGAAAGCTGATCCCCTCGCCGAGCCTGTTCGGTGTCGAGAGCCGCGAGCTCCGCGAGGAGGACGTCGTCAGCCGCCGCCGCGCGTGGTTCTGGCGGTTCTGGTTCAAGATCTTCGTCTTCTTCTTCGTGCTCATCACGATCGTCTGGCTCTTCCGCGGCGGGACGTGGTGGGGCACGATCGGCTTCATCCTCGACGGGATGGGGACGATCCTCTCGTCGCCCGCCCTCTGGATCCAGGTCGTCTTCGTCTTCTTCCTCTTCATCGCGAACTTCGGGATCCTGTTCGGCCCGCTGCTCGCCATGAACCTGACGCAGATCAAGACGTTCGAGCCGGGCGACGCGCAATGGGGCGTGAAGCTCGACGACGTGCGCGGTCAGGCCGAGGCGAAGGAGGAGGTCCGGCGCGTCGTCTCGATCTGGCAGTCGGGCGAGCAGTTCGAGCGTCACGGCGGGAAGCGCGAGCGCGGCGTGCTGTTCTTCGGCCCCCCCGGGACGGGCAAGACGATGCTGGCGAAGGCGCTCGCGACGGGCTTCAACTCGCCGTTCGTGTCGATTCCGGGCTCCGGCTTCGCCGCGACGTTCATCGGGATCGACGCGATCGTCGTCCGCTACCTCGCCTGGAAGGCAAAGCGCGCCGCGCGCAAGTGGGGTGGCACGTGCATCGTCTTCATCGACGAGATCGACGCCGTCGGTATGCGACGCCAGGCGCTCGGGCAGGGAGGCTTCGGCGGAGCGATCAACGTGCCGCCGCTCAGCCCCATGAGCATTCACGAGGACCTGTTCTTCGGCCCCTGGGGATCGCTGAACCCGTCCGGCGACCTCGTACTCGAGACGAAGGCCTGGCGCGACAAGCTGTTTACGAGCCGGGAGACGCCGACCGTGGGACCGAGCGGCTTCGCCGCGAGCATGATGCGCTTCTACGGCTTCATGTTCCCGGGCGGCATGGGCGGCATGGGCGGCATGGCGCTCAACCAGCTCCTCGTGGTGATGGACGGCATCGACAACCCGCCGTTCATGAAGCGCGTGATCACGAACAAGACCAACACGCTGCTCGACGCGAGCTTCATCGTCCCGCGCAGGGTCCGCGGCCGGTCGCTCCGGCTCCCGGCGCCGCGCCCGCGCGACGAGCAGGTGTACTTCATCGGCGCGACCAACGTCCCGATCGACCGGCTCGACCCGGCGCTGATCCGCCCGGGCCGGATGGGACGCCACGTCTGGTTCCGCACGCCGACCAAGAACGACCGGCTCGACATCATCGACCTCTACATCAACAAGGTCTCGCACGACCCTGAGCTGGACATGCCGAGGCGGCGCGACGAGATAGCGCGCGTCACGAACGGGTACTCCCCGGCCATGATCGAGCAGGTGACGTCGATGGCGCTGACCATCGCGCACCACTCGGGTCGGGAGCGATTCAGCTGGGAGGATCTGGTCGAGTCGATCACGACGCTCGAGTCCGGGACGGCGATCGGCATCGAGTACGTCGAGCGCGAGGGCCGCGCCATCGCGATCCACGAGGCGGGACACGCGATCGCGGGACACGCGTTCATGAAGGACTTCGAGTCGACGCGGCTCTCCATCCGGCGACGCGGCGACTCCGGCGGGCACCACCAGGCACGCGAGAAGGAGGAGCGCTTCGCGCGCTTCCAGAGCGAGATGTTCGCGCAGCTCGTGTGGGGGCTCGGCGCGATGGCCGCCGAGCGCGTCTTCTACAACGAGAACTCCACCGGCGTCGGCGGCGACGTGGCGTCCGTCACGGCGCAGGCCGCGGGCATGGTCAGCGCCGCGGCGATGGGCCCGCAGCCGTTCTTCGCCACGCCGAAGGACGGCGAGAGCGAGGCCGAGGCGCGCACGCGCGCTCTCGAGCGCCTGGAGGGCATCGGCCTCCAGATCATGAACCGCATGGGCGGCGGCGGCCCGATGGCCCCCGACCCCGTCGCGGGCGCCCTCTCCGACCCTGCCAAGCGGCGTGCCGCGGCGCAGATCATCGGGCAGGCGTACGTCGTGGCGCACAATCTCGCGACCACGAACCGCGAAGGGCTCGACAGGATCGCCGAGGTCCTGATGGACAAGAAGGAGATCTTCGGCGACGAGCTGATGGACCTGCTCGACTCGGTCGGCATCCGGATCCCGGAGCTCGACTACGGCGACGAAGCGACGTGGCCACCGCCGTTCTTCACGATCTCGGCGCCGGAGCGCGCGCGGCCGAAGGAAATCGAGAGCACGTGAGCGAGAGCGTCCAGCATCCGCCCCGCATGGTCGACGCGCCCGTCGCGGAGCCCGTCGCGAGCGACCCGCCTCCGCGGGAGGAGCGCGCGCGGCTCTCCGGCTACCGCAAGCGCTTCAACCTCCTCTACATCGCGCTCGCCCTCGTGACCGGAATCGCCGTGGGCGCATTCATCGTCGTCGCGCTCCACGACAACGGGTCGACGCCGCGCGCCGCCGAGCCGGCCGCCCGCTTCCAGCCGACGGAGCCCGGGGAGCTCGGCGCGATGCAGATCGCCGAGCAGGTGCAGCGCTCCTACCGCCTCGGGAACGGCGACGAGCTCGCGAACGTCGTCGCCAGCCGCAACACGCTCCAGGACGGTCAGCTCGGGCTCCTGCGCGTCCGCTACCAGCTGTTCCGGCCGGCCGACGGCCTCGAGGACAAGGACACGAAGGTCGAGATCCCCAGCGACGCGATCCAGTTCTCGGTCTGCGGCACCGGTCAGGGCTGCGTGATCCCGGGGACCGCCTCGGCCGACCGCGGGCTCCTCGTCCGCCGGATGGGCCTCGAGCTCGCCCTGCGCACGATGAAGTTCGACCCCACGGTCGACAACGTCACCGTCTTCCTGCGACCGATGCCGGCAGACGGGAGCGACGGCGTCGTCCTCGTGTTCCGACGCGACGTCCTCGAGCGCCTCAATCCGGGACTGCTCACGCAACCGCTCGAGCGGATCCTGCCCGGAGCCGGCTCGTCGATCCAGCCCGGGCAGATGCGGCAGGACATCGCCCGCCGCGTCGACCAGCTGACGCGGCCGCACCTCTACTACGGGATCTACCAGCTCATCGGCGGGCGCGACGCGCTCCTCCAGTTGCAGCCCTTCCCCAAGGGCTGACCCTCCCCGATGGCCGACCCTCGGCTCGTCCGCGCGAAGGCGCGGCTCGACCGGCTGGACTGGTGGCCGCGCCCCGTTCGGATCGCGCACGTGCGCATCCTCGTCGCCCCGTGGCTCTTCCGTCTCCGGCCGTGGCGTCGCTACGACGGCTTCGCGACGCACTTCGTCATCCTGCTGCGGTCCGCCGACGTCTCCGAGGGGTTGATCACGCACGAGCTGTGCCACGTGTGGCAGATGCAGCACCGCCCGCTCCGGATGCCGCTGAGCTACCTCCGGACGGGATACGACCGGAGCCCGTACGAGCGTCAGGCGCGGGAGGCCGCCCGCATCACCGCGGGACTCGCCCCGTAGGGGCCAATCCCCTGCGGGGACAGACCTCGCCGTCTAGACTCGCGCGCGAGGAGGTGCGCTATGGCTGAGATCGCCTTCGACGGCGTGGCGAAGGTCTACGACGATGGGACGCGAGCGGTCGAGGACTTCGACCTGGAGATCGCGGACGGAGAGTTCATGGTCCTCGTCGGCCCCTCGGGGTGCGGCAAGACGACCGCGCTCCGAATGCTCGCAGGCCTCGAGGAGATCAGCGAGGGCGAGATCCGGATCGCCAACCGTGTCGTCAACGACCTGACACCGCGCGAGCGGGACATCGCGATGGTGTTCCAGAGCTACGCGCTCTACCCGCA
>DATBIQ010000033.1:0-11328 GCA_036556865.1 Gaiella sp.
CGGCTCGTTCAGCGAATGGTGCCGCGACCCGTCCAACCCGATCGAGAGAGGCGACCCGTGACGACTCCCTACGACACCCCCACCGACCCCGCGAAGCGCCGTAGCGCGGCGCTCACCGACGGGCCCGACCGGGCCGGAGCCCGCGCCATGCTGAAGGGCACCGGCTTCACCGACGACGACCTCGCGAAGCCGATCGTCGGCGTCGGCACGACGTGGATCGAGACGATGCCCTGCAACCTGAACCAGCGGGACCTGGCCGTGCACGTCAAGCGCGGCGTCCGCGACGCGGGCGGGACGCCGATGGAGTTCAACACGATCGCGGTGTCGGACGGGGTCTCGATGGGGACGTCCGGGATGCGCGCGTCCCTGATCTCGCGCGAGGTGATCGCCGACTCGATCGAGCTCGTCGCGCGAGGCCACCTGTTCGACGGCCTCGTGATGCTCGTCGCCTGCGACAAGACGAACCCCGGCGCGGCCATGGCGGTGGGGCGCCTCGACATCCCGGCGGTCGTCTCCTACACGGGCTCGATCGCACCGGGGCTGTACCGGCAGCGCGAGGTCTCGATCGGCGACGTCTACGAGGGCATCGGCGCTCATGCCGCGGGGAAGCTGACGGACGCAGACCTCCACGAGCTCGAGTCCGTCGCCTGCCCCGGCGCGGGCGCCTGCGGCGGCCAGTTCACGGCGAACACGATGTCGACGATCCTCGACTTCCTCGGCCTCTCGCCCTTCGGCACGAACGGGATCCCGGCGCTGCACCGCGCGAAGGAGGAGGCCGCCTACGAGCTCGGCCGGCTCGCGGTGCAGCTCGTGCGCGACGACGTGACGCCCCGCTCGTACGTGACGAAGGAGTCGTTCGAGAACGCCGTCGCGTCGGTCGCGGCGACGGGCGGCTCGACGAACGCCGTCCTCCACCTCGTCGCGATCGCCCGCGACTTCGGGATCGACTTCACGATCGACGACTTCGAGCGCGTCTCGGCACGGACGCCGATCGTCGCCGACATGAAGCCGTGGGGCCGCTGGCACGCCAACGACATGTACGCAGCGGGCGGCGTCGCGCTCGTCGCGCGCGAGCTCCGCCGCGCGGGGCTCCTCCACGACGACGCCCGCACGGTCGACGGCAAGACGCTCGCCGAGCACGCCGAGGGCGCCGGCGAGACGCCCGGCCAGAAGGTCGTCGTCCCGATCGACACGCCGCTCAAGGCGCGAGGCGGCGTCGCGGTGCTCTACGGCAACCTCGCTCCCGAGGGCTGCGCGGTGAAGCTCGCAGGACACGACCGCACCGTCCATCGCGGCCCCGCCCGCGTGTTCGACTCCGAGGAGGACTGCTTCGCCGCGGTCAAGGAGGGCGGGATCTCACCCGGCGACGTGGTCGTGATCCGCTACGAGGGCCCGCACGGCGGCCCCGGGATGCGCGAGATGCTCCACGTCACCGGCGCGATCGTCGGCGAGGGCCTCTCCGAGTCGGTCGCGCTCATCACGGACGGGCGCTTCTCGGGCGCGACCCACGGGTTCATGGTCGGTCACGTCGCGCCGGAGGCCTCGAAGGGCGGGCCGATCGCAGCCCTGCGCGAGGGCGACATCGTCGTCATCGACGTCGACCGTCACGTGCTCGACGTCGAGCTCGACGACGCGGAGCTGGCGGCGCGCCTCGCGGACTGGACCGAGCCCGAGCCGCGCTACCGCCGCGGCGCGCTCGCGAACTACGCGACGCTCGTCTCGTCGGCGTCCCAGGGCGCGGTGACGGTCTCGCACTACGAGGAGCTGTGAGGGGGCGGGCCGAGCGGCCCGCCCCCTCGACGCTACGGCCGGTTGTCGCGCGGGTCCCAGAGCGGGATCGGCGCCGTCGCGGCGTACGCCTCGCCCTGCGGATAGCTGATCAGCTCGACGTACGTGCCAAACGGCGTGCGGAAGTAGTTGATCGTCTGACCGGCGGCGGGACCGTCGGTGACGGGGAGCGGGCCGAGGAGCTTGTGCGCTCCGAGCGCCTCCAGGCGCGCGACAGCCCTGTCGATGTGGCGGACGTAGTACGCGATGTGCTTGCCGCCGAAGTCGGAGTTCTTGCGGAACGTCCGGTCCTGGTCGGGTGAGGAGTACTGGAAGAGCTCGACGCTCGGCCCGTCGCCGCAGCGCACGTGCTGGATCCGCTCGATCACGGCGGCGGGGTCGACGTCGACGAAGCCGCCCACGCCGGCGAAGGGGCCGAAGGCGAGCGGCGAGGAGCAGCCGAGCACGTTCTCGAACCACGCGACCGCCTCCGGGACGCTCGGCACGGTGATGCCGACGTGGTCGATCCCGAGCAGGCCCGGGACGCTCGTCACGACCGGGTCGGTGCCGTTCCGCTTCGGCGACCAGAGCGGACGGCTCGGGTCCCGCTCGTACGCCATCCCGTTCGGGTAGCTGATCAGCTCGATGTACGTCCCGAACGGCGTGCGGAAGTAGTTGATCGACTGCCCGGCGGCGGGGCCCTCCGTCACCGGCAGCGGCCCCAGGAACTTCTCGGCGCCCTTCGAGACCATGTACGCGACCGCGGCATCGATGTCCGTGACGTAGAAGGCGATGTGGTGCCCGGCCCAGTCGGAGTTCTTCGGGAACGTGGTGCGCTGGTCGGGCGCCGTGTACCTGAAGAGCTCGATGTTCGCGCTGCGGCCGCAGCGCACCATCGTGATCTGCTCGACCACCGCCCGCGGATGCACGTCGAGCAGGTCATGCATGAACGTCCCGGTCGCGTCGGAGAACGGCCCGAAGCTGAGCGGCGCCACACACCCCATTACGTTCTCGAACCAGGCAACGGCCTCGCCGATGTTCGGGACGGTGATGCCGACGTGGTCCATGCCGACCAGGCCGAGCTGGCCGTTCGCGTTGCCGGGCGCGCCTGCGCCCGGCCCTGCGGCCGGGGCGGAGGCGACGCTCAGCGCCGCCACGAGCGCCACGCCGAGGACGGCGAGCGCTGCCGAGAGTGCACGGATCGGATGGGTCATCGCGTCTCCCCTTTCGCGGCTCCATGCCGTTGTGACATGTCAGTCGAGCCTACGACGCGGCCCCGACGCTCGTCAACCGGGAGGCCGGCCGCTCGAAAGAGGGCTGTCGTGCAGAGACGGCGGGGCCGATAGAGTGTGCTGCGGCGCGGGACTCGTCCCGCTCCACATCGAGAGAGGCTGAGGGACCGGCCCTGTGACGCCTCGGCAACCCCCCTCGTGAGAGGGCCCGGTGCCAAACCCGGACGGATGTGTCGAGCGACGAAGGAGGTTCCACCCGTGTCAGCCATTTCCCTCTCCTGCCGGGTCTGCGCGACCGAGCACCCCCTCGAGGCAGTCGGCTCGTGCAGCCGCTGCTTCGGCCCCCTCGACCCGGTGTACGACTGGGACCACGTCCGGGCCTCGTTCACGCGCGAACGCCTGGAGGGGCGGCGGCGCGACCTCTGGCGCTACGACGAGCTGCTGCCCGTCTCGGCTCCCGATGAGCCCCGGCTCGCGCCCGGCTTCACGCCGCTCGTCCCCGCGCCACGGCTCGCGGAGGAGATCGGCGTCGGCGAGCTCTGGCTCAAGCTCGACACCGCGAACCCGACGCACTCCTTCAAGGACCGCGTCGTCGCGGTCGCCGCGCGGAAGGCGCAGGAGCTCGGTCTCACGACGCTCTCCTGCTCGTCGACGGGGAACCTCGCGGGCGCGGTCGCCGCGCGGGCGGCGGCAGAGGGCATGGACGCGGCCGTCTTCGTACCCGCCGACCTCGAGCCGGAGAAGCTGGCGGCCGCGGCGGCGTACGGCCCGACGATCTACGCGGTCGACGGCCACTACGACCACTGCTCGCGACTCTCGGTGGAGCTCTCCTTCGAGCTCGAGTGGGGCTTCGTCAACGTCACCCTCCGCTCGTACTACGCCGAGGGCTCGAAGACGCTCGCCTACGAGCTCGCCGAGCAGCTCGGTTGGAGCGCACCGGACGTCGTCGCGATCCCGATCGCGTCTGGGGCCCTGTTCCACAAGGTCGGCCAGGGGTTCTCGGAGCTCCGCTCGCTGGGCCTGCTCGACGGCCCCGCGCCGCGCCAGATCGGCGGGCAAGCCGTGGGCTGCGCCCCGGTCGCGACGGCGTTCCGGGAGGGCACGACGGTCACGCCCGTCCGCCCGGACTCGATCGCGCGGTCGCTCGCGATCGGCAACCCGGCCGACGGCGACTTCGCGGTCGCGACCGCACGCGACTCCGGCGGCTCGATCCACGCCGTGGCGGAGGACGCCGTGGGCGAGAACATGGCGCTCCTCGCCCGCACGACGGGCGTGTTCGGCGAGACGGCGACGGGCGTCACGCTCGGCGCCCTGCGAACCGCGGTGGCGGCCGGCGAGGTCGGCCGCGACGACCGCGTCGCCCTGCTCGTGACGGGCGACGGCCTGAAGACGCTCGGTCCCGTCTCCTTCACGTACGCGCCCGTGCACATCGCCGCCGACGCGGACGCGTTCCTCGACCGGTTGGAGGCGGCCGCGGCCTGAGCCGGCACAGGCGCGTACCATTGGCACGCATGGCGCGCACGCTGTTCGACAAGGTCTGGGACGCACACGTCGTCGTGGAGGAGGACGGGCTCGCGCTTCTCTACGTCGACCTGCACCTCGTCCACGAGGTCACGTCGGCACAGGCGTTCGAGGGCCTCCGCCTCGCGGGACGGCGCGTCCGGCGTCCCGAGCTCACCGTCGCGACGATGGACCACAACGTGCCGACTCTCCCCGGGCCCGTCACCGACCCGATGGCGAAGGCGCAGCTCGACGCGCTCCGCGCGAACGCCGAGGAGTTCGGGGTCCGGCTCCACGCCACCGGCTCGGGTCACGAGGGCATCGTGCACGTGATCGGGCCCGAGCTCGGACTCACCCAGCCGGGGAAGACGATCGTCTGCGGCGACAGCCACACGTCGACGCACGGAGCGCTCGGAGCGCTCGCGTTCGGGATCGGCACGTCCGAGGTCGAGCACGTGCTCGCCACGCAGACGCTCTACCAGCAGCGCCCGAAGACGATGCTCCTCGAGTTCGCCGGCGAGCGTCCGCCCGGGCTGACGGCGAAGGACCTCATCCTCGGCGCGATCGGCCAGGTCGGGGTCGACGCAGGCGTCGGCTACGTCGTCGAGTACGGCGGCGAGGCGATCCGCGCCCTCTCGATGGAAGAGCGGATGACGGTGTGCAACATGTCGATCGAGTGGGGCGCGAGGGCCGGGATGATCGCGCCGGACGAGACGACGTTCGCATACCTCGAGGGCCGCGAGCACGCGCCCAAGGGAAGCGACTGGGAGGCGGCCGTCGAGACCTGGCGCGCGCTCGCGACCGACCAGGGCGCGACGTACGACACCCACGTCGTCGTCGACGTCGCCGACCTCGTCCCGCAGGTCACGTGGGGGACGAACCCCGGGATGGTCGTCCCGGTCACGGGCTCGGTGCCGGACCCTGCGTCGTACGACGACCCGAACGACCGGGCGGCGGCCGAGCGGGCGCTCGCGTACATGGACCTCCGTCCGGGGCAGGCGATCCAGGACATCCGGATCGACAAGGTCTTCATCGGCTCCTGCACGAACTCGCGCATCGAGGACCTCCGTGCCGCGGCCGCGATCGTCGAGGGACGCACGGTCGCCCCGAACGTGACCGCCCTGGTCGTCCCGGGATCGGCGCAGGTGCGCCGCCAGGCGGAGGACGAGGGGCTCGACCGGATCTTCGTCGAGGCGGGCTTCGAGTGGCGCCTCGCGGGCTGCTCGATGTGCCTCGGGATGAACCCCGACACGCTCGCCCCGGGAGAGCGCTGCGCCTCCACGTCGAACCGCAACTTCGAGGGCCGGCAGGGGCGAGGCGGGAGGACGCACCTCGTCAGCCCGCAGATGGCAGCCGCAGCCGCGCTCCACGGCCGCTTCGTCGACGTGCGCGCGCTGGAACAGGAGCCCGTCGCCGTATGAAGCCCCTGCGCACCGTCACCGGACGCGTCGCGGTGCTCGACCGCCCCGACGTCGACACCGACCAGATCATCCCGAAGCAGTACCTCAAGCGCATCGAGCGGACCGGCTACGGGGAGTTCCTCTTCCAGGACTGGCGCTTCGACGAGGACGGGAACGAGCGTCCGGCGTTCGAGCTCAACCGGCCCGAGTTCCGCAACGCGTCGATCCTCCTCGCGGGCCGCAACTTCGGCTGTGGCTCCTCTCGCGAGCATGCGGCGTGGGCGCTGCAGGACTACGGCTTCGACGCAGTGGTCGCACCGTCGTTCGGCGACATCTTCCGGACGAACGCGGGCAAGATCGGGATGCTCGCGATCACGATTCCCGACGACGAGGTCGACCGCCTGATGGAGAGTGTCGACCTCGACACGGGCTCGGAGATGACCGTCGACCTCGAGCGTCGTGTGATCGTCGCCCCGGATGGCCGCGAGGTGCCGTTCGCCTTCGACGACGCCACCCGCGAGCGGATCCTGAACGGCCTCGACGACATCGCCCTCACGCTCGAGCACGAGGACGCGATCGCGGCGTACGAGGCGACCCACGTCATCGCGTGACGTACGTCGCCGTCCTGCCCGGCGACGGAATCGGGCCGGAGGTGACCGCCGAGGCGCTTCGCGTGCTCGACGCGCTCCGGATCGAGCACACCGAGCATCCGTTCGGCGGGAACGCGATCCTCGCGCACGGCGCCCCGCTGCCCGACGAGACGCTCGCCGCGTGCCGTGCGGCGGATGCCGTGCTGCTGGGCGCGGTCGGGCTCCCCGAGCTCGAGGGTCAGCCGGTCCGTCCCGAGCAGGGGTTGCTCGCGCTCCGCAGGGAGCTCGGCGTCTACGCGAATCTTCGCCCGGCACGGGCGCCGCGAATCGACCTGCTCATCGTCCGTGAGCTCGTGGGCGGCCTCTACTTCGGCGCGAAGGGCACGCGTGAGGACGGCACCTGGTTCGACACCTGTGAGTACTCGCGCCCCGAGGTCGAGCGAATCGCGCGCCGCGCCTTCGGGATCGCACGCGAACGCGGGTCGCGGCTCACCTCGGTGGACAAGGTGAACGTGCTCCACACCTCGCGGCTCTGGCGCGACGTCGTGACCGAGCTGGGAGAGACGGAGTACCCCGACGTGCCCCTGGAGCACGTCCTCGTCGACTCGTTCGCGATGACGCTCGTCACCGCTCCGGAGAGCGTCGACGTCGTGGTCACGGAGAACACCTTCGGCGACATCCTCTCGGACGTCGCCGCCGCGGTGACCGGCGGCCTCGGGCTGGCCGCATCGGCCTCCCTCGGGGACGGAGGACCTGGGCTCTTCGAGCCGGTGCACGGCTCGGCCCCGCAGATCGCAGGGCAGGGGATCGCGAACCCGGCCGCCATGCTCCGCTCGGTCGCGCTGATGCTCTACCACGGCCTCGGCCGCCCGGACGAGGCCGCGGCGCTCGAGCGTGCGGTCGACGCGGCCCTCGAAGCCGCTCCGACGCCCGACCTGGGGGGCGAGGCGACGACGACGGAGATGGGTGACGCGGTGCTGCGGTCGCTCGGCGTCGCGGCATGAGCCAGAACGACAACACGGTGGCCTACCCCGGCCGGGAGGGGGCCCACAGCGCCGTCGCGTGCGACCGGCTGTTCCCGGCCGCGCGGCTGGTCGCGCAGGCGTCCTTCGAGGCGGTCGTCGAGGCGGTCACGGCCCGAACGTGCACGTACGGCGTGCTGCCGATCGAGAGCTCCCTCGCCGGGCCGGTGAACGAGACGCACGACCTGCTCTACGACTCGGCGCTGTCCATCGTGGCCGAGGCGATCCTCCCCATCCGTCACTGCCTCGTCGGGCCGGAGAAGATCGCGCTCGAGGACGTCCGCGAGATCCGCTCGCACGCCGTCGCGCTCGACCAGTGCCGGAAGCTGCTCGCGTCGATGCCGTGGGCGACCGCGACCGTCGCGCCGACCACCGGCGACGCGGCTGCCGCCGTTGCCGAGCTCGGCGATCCGGCGGTCGTCGCGATCGCGAGCGGCCGCGCGGCCCGGCTCCACTCGCTCGCGGTGATCGCGGACGACGTCGGCGACCACGAGGCGTACACGCGGTTCGCGGCGCTCGCGCCCTACACGCGGCTCGACCGCCGGCACGGCGAGTGGCGCACGGCCCTGACCTTCGAGACCCACCACCGGCCGGGCGCGCTCCACACCGCGATCGAGCCGCTGGCGCGCCGGAGCATCGACATGGTGCAGCTGGTCTCGCGACCGATCCCGTCGCGTCCGTTCGACTACCGCTTCGACTGCGTGCTCGGCGGGCACCCGCTCGACGAGGAGGTCGCCGCCGCGCTGGCCGAGATGCGCGGAGAGACCGCGCGTCTCCGCGTGTTCGGCTCGTACCGCGCCGATCGCGACGAGGGCTGGGAGACCGTCGCCGCCTAGGCGCGGCGGGCGGTCAGGCGGCCTCTGCCGCGACGCCGCCCGCGTGGTCGACGCCCGGGAGGTAGCGCACCCACGCCTCGGGCACGCGGTGCAGCGCGAGGCTGATGAACAGCACCGGGGAGGGCGCGCGCGGTGGCCGCGCGAGGTTCATGTGCGTCTCCTCGAGCAGCCGGTCGCCCTTGCGGAGGTTGCAGGGAGCGCATGCCGTCACGACGTTCTCCCACACCGAGTCGCCGCCGCGCGAGCGCGGCACGACGTGGTCGAGCGTGAGCCGTCCGGCGCTGTCGCCGCAGTAGACGCAGCGCCAGCCGTCGCGAGCGAAGAGGGCACGACGCGAGATGCGCCGCTTGACCGACCGTGGCACGCGGACGTACGTCACGAGGCGGATCACGTGAGGGCGGACGTAGGTGTTCGTCGACGTTCGCAGCGGCTCGTCGTACCGTTCCACCACCTCGGCCCTGCCCTTCCAGACGAGCACGTGCGCCCGACGTGTCGAGCACACGTTCAGCGGCTCGTAGCTTGCGTTCAGGACGAGAACGTGGTCCACCCGGATGCGAGCGTAGCAGCGCTTTCAGGCGGTGGAACCGCGCAGTCGGGCCTCAGCGGCCGAGCGACTCGTACTCCGGGTTCGGCGCCCAGCCGAGACCCGAGGCCATCCGGTTGGACATGTTGAACAGCCCGGTCACCTCCGCGATGTCCATCACGTCCTCGTCGCTCCATCCCGCGTCACGGAGCGCGACCACGTCGTCCTCGCTCATCGCGGCCGGCCGGAGGGTCAGCGCACGGGCATAGTCGAGCATCGCCCGCACGCGTGGCTCCAGCGGAGCAGTCGTGTGATCGGCTGCGATCGCATCGGCGAGCGCGGCGTCCTTCGTGAGCTTCCGCAGCGCCGCACCGTGCGCCGCGATGCAGTACGGGCACTCGTTGGCGACGGACACCACGACGGCGATCATCTCCCGCTCGGCCTTCGTCAGGCCCGAATCGCCCTTCATCGCCTCCTCGTACCAGGCATTCCACGCGAGCAGGCGGCTCGGGCGGAGCGCGTACAGGCGCAGCACGTTCGGAACGAAGCCGAGCTTCTCGAGGGACGGCCGCCACAGCTCGAGGACATCCTGCGGGAGCTCGTCCTCGGTGGGCACGCGGAGCCAGCTGAGACGTTCGCCGGGCACGGCCTACTCCGCGAACCGGATCGTGACCCGCTCGGCAGGGAGCCCGAAGAACGCCTCGCGGAACTCCTCCTGGCGCCAGGCGCGTTTCGGCACGGACCGCCGGACGAGGGAGCACTCGAGCTCCCGCTCGGCGAACGGCCAGGGAGAGACCCGCGCCGTCCAGGGCGCGATCGGCTCGAAGCGGAACGCACCGACCTCGAAGCTCTCGCCCGGCTCGTCCCACTCGCGCAGGCAGAACGCGAGGGAGAAGCGGTCGAACCACTGGAGCCGGTGGTAGTCCGCGAGACGGAGCTCGTCGTCGACTCCAGCCTCCGCCATGCGCGCGGGGAACGCCGCCTCCTGCTCGTCGACGAAGGCGTCCACGAGCGCCTGCGCCTCCGGAGCGCGTGTGAGCCCGAGCGACGTGTCCGAGCCGTACCGCTGGCGGTAGATCCCCGCACCGTGCATCGAGACGAGCAGCCCGGCGTACGGGTCCTCGTCGGTGATCGCCGCGATCCCTGCGCGGTAGAACGCGAGATGCGCGGGCACGTGGACGTCGAGGAACGAGACCGGCTTCCCGTCGCCGTCCACCATCGGTGAGCGCTCCCAGGTCGCCCACCCGTCGTCGTGGCGACGCGCGGCGAGGACGACCGACGTGTGACGGGGGCCGCGGTCGGCCCACGCGCGCGCCACCTCCTCGGATAGCTCCGCGTGCTCGGGCTGGAGCACGACCTGCCACGTCGCGCCCGCGTCGCGCACGATCACGACGAGGCCTCGATCCCGGCGAGCACGTCGGCGGTGGTCACCACGTCACCGTACTTCGTATCGATGTCGTAGAGGTTCGCCTCGTGTGCCGCCGGATTGCGATCGCCCACGGCATCACGGGGGACGAGCACGCGGTACCCGTGCTGGAGGGCGTCCACCGCGGTCGCGCGGATGCAGCCCGACGTCGAGGCGCCGGTGACGACGAGCGAGTCGCACGCATGGGCGGTGAGGAGGCTCGCGAGCGGTGTCCCGTGGAAGGCCGACGCCCAGAGCTTCGTCAGCACCGGCTCGTCGGCGAGTGGGGCGAGGCGCGGGTCGATCTCCGTCCACGGGCTGCCCGCCTCCAGCGTCAGCAGCGCCGGCACCTTCGCGATGAACGCCGCGGCTGCCTGCTTCGCCGCGTCGTCGTAGGCGACCGTCGTGAAGACGACGGGGTGCCCTGCCGCCCGGAAGCCGTCGAGCAGCCGGCAGATCGCCTCGACGACGCCGTCGAGTTCGCAGACGAGCGGCGAGGCAGGATCGGTGAAGCCGCGATTGACGTCGACGACCACGAGGGCAGGCCGCCGGCCGAAGCCGGCGCGCCCGTGAAACCCCTCGTGGTGCATCGTCATCCGCCGTGGGTCACACGCCGTCGCCCGCCCGGACGCGTGCGAGGGCGTCGTCCGCCGGCTCGAGCGGTGACCACCGCAGCGGCGTTGCGGGCGTCGGCGCGTCGAGGCCGGTTTCCTCCTTGCAGCGGGCGATCACGTCGCCGAGCTCCGGCCCGAAGTCGAACGCGGGCGCGTCGCCGCGCTCGGAGCGCTGGCGGCCGCGCTCGGCCTCGGTCGCCGCCTCGTCGACGGAGCCGTCGTCGGCGAGGACGACGCCGTAGCCCTCCTTCGCCCATTCGCGGCTGACGAGCCCGAAGGAGACGTCGCGTGCGACGATCTCCGCGGGGCGGTCGAGCCTGTCCTTCCAGCCGCCGCCGCCCGCCGTGCGGTAGACGAGCATGTCGCCGGGCTCGACGACCACGTTGTCGCACTTGGACGGCAACGGCTGCTCCGTGCCGTCGGCACGCTTGAGCAGCTT
>DATBIQ010000034.1:0-3128 GCA_036556865.1 Gaiella sp.
GCACGCCTTCACGGACTCGCCGTCGAGGAGGACGGTGCAGGCGCCGCACGAGGACGTGTCGCAGCCGACCACCGTCCCGGTCAGCCCGAGCTGCTCGCGCAGGAAGTAGACGAGGAGCTGCCGCGGCTCGACCTCGGCCTCCTGGCTCAATCCGTTCACCGTCACCGCGACCTGTGTCACTGGGACCTCCTTCCGAACAGCCGTTTGATCCGCCGTGCCAGCGACCCGAAGAAGAGCGAGAGCCCGGAGATCGGCTTCGACTGCGCCGCGACGGCCGCCTCCGCGTGCTCCGTCGACTCGCCGAGCTGGGCCTCGAGGCACGCGGCGAAGCTCGCGATCATCTGCGAGGAGATGTCCTCGATCATCCCGCGGCCGTACTGGGCCACCGAGCCCGACAGCGTCAGGTCGGTGGCGATGTCGACGCGCGTCTTCCCGTCCTGCGGGGCGAGCGTGGACTCGATCGTCGCGCTCGCCCGCCCGCGGTTGCGCGTCTCGCGCGCGTTCGCGGCGAGCTTGACCCTCCGCGCGGCCTCGTCGGCCTCCGTCCGCTCGACGTCCGTGGCGAACGTGAGCCCGATCGGCCCGATCTTCACCTGCATCGTCGCCTTCCAGTGCGAGTCGTCCACCGTCTCGTCGAGCTTCGCGCCGGGCATGCACGGGACGACGCGCGGGACGTCCATGAGCAGCGCCCACGCCTGCTCGGGCGGAGCGTCGACCGTGAACGAGCTGTCGATCCTCATCGCGTGAGGGCCTCCTCGGGCTTGGGTGAGCGGAGCACCTGCACGATCTGGGCCGCGATCGCGACCGCGACCTCCTGCGGCGAGCGCGAGCCGATCTTCAGGCCGATCGGGGCGTGGATGCGGGCGATTGCCTCGTCGGAGACGCCCTCGGCCCGCAGCCGCTCGGCGCGGTCCTCGTTCGTGCGTCGGCTGCCCATCGCGCCGATGTAGCCGGCGTCGGTCTCGAGCGCCACCTTGAGCGCCGGGATGTCGAACTTGTGGTCGTGCGTCAGGACGCAGATCGCGGTGCGCTCGTCCACCGGCGCGCGCTCGAGGAACCGGTCGGGCCACTCGACCACGAGCTCGTCGGCCGTCGGGAAGCGCTCCGGCGTGACGAAGCGGGCGCGCGCGTCGCAGACGGTGACGCGGAAGCCGAGGAACCGCCCGATCTCGGCCAGGGCGGCGGCGTGGTCGACGGCGCCGAAGACGTACAGGTCGGGCCGCGGCGCGAACGCGTCGACGAACACCTCCTCGCCGCCGACCTTCACGAGCCCGGTCTCGCCCGCCGCGAGCAGCTCCTGGGCCGCGCGGGCGACCTCGTCGGCGGCCGCCTCGTCCCCGTAGACGAGCCGCTCGGCGCCGGCGTTCGGACCCGACACGGGCACGACGCGGGCGACCGGCCGCTCGGCCGCGACCGCCTCGCGGAGCGGCTCCACGAGGGAGGGGTCGAGCGCGTCCACGAAGATGTGCACCGTCCCGCCGCACGGGAGGCCGACCTCGAACGCCTCCTCGTCGGCGATCCCGTACGTGCGCAGCCGCGGGCCGCCGCCCGCGAGCACCTCGCGCGCCTCGGCGAAGACCGCCGGCTCGACGCAGCCGCCCGTGACCGAGCCCGCCACGTCGCCGCCCTCCGAGACCGCGAGCACCGCGCCCGGATCGCGGGGCGCCGAGCGCTCCGTCGAGACGACCGTCGCGGTCGCCACCGGCGTCCCGGCGGCGGCCCACCGGGCGAGGGTATCGAGGACGTCCCTCACCGGCGCGCGCCGAGGAACCGGCCCGGCTCGCGCTCGAAGCTCGTCCGGCAGCCCTCGCAGCAGAAGTAGTAGGTCGCCTCCTCGAAGTCGAGCGAGATCGCCGTGGGCGTGACGGCGACCGTCATCCCGCAGACCGGGTCGACCGCCTCGGCCGGCGCGGCGATCACGGCGTCCACGGGCGAGTCGGGCCGCGTGTGGCGCCAGGCGACGAGCTCGGCGAGGATCGCGACGGCGATCTCCTCCTGCGTCGAGGGGCCCAGGTCGAGCCCGGCGGGGCAGCGGACGCGCGCGAGGGATTCCTCGTCCACGCCGCGCGCGCGGAGGTCGGCGAGCACGGCGGCCCCGCGCTTCGCGCTCGCAACGAGCCCGACGTAGCCGGCCGGTCCTGCGAGCGCCGCCTGGAGCGCGTTCTCGTCGCCCTGCCCCATCGAGGCCACCACGACGGCGTCCGCACGCTCGTCCAGCTCGCGCGCGACCCGCCAGCCGAGCGTTTCGGCCAGCGCCGCGAGCGTCCTCGCCGCCGGCCCGTCGCCGACGACCGCGAGCAGCGGCTCCGGCACCTGCGGCTCGACGAGGAGCTCGATCGTCCCCTCCGATGCGCAGCCTCCCTCGACGCGGACGACGCGGGCCTCGCCGTCCGCGAGCGCGGCGAGCCCCTCGCGGACGACGGTCGACTCGGTGCACGCGCCGCCGACCCAGCCCGAGAGCGCGCCGTCCGGCGTCACGAGCGCGCGGTCGCCGCGGCGCGCCGACGCCGGGCGCTCGACGTCCACGACGGTGGCGAGCGCGAAGGGCCGCCCTTCCGCGGCGAGCCGGCCGGCCTCCACGAGCACGTTCGTCACTCGGCCAGGCCCGCCTCCGCAAGCGCGGCCCACACCTTGTCGGAGGTGACCGGCATCTCGAGGTTCCGCACGCCCGCGTGCGCGAGCGCGTCGACGACCGCGTTCACGAACGCGGCCGGCGCGCCGACCGTGGCCGACTCGCCGATCCCCTTCGCCCCGAGCGGATGGTGCGGCGACGGCGTGACCGTCTCGCCCAGCTCGAAGGACGGGGTCTCCCAGGAGGTCGGGAGGAGGTAGTCCATGAAGTTGGCCCCGATGCAGTTGCCGTCCTCGTCGAAGGTGATGAGCTCCATCGCGGCGATCGCGAAGCCCTCCGTGAGGCCGCCGTGGATCTGGCCCTCGACGATCATCGGGTTGATCCGCACGCCGCAGTCGTCCACGGCGACGACGCGCTTCACCTTCCACGCGCCCGTGCCGCGGTCGATCTCGACGACGACCGCGTACGTCCCGAACGGGTACGTCATGTTGGGCGGGTCGTAGTAGTAGACCGCCTCGAGCCCGCACTCGAGCCCCGTGGGGACGTTCGTGTAGGC
>DATBIQ010000035.1:0-7988 GCA_036556865.1 Gaiella sp.
GACGAGTTCGGGGACGAGGCGGCAGCGCGGCTCTCCGAGCGGTTCGTCGAGCTCGTCACGGACGGTGTCGAGACGCACGGCGGCGAGGTCGTCGAGATCCGGGGCGACGAGGCGCTCGCCGTGTTCACGTCGGCGCGGCAGGCGATCCGCTCCGCCGTCTACCTGCAGGGGCTCTTCTCCGAGGAAGCCGAGACCGACCACGACCTGCCGCTCCGTGTCGGCATGGGGATCGACTCGGGCGAGGCGGTCTCGCTCGAGGACGGCGGCTTCCGCGGTGCCGCGCTCAACGTCGCGGCCCGGCTCTGCGGCCGCGCGCACGGAGGCGAGGTGATCGTCAGCGAGGCGACGTACCGGCTCGCGGGGCGCATGGAGGGGCTCACGTTCAGCGACCGGGGCCGCGTGCACCTGAAGAACATCGCCGACCCGATTCACGTGCTCCAGGTCTACTCGGAGCTCGACGCGGAGGCGGCGCCGAACCGGTGGGTGCTCATGTTCTTCGGCAAGCCGGCGCGGCAGTTCGGCTGGAAGCTCGCGGCCGGCGTCGCCGGCCTCGCGGCGCTGACCGCGGCCGGAGTGGTGTATCTCACGACCGGCGACCATACGGACGGCGGCTCCGCATCGCTGCTCCAGAGTGGCTCACCGGCGGCTGCCCTCCCCGCGAACGCGGGCCTCGACGCGATCGTCCCCGAGGCGATCTGGCGCGACTGCCACGTGCAGACGGTCGCCGAGCCCGGCGCCCTGCAGACGGCCGTCTGCCTCCCGTCGGGGGGAATGCCCGACCGCTGGGAGATCTCGGACTACCCGAACGCCGCCGCGCTGAAGGCGGCCTACAGCGAGCTGCTCGACGCGCACTCCGACATCGAGCGCAACAAGGGGAAGTGCAACGCGTTCTCGTGGGGCGGCGAGCGCGCGTGGCTGCACGGGCCCGACAAGCCGGGCGGCCACGTCCTGTGCTTCTTCGAGGGCAACGACGCGGTGATCGTGTGGACGCACGAGCGGCTCGGCCAACCGACCCACAAGGACGTCCTCGCGATCGCCCGCGAGGGCGGGAGCGACCACGCCGGTCTCACACGGTGGTGGCGCCCCTGGCACCACCTGATCGGCAAGGCGAACTAACCCTCGCGGCGAACGGGCGTCGCTAGGGCGGGAGGGGCCACGTCGTCCACGCGGACGGGAGCGAGATCCCCCTGGTAGACGCGAGGCATCTCAGTCGGCTTGTGCGGGCTCGAGGCCGATCACGATCCTGCACGACGAGCAGGGCTCGAGGCAGTCGTGGGCGTTGCAGCCGACGTCGTCGGGGCCGACGCCGTCGAGGGCGGCCGCGACCAGCGCGCGCCACACGCCGCGGTCGAGGTCGGCGGCAGCGGCATCCGCGACGACGAGCGGTCGCAGCGGGCACGTCGGGGTGACGATCTCGGCGCGGTCGTCGCCGAGGCTGTCGAGGCGGGCCTGGAAGCCGAGGGCTCCCAGCGCGTCGCAGAGCCGCTCGAGGGCGACGCGCCGGTCGGCGGACGGCTCGACGCCCGCCGCGGCGGCGAGCATCGCCCCGAACCGCACACCGACGTCCTCTCGACGAGCCGTCGACACGTCGTCGAGTAGCAGCGCGACGAGCTCCGGGTAGCGCCGCTCGGGGAACTCGATCCCGCTCGTCTCGGGAGCGGGGGAGTAGACCTTCGCTGGGCGACCGGCCCCCGGGCCCCTCCGGCCGGTGCGTCGCTCGAAACCCGCGACGAGCAGCCCTGCGGTGACGAGCTGCTCGAGCCGGCGGCGCGCGACGTTCCGGTGGATGCCGTGCGCGGCTGCGACCTCGTCGATGCTCACGGCGCGCTGCTCGCCGCGGACGAAGACGAGCGTCTCGCGGAGCCCCTGGTCACCGATCGCTTGCAGCGCATCCATCGCAGTGATTGCTCTATAGTACCAGTAAGTGGTCTAAAGAAGGAGTGCAGTCGTGACGAGGTACCGGTATCTGGTCGTCGGCGGTGGCATGACCGGCGACGCCGCGTGCAAGGGGATCCGCTCGATCGACCCCGACGGCGCGATCGCGCTCGTCGGCGACGAGCCCGACCCGCCGTACGCGCGGCCGCCGCTGACGAAGGGCCTCTGGCTCGGCAAGGAGGAGAGCTCGATCTGGCGGGGGACCGAAGCGGAGGGCGTCGACCTCCGTCTCGGGCGCACGATCGTCGCCCTCGACCTCGACGCGCGCACGGCGACCGACGACCGGGGCGAGAGCTACGGCTACGAGCGCCTCCTGCTCGCGACCGGCGGACGCCCGCGGCACCTTCCGGGCGCGCCCGAGGGCGTCGTGCACTACCGCACCCTCGCCGACTACCACGCCGTCCGTGCGGCCGCGACCGAGGGCACGCGCGTGACGGTGATCGGCGGCGGGTTCATCGGGTCGGAGCTCGCAGCGGCGCTGACGACGAACGGCTGCGCGGTGACGATCGTCTTTCCCGAGGAGGCGATCGGGGCACGCCTCTTCCCACGCGACCTCGCGCTGTCGCTGAACGAGCACTACGGCGCGAAGGGCGTCGACGTCGTTCACGGCGCGTTCGTCGACGCCGTCGAGCGCGCGAACGGCGGGTTCCGCGTCGCGCTCCAGGGCGGGCGCAACGTCGACGCCGACCTCGTCGTCGCCGGCCTCGGGATCGTGCCGCGAGACGAGCTGGCCGCCGCCGCAGGGCTACCGGCCGACAACGGGATCCCCGTCGACGACCGTGGCCGCGTCGCCGGCCGCGACGACGTGTTCGCCGCCGGGGACGTCGCGCGCTTCCCCGCCCGCGACCTCGGCCACGAGCTGCGCGTCGAGCACGAGGATCACGCGAAGAGCCACGGGCGGCAGGTCGGCCGGAACATGGCCGGCGCGGACGAGCCGTACGACCACCTCCCGTTCTTCTACTCGGACCTCTTCGAGCTCGGCTACGAGGCGGTCGGAGAGCTCGACTCGCGGCTCGAGACGCGCGCCGAATGGGCCGAGCCGCACCGCAAGGGCGTCGTCTCCTACCTCGGCGCCGACGGGCGTCCGCGCGGCTTTCTCCTCTGGGACGTCTGGGGGAAGGTCGACGCGGCGACGGAGCTGATCCGCGCCGGCGCTCCCGTCGGGGACGAGCAGCTGCGGGAGCTGCTCGCGTGAGCTCAGACCAGCTCGTCGGTGCGGACGGCCAGCTCGCGGTCGCGGTCCGTGATGCCTCCCGCGGAGTGCGTCGTCCAACGCACGGTGACGCGCTTGTAGCTGACCGCGATGTCGGGATGGTGGTTCTCCGACTCCGCGAGATCGGCCAGCCGGTCGACGAACGCGATCGCCTCGCGGAAGCCGTCGAAGACGAGCTCGCGCTCGAGGGCTCCGTCGCGCTCGGTCCAGCCGTCGGTCGCGCTCATGGCACCGATCATTCCCTCTTCCGCCGCTCGCGCAAACCGACGCCGACGCGTGAGCTCGTCGCCGAGGCCCTCTACCGGCCGCTCGCGCACGTCGTCGTCCTCGCGCTGCTGCCGCTTCGCGTGCCGCCGCCCGCCGTGGTGCTCGCCGGGCTCGCGGCGGGCCTCGCGGCCGCCGTCGAGCTCGCGCGCGGCGAGCTGCTCGCGGCCGCGGCGCTCCTCGTCCTCAAGACGGTCCTCGACGGCGCGGACGGCGCGCTCGCGCGGGCCGCCGGTCGCGAGACGGCCTTCGGGCGCTACCTCGATTCGGACTGCGATCTGGTCGCGAACGGGGCGCTCTTCGCGGCGATCGGCTACGCGGCGGGCCGCCCGCTGCTCGCCCTCGCCGGCTTTCTCGCCTCCACGTTCGTGCTGAGCCTCAACTTCAACCTCCGGCGCCTCCACGCCGGCACGCAGGCGATGCCCGAAGGCGGCGGCCTTGCGCGGCGCTTCTACGAGCTCGTCTACGCGCCACAGGATCGGCTCGCCGACCGCCTCGTGCGCCGCCCGCCGAGACTCTCGACGCTCTGGATCCTCCACAACCTCGGCCTCGCCACGCAGCACACGGCGATCGCCCTCTGCCTCGCTCTCGTCGCCGTCACCACCTGACCAGGAAGGAGCCACAACGATGTCCGAGACCGTGATCGAGCTGCCCTCCGCCGCCCCCGAGCTGGCCGAGCCGCGTGACATCCCGGCGGACGACTGGGAGCGCTTCCGCGGGAACGTGGCGGAGATCCTGGACGCGTTCGGCTTGCCGCTCGACACCCCGGGCACCCGCGCCACGCCCGAGCGGTTCCTGCGCGCGCTGTACGACGCGACTGCCGGATACGACGGCGACCCGAAGCTCGTGACGACGTTTCCGACGGAGAGCGACGGCGCCGGACAGCCGTTCGCCCAGGTCGTCGAGGGGCCGATCGCGTTCTCCGCCCTCTGCGAGCATCACGCGCTTCCGTTCTTCGGCCACGCGCACGTCGGCTACATCGCCGGCGAGCGGATCATCGGCATCTCGAAGCTGACGCGGCTCGTCCGCCTGTTCGCGCGGCGCTTCACCGTCCAGGAGCGCCTCGGGGAGCAGATCGCGGACACGCTCGTCGACCTCGTCGACCCGCTCGGGGTCGCGGTGAGGCTCGAGGCATCGCATCTCTGCACGCAGATGCGCGGCGTGGAGGAGCGCTCTCGGACGACGACGACCGCGTGGCGCGGCGCCTACCGGGATGCGGAGCTGCGCCGCGAGTTCCTCGAGCTCGCGCGGTGACCGGGCTCACGCCTTTCGAGCTTCTCCACGAGGCGCCTGGGCACGATCTGGAGCTGCCCGCGGCGCTCCGCCGGCCCTACGGCGGCGACCTTGCGCTGCCCGAGCGCTGCCTCTACGCGAACTTCGTCGCGACGGTCGACGGCGTCGTCGCGATCCCGGGGTTGCCGGGATCGAACCGCGTGATCAGCGGCGGCAGCGAGGCCGACCGCTTCGTGATGGGGACGCTGCGTGCGGCGGCGGATCTCGTGCTGATCGGCAGCGGCACGCTGCGGGCGTCTCCGACGGGGCGCTGGCGGCCGGAGACAGTCTATCCCCCGGGCGCGGACGGGTTCGCCGAGCTCCGGCGGTCGCTCGGGTACGAGGCAAGCCCACGCGTCGCGATCCTCACCGCCTCGGGGTCGATCCTGCACGACCACCCGGTGCTCGGAGACGGCGCGATCGTCCTCACGACGGAGTCGGGCGCCGCGCGGCTCGCCGGCCGCCTACCGGACGCGGCCGAGCTCACGGTGCTGCCGGGTGAGACGGAGGTGGACGTCCGGGCCGCCGTCGCGCTCCTGCGGGAGCGCGGGCACCGACGCATCCTCAGCGAGGCCGGGCCGCATGTCTTCGGCTCGCTCGTCGAGGCCCGTCTCGTCGACGACCTCTTCCTGACCGTGTCGCCGCTGCTCGCCGGCCGGGGCGCCGCCGCATCGTACGGCCTGGTGGAGGGGGCGGCGCTCCTTCCGGAGCGGCGCGAGGAGGCCAGGCTGCGCTCGGTGAGGCTCCACGGCGCGCACCTCTTTCTGCACTACGCGCTCTCGTAGCTACTTGAGCAGCAGCTTCGCGAGCCGCCGGTCGGCGAGGACGAGGAACACGGCCGTCATGGCGCCGAGATAGGCGATGTCCACGAGCACGAGCCAGCCGACGTCACCGAGCGTGAAGGCGCGGAGCAGCTCGACACCGTGATAGAGCGGCGTGAGAGGAAGCAGCCAGCGGACGACGTCCGGGTAGGTGTCCGCGGGGACGAAGGTCGCCGAGAAGAGGAACATCGGCAGCGTGCAGAGCTCGATGAACGCGAAGTCCGCCCAGGAGCGCATCAGCGTCGTCCCGAAGACGGCGGGTGCGGCGAACGCCGCGGAGACGAGCAGCGCGCCGGGGATCGCGAGGATCGCCCACGGCGAGTCGAGGACGCCCATCGCGAGCATCACCGTGACGAAGCCGATCGAGTAGACGGTGCCGCGCATCAGGGTGTAGGTCAGCTCCCCGAGCGCGACGTCGCGAACGGTCATCGGCGTCGCGAGCACGCCCTCGTACGTGCGGGCGTACTTCAGCTTGAAGAACACGTTGCCCGACTCGTAGACGGCGCCGTTCATGGCGGACGCCGCCAGCAGCGCGGGCGCGACGAACTCGCGGTAGCCGACGGCCTGCCCATCGACGTCGACCGTGCCGACGAGCGCGCCGACGCCAACGCCCATCGCGAAGAGATAGAAGAGCGGCTCGAAGAAGCCGGAGACGAACACGAGCCAGGCGCCGCGGGAGCTCGCGATGTTCCGCTCGACGAGACGCCACGAACGCGGCGCGTGGAGCCGCGGGAGGATGCGGAGGCTGGTCTCGAGCGTGCTCATCGCCGCAGCTTGTCCCGCTGCGCGCGGACGGTCAGAGCAGAGCCGAGGGCGGTCAGCGCGACGAGATACGAGACATGGACGGCGGTGAGCGCCGGGTCGATGTCGTCCGTGGCGAGGCCGCGACAGAGCGCGACCCCGTGCCAGAGCGGCGTGGCCCACGCGAGCGCCTCGAGCACGAGGGGGAGCTGTGAGATCGGGAAGAACGTGCCGGAGAAGAGGAAGAGCGGCACGAGGCCGAAGCGGAAGATCGCGGCGAGCCATTCGTCGCCCTCGACGCTCGACGTGATCGCGGCGAGCACCGACCCGAAAGCGAGCCCGCAGAGCAGCGCGGCGAGTGGCGCGAGGACGGCGAGCGGAGAGACGAAGGCGCCCCCGACTGCGGCGACGGCGGCGAAGATCGTGACCGCGACGATCACGCGCACGCCGCACCACGCGAGGATTCCCGCGACGAGCTCCCCGACACGGATCGGGGTCGAGACGGCGGCGTGGTACGTCCTGAGCCACTTGAGCCCGGCCCTGACGGGAAACGTCGTGACGCTGGCCGCGGTCTGCATCGCCGTCGTCGCAAGCAGTGCCGGCGCGACGAACTGGAGGTAGCTGAGACCCCCGAGGTTCGGGTTCGACTCGTCGATCAGGCTGCCGAGCAGGACGCCGATCGAGACGAGGAAGAAGATGGGGTTGAGGAACGACGTCGTGATGGAGCCGCGCCAGAGCCTGCGAAACGAGCGCGCCTGCCAGCCCACGACCGCGACCGTGCGGCGGACGGAGCCCATCAGTCGATCAGGCTCCGGCCGGTGAGCCGCAGGAAGACGTCCTCCAGCGTCGAGCGCCGCACGAGCACCGTCTCCGGGGCGAGCCCGCGGGCGTGGATCTCGTCCACCACGGCGTCGCCGTCGTCGGTGCCGATCACGACGCGGTCCTGCAGCACCTCGATGTGGCCTGCAAGGCCGTCGAACGACGGGGTCCCGTTCTGCTCGCCGAAACGGAGCTCGACGACCTCGCGCTCGACGTAGCGCTCGATCAGCTCGCGGGGCGAGCCCTCCGCCACGATCTTGGCTTGGTCCATCACCACGAGCCGGTCGCAGAGCTGCTCCGCCTCGTCCATGTAGTGGGTCGTGAGGACGAGCGTCACGCCGCGCTGCTTCAGCCGGTAGAGACGGTCCCACAGCGCGTGGCGGGCCTGCGGGTCGAGGCCCGTCGTCGGCTCGTCGAGCAGCATCAGCTCGGGCTCGTTGACCAGCGCCCGCGCGATCGTGAGCCGGCGCTTCATGCCGCCCGAGAGCGAGTCGACGCGCGCGTCCTTGCGGTCGGCGAGCTGGACGAACTCGAGCAGCTCGTCGCTGCGACGGCGGATCTCGTCGCGCGGCAGGCCGAAGAACCGGCCGTAGACGAGGAGGTTCTCGCCGACGTCGAGCTCCAGGTCGAGGTTGTCCTCCTGCGGGACGACCCCGAGCCGCTCGCGGATCGCCGGCCCGTCGCGCTCGGGATCGAGCCCGAGGACGCTGAGCGTGCCGCCGCTCGCGGGCGAGACGGCGCCGATCATGCGCATCGTCGAGCTCTTGCCGGCGCCGTTCGGACCGAGGAAGCCGAACGTCTCGCCGCGCGCGACGGCGAAGTCGATCCCGTCGACCGCGACGAAGTCGTCGTAGCGCTTCGTGAGGTCGTGGGCCTCGATCAGCGGCGCGTCGCTCATGGCGCGACGCTACCCGTCGGGCCAG
>DATBIQ010000036.1:0-6206 GCA_036556865.1 Gaiella sp.
GAGGCCGAGGTCGAGCCGCGGCAGCTCCTCGTCTACTTCCTGCGCGAGCAGCTCGGGCTGACCGGGACGGTGGTCGGCTGCGACACGTCCTCGTGCGGCGCCTGCACCGTCCTCCTCGACGGCGAGTCCGTGAAGGCGTGCACGGTGCTCGCCGTCCAGGCCGACGGGGCGGAGGTGACGACGATCGAGGGCCTCGCGTCGAACGGGGCGCTCCACCCGGTGCAGCAGGCGTTCCACGAGCAGCACGCGCTCCAGTGCGGCTTCTGCACGCCGGGGATGGTGCTCGCCACGGTCGGCCTCCTCGCGGAGAGCCCGAGCCCGTCGGACGACGAGATCCGCCTCGCGCTCGAGGGCAACCTCTGCCGCTGCACCGGCTACCAGAACATCGTCAAGGCCGTCAAAGCGGCCGCGGCCTGAGAGGAGGAGCGATGGCAGCCACCGAGACCGCACCAGGCTCGTACATCGGCTCGTCCGTCCCGCGCAAGGAGGACGAGAAGCTCCTCACCGGGCAGTCGCGCTTCGTCGACGACCTCACGCTCCCCGGGATGGTGTGGGCGTCGGTCGTCCGCAGCCCGTATGCGCACGCCCGGATCACGAAGGTGGACGTCTCGAAGGCCCGTGAGGCCGACGGCGTCGTCGCCGCGTTCTCGGGCGCCGACCTGGCCGAGGACTGGGCCGCGACGCTCCCGTGCGTCTGGCTCGTCACCGAGGACACGAAGCAGCCGATGCACCGGCCGCTCGCGACGGACAAGGCCCGCTACCAGGGCGACGGCGTCGCGGTCGTCCTGGCCGAGTCGCGGGCGCTCGCGAAGGACGCGGCCGAGCTCGTCGAGGTCGAGTACGAGCCGCTGCCCGCCGTGATCGACCCGGAGGAGGCCCTGGCGGACGGCGCCCCGCTCGTGCACGAGGAGTTCGGGACGAACGAGAGCTTCACGTGGAAGCTCGAGGCCGGCGGCGTGGACGAGATCTTCGCGAACGCGCCCGTGACCGTGAAGGAGCGGTTCCGCCAGCAGCGGCTGATCCCGAACGCGATCGAGCCCCGCGGCGTGCTCGCGCAGTACCTGCCGGCCCAGGACGAGTACACGCTCTGGTCGGCGACGCAGATCCCGCACATCCTCCGCTTCTGGCTCGCGATCGTGATCGGCGTGCCGGAGGCGCGGCTCCGCGTGGTCGCGCCCGACGTGGGCGGCGGCTTCGGCTCGAAGCTGAACGTCTACGCCGAGGAGGCGCTCGCCCTCGTCCTCGCCCGGCGGCTCGGCCGCCCGGTCAAGTGGACGGAGGAGCGCTCGGAGGGCTACCTCGCCACGATCCACGGGCGCGACCACTGGCAGGAGATGGAGTTCGCCGCGGACGAGGACGGCAAGATCAAGGCCGTCCGGGCCAAGGCCACCGTCGGGCTCGGCGCGTACCTCCAGCTCGTCACGGCGGGGACGCCGATCCTGGGCGGCTGGGTCTACGGCGGGCCGTACGACGTGGAGGGCTACTCGCTCGAGGTCGTGGGCGCCTTCACGACCGCGACGCCGACGGACGCCTACCGCGGCGCCGGCCGGCCGGAGGCGACGTACCTGATCGAGCGCACGATGGACGCGCTCGCGCGGAAGCTCGACCTGGACCCCGCCGAGCTCCGGCGCCGCAACTTCATCACCGAGTTCCCGAAGACGCTCGCGTCCGGGCTCGAGATCGACTCGGGCGACTTCGCGGGCGCGCTCGACCGGGCGCTCGAGCTGGTCGACTACGACGCGGTTCGCGCGGAGCAGGCCGAGCGGCGGGCCAAGGGCGACACGAAGGAGCTCGGGATCGGGCTCTCCACCTACACCGAGATGTGCGGGCTCGCGCCCTCGCGGATCCTCGGGGCGATCCTGTACGCGGCCGGCGGCTGGGACGCGGCGACGATCCGCTGCCTCCCCACCGGGAGCGTGCAGGTGTTCATCGGCACCTCGCCGCACGGGCAGGGCCACGTGACGACGTTCTCGCAGATCGTCGCCGACCGGCTCGGCGTCCCGATCGACCAGGTCGAGGTGGTGCACGGGGACACGTCCGCGATGCAGCTCGGGCTCGACACGTACGGGAGCCGGAGCCTCGCCGTCGGCGGGATCGCGCTCTACAACGCGGCCGAGAAGGTGATCGCGAAGGCGAAGACGATCGTCGCCCACAAGCTCGAGGTGGCCGAGGACGACCTCGGCTACGAGAACGGGAGCTTCACCGTGGCCGGGACGGACAAGTCGATGAACGTCCAGGAGGCGGCCCTCCACGCGTTCACGGCGCACGACCTGCCCGACGGGATGGAGCCCGGCCTCGAGGCGACGTTCGTCTACGACCCGCCCAACTTCAGCTGGCCCGGCGGGGCGCACGTCGCCGTCGTCGAGATCGACACGGAGACGGGCGAGGTCGAGCTGCGGCGCTACGTCGCGGTAGACGAGATCGGCAACGTCATCAACCCCACGATCGTGGACGGGCAGATCCACGGCGGCGTCACGCAGGGGATCGCGCAGGCGCTCTGGGAGGAGGCCGTCTACGACGACGACGGGAACCTCGTGACCGCCTCGATGCTCGAGTACCTCGTGCCGAGCGCGGCCGAGACGATCGACTACGAGCTCGACCGCGTCGTCGCGCCGAGCCCCACGAACCCGCTCGGCGTCAAGGGCGTCGGCGAGACCGGCACGATCGCCTCGACGCCGGCGGTCATGAACGCGATCGTCGATGCGCTCGCGCCGTTCGGCGTCCGCGACGTGGACATGCCCGCGAAGCCGGAGCGCGTCTGGCGCGCGATCCAGAGAGGAGGTGCGTCGTGATCCCCGCACCGTTCGACTACGAGCGCGCCGAGTCGGTCGACCACGCCGTCGAGCTGCTCGGCTCCGGCCGGGACGCGAAGCTCCTCGCCGGCGGACACTCGCTCCTGCCGTTCATGCGGCTCCGGCTGGCCCGGCCCGACCTCCTCGTGGACATCGGTCGCCTGGCCGACCTGAGCTACGTCCGCGAGGACGGCGACCGGATCGCCATCGGGGCGCTCACGCGCCACCACGACCTCGCGAACGACCCGCTGCTCGCCGAGGAGAACCCGCTCGTCGCCCACGTCGCCGGGCAGATCGGCGACCCGCAGGTGCGCCACCGCGGGACGATCGGCGGCTCGGTCGCGCACGGCGACCCGGCGGCGGACTTCCCCGGCGTGCTCGTCGCGCTCGAGGCCGAGCTCGTCGCCCGCGGGCCGGGCGGTGAGCGGACGATCGGCGCCGGCGAGTGCTTCACCGGCTTCTTCGAGACGACCATCGCGCCCGACGAGGTGCTGACCGAGATCCGCGTGCCGAAGCTCGGCGGCGCCGCCTGGACGTACCTCAAGTTCCAGCGGCGCGCGCAGGACTGGGCGACGGTCGCGGTCGCGGCGGTGGGCGCGAACGGCTCGGCCCGGGTGGCGCTCACGAACATGGGCCCGACGCCGATCCGGGCGCGCGGGGTGGAGGAGGCGCTCGGGTCGGGCGCCGATCCCGCCACCGCCTCCGAGCGGGCCGCGGAGGGCACGGCCCCGCCGAGCGACACGCAGGCGAGCGCCGAGTTCCGCGGCCACCTCGCGCGGGTGCTGACGAAGCGCGCCCTGGAGCAGGTGAGCTAGGGGGCGAGTGCGCGGAGGACCGCCTCGTAGTCCTCCCAGGTGTCCACGTCGCGGGGGAGCGGCCGCGCCACGTGTGCGGCCGCGACGCGGTCCGGCTCGGACTCGAGCAGGCGCCACGCGGGCTTGGGGCCGCGGGCGGCGCGCAGCGTCTCGACCGCTTCCGCCGAGAAGACGAGCGGGTGCCCGCGGCCGTCCTCGTACTCGGTCGCGAGCGCCCACGGGCGGCCGTCCTCCCACGCCGCGCGCACCTGGTCGATCACGTCCGCGTCCACGCCCGGCATGTCGCCGAGGAGCAGCACGACCGCGTCCGCGTCGCCGGCCGCCGCGAGCCCGCTGCGGAGCGACGTCGCGGTGCAGGACGGGTCGCGTCCGTTCGGCTCGACCACCTCGGCACGCTCGGTCTCGACGTCGGCGGTCGTCACGAGGACGACGCGGTCGAGGGAGGACGCCTCCGCCTCGCGCACCGTCCAGCCGAGGAGGGTCGTGTCCCCGAGCGGCAGCGTCTGCTTCGGGCGACCGAGCCGGCGGGAGAGCCCCGCGCCGAGGACGACGCCGACGACGACCGCCATGCCGTGATCCTACGGTCCGCGCAGGGGGCCGCGGTCGCCCCGCGGCCCCCTCGCGAACACCTGGCTCAGCGCCGGATCGCGACTGCTTCCGTGTACGCCGACGGGATGGCGGCTGCGTCCCCGCCGAGGCGGTCGTAGCGCCGGCCGAGCTCGGCCAGGTCGGTCGCGAGCGCTTCCTGCCCGGCCTCGTCCAGGGCGGCGAACGCCTTGAGCGTCGGCCCGTACCAGCGGCGGAAGAACGCGACGAGCTCCTCGGGCGACGCGAAGCGGAAGGTGAAGTCGCGCCGTGTGACCTCGAGCGACGTGATCTCGTCGCCGAACAGCGTGCGGAGGTGCTCCTCCGTGCCCCAGAGCATCGGGGAGCGGACGCCTGCGGGCGGCGGCACGCGGCCGGCGACCGTCTTGAAGAGCTCGCCGATGAACCCGTCGGGCGTCCAGCTCGCGAGCGCGATCGTCCCGCCCGGGCGCGTGACCCGGAGGAGCTCGGCGGCGGCCTGTTCGTGGTTGGGGGCGAACATCGAGCCGTAGACGGAGATGGCGGCGTCGAAGGACGCGTCCTCGAAGGGCAACGCCTCGGCGTCGCCCTCGGCGAACTCGACCTCGAGGCCCTCCGCCGCGGCCCGCTCGCGTCCACGGTCGAGGAGCGCGGGGACGTAGTCGACGCCGACGACGGAGCAGCCGAGACGCGCGGCCGCGATGGCCGCGTTGCCGCTGCCGGTCGCGACGTCGAGGACGCGCCAGCCGGCGTGCAGGTCGGCGGTGTCGACGAGGTGCTCGGCGGTCAGGGCGATCCGGGCGGCGATCGCGTGGAAGTCGCCGCTCGCCCAGGTCGCCTGCTGGCGCTCCTTGATCGCGGCGAAGTCGGGGGCGGTCGTATCCGGGGAGGTGGTCATGGTGATCTCCTTCGTTCGTGTCGTGCCGTTGGTCAGGCCTCGCTCGGCTCCGGGTCGCGGACGGGGACGGGCCGGGCGCCGTCGTGCGGCGGCTCGATCGTGACGTCCGGCAGGAGCCGGTCGAGCCAGCGCGGGATGTACCAGGAGCGCTCGCCGAGCATCGTGAGGAACGCCGGGACGAGGGTCATCCGCACGAGGAGCGCGTCCGTGAGGATCGCGACCGCGAGCAGGATCCCGAACTCCTTCGAGATGCGGTCGGGGGTGAGGATGAAGGCCGCGAAGACGGTGCCCATGATGATCGCGGCCGCCACGACGACCCGGCCGATCGCGGCGACGCCGTGTTCGACCGCCGCCCGCGTGTTGAGGCCGTGGACGTGCTCCTCCCGGATGCGGCTCATGAGGAACACCATGTAGTCCATCGAGAGGCCGAACAGGATCGCGAACGCGATCGGTGGCACGAACGTCTCGATCGGCCCGGTCGTGTCGAGCCCGGTGAGCCCGAGCAGGTGGCCTTCCTGGACGATCAGCGTCAGGACGCCGAAGCCGACGAACGCGGAGATGATCGTCGTGATCGCCGCGGTGAGCGAGATGACGATCGAGCGGAACGCCATCGCCAGGACGATGAACGTGACGCCGACGATGTAGAGCAGGAAGAGCGGGAGCCGTTCCATGATCCGGTCGGCGATGTCCTTGAACGCCGCGGAGAGACCGGACACGTAGGCGACCGCGTCGCCGCCCTGCGTCGCCTGCGGCACCACGTCGTCGCGGAGCCGGTCGACGAGCCTGTCGGTCGCCTCGTCCTGCGGGGCCGAGTCCGGCGTGACGAAGACGATCGCGACCGTCTCCTCGTCGTTGAACTGCGGGTCGCCGACGGAGGCGACGCCCGGGAGGCCGTCCGCCGCGTCGTGGATCCGCTGCGGCGCCTCCGCGTCGCCGTTCACGTCGACGACGATCGGGATCGGGCCGTTGAAGCCGGCGCCGAAGCCCTCGGCCAGGAGGTCGTACGCGCGCCGCGCGGTCTGCTCCGTCGGCTGCGTCCCCTGGTCGGAGGCGCCGAGGCGTACGAGCAGCGACGATCCCGCAGCCGCGAGCACGACGAGGAGCGTCACGACGAACACGGCCTTCGCGTTCCGCGTG
>DATBIQ010000037.1:0-59074 GCA_036556865.1 Gaiella sp.
TTGCAGAAGCCGAGCTCCTTGAGCATCTCCATGTCGTACTCGGTGCGCTGCCGGATCCGGTGCGCCTCGAGCAGCCGGCCCTCCTCCTCGAACCTCGCCACCTGCTCCTCGAGCTCGTGCCGGATCTCGTCGACGGCGCGATCGATCGTCGGCTTCGAGGTGATGTACTCGGTCGCGGGCCAGATCGCGAGATTGTCGAGCTTCGAGAGCACCTCGCCCGTGAGCGGGTCGAAGTGCGAGATCTGCTCGACCTCGTCGCCGAACATCGAGATGCGATACGCCGTCTCGACGTTCGCCGGCTGCACCTCGACCACGTCGCCGCGCACGCGGAAGCGGCCGCGGGCGAGGACGGTGTCGTTGCGGACGTACTGCGAGTCGATCAGCGTGCGCAGCATCTCGTCGCGGTCGTGCTCGGCGCCGACCTCGAGGATCAGCACCTTCTCGCGCCATTCCTCGGGCGAGCCGAGCCCGTAGATACAGCTCACCGAGGCGACGACCACCACGTCACGACGCGTCAGGAGCGAGCTCGTCGCACCGAGGCGCAGGCGCGCGATGTCGTCGTTCTGCGAGGAGTCCTTCTCGATGTACAGGTCCGCCTGCGGGACGTACGCCTCGGGCTGGTAGTAGTCGTAGTAGGAGACGAAGTACTCGACGGCGTTCTCCGGGAAGAACTCGCGGAACTCGTTGCAGAGCTGCGCGGCCAGCGTCTTGTTGTGGGCGATCACGAGCGCGGGCCGCTGGAGCTGCTCCATCACCCACGCCATCGTCGCCGTCTTGCCCGTCCCGGTCGCCCCGAGCAGCGTCTGGCCGCGGTTGCCCGCGCGAAGCGACTCGGCGAGCTCCGCGATCGCCCGCGGCTGGTCGCCGGTCGGGCGGTAGGCGGAGGTGACGCGAAGGTCGGGCACCCGTCGAGCGTAGCAACGGGCCGAACGCGTGTTCCCGCGCGTCGTTCTCGCTCCGCATCGCCTGACCGGTTAGCGGGCGGTTAGCGCTCGGCGGGATCCTGAGCCGACGGGGGGAAGAGAGGAGCGCGAGGCCGCTCGGGCCGCCTCGCGCACCTCTCTCTTCAGTCGAGGTAGCGAGCGCGCTCGTCGGCGGTGAGCCTCCTCCCCGTCGCCCGCAGCCGCGCCTCGGCGAGCGCGACGAGCTCGTCGAGCTCCCCGCACAGGTCGCACGGCCAGCGCCGCACCGTGCCGTTCCCCTCGCGTGTCAGGATCTCGCGCGAGCGCGCGTCGAAGCCGACCGCGGTCACCGGCGGCTTGGGGCCGTAGAGGTAGCGGCCGCCCTGCCCACCGGCCGTCCACAGCCGGGCCGACTTGGGGCCCGCCGTCACGAGCCATCGGCCGTCGGGGCTGAAGCGGGCGTCCTCGACGGAGGCCGACTGCGCCTCCTCGAGCCGATACGTCTCCGTACCCGTCGCGACGTCCCACACGATCACGTCGTGGTCCCGACCTGCGCTCACGAGGAGGTGCCCGTCGGGACTGAACGCGACCGAGTTGACCGCGTCCTTGTGTCCCGCCAGGACCTTCGCGCCCGAGGCGGTTCGCAGCCGGACGACGTCTCCGTCGGCGACGGCCGTCGCGGACCCGTCCGGGGAGACGGCCCGGCGGCGCGGCGCGCTCGGACCGGCTGCATGCGGCGCGGGCACGAGGTCGATGCTCGTGCCCGGATCCCACACGCGGATCGTCCCGTCGACGCCTCCGGTCACGACGCTGCCGTCGTTCGCGAACTCCGCCTTCCGCACCGGCCCGCGGTGACCGCGAAGGACGCGCGCCGGAACCCCTTCGGCCCGCCACGTGCGTGCCGTGCCGTCCCCGCTCGCGGTGACGACCACGCGGCCCGGGCCGAACGCCACGTCGCTCACGTACGCCGTGTGCCCGAACAGCGTCGTGAACAGCCGGCCGGTGCCGACACGCCAGACGCGGCCCGTCTGGTCGGTGCTACCCGTTGCGATCCGGTCACCGGTCCGGTCGAACGCGACGGCGAGCACCTGGCCGTTGTGGCCGCGGAGGGGCTCCTCGACCTCGGCCCACCTGCGGGCGCTCCAAATGCGTCCTGTCCAGTCGCGGCCACCCGAGACGACGAGTCGCCCGTCCGGCGAGTATGCCGCATCGGTGACGACACGGGGGTGCTTCACACGGCCGATCCACGCTCCCGTCGCGAGCGAGATCGCGCGTGCCCGCGGCTTGCCGACGAGCGCGATCGCCGAGGTGCCGTCCCGGCTCGGGACGAGCTCCTCCACCACACCGGGGAGCGACACCCGAACCGGCTTTCCGCGTGGCCTCCCCGTCGCCGCGTCCACCGTCACGAGCGCGCGGTCGGCGATCATCACCACCGAGCGGCCACCCCCGACGAAGGCAGCCGCACCTCCGTCGACCCGGTGCGACCAGAGGAGCTTCCGCGCGTCGAGCGCGTAGAGACGCGCGACACCGTCGTCGCCGACGGCGAGCACCCGCGGCCCGGAGGGGTCGACGTCCATGCCGACGATCGAGTGGCCGGTGTCGATCACCGCCCGCTCGCGCGACGCGTCGAGCGCCTCACGGAGCGCCTCCTCGACCCGCGGCGTCGGCTCGACGCGAGACGCCTCGACGGCGAGAGCGACTCCGAGCTCCGGGTCGCTGTCGACCACGGAAAGCGCGCTTGCGACGAGCTGGCCGCTCTTCGCGGAGCGCGCCTGGTCACGTGCCGCCCCGCGCTGCGAGAACGCGAAGACCGCGAGCGCCGTCATGCCCGCGAGGGCGACGAGGGCCCCGAAGGCAAGGAACGCGAGCCGGCGGTGCCGGCGGCGCGCCTCCGCCCTGGCCCGCTCGACGGCCCGCTCGGCGTCATGGCGGCCCTTCCACCCGAGCACCGCACCGGCGAGGACGTCGTGGAAGATCTCCCAGCGGCCGCTCTCGTCCGTGCGGAGGATGCGATGCCGCGCGAGCGTCGCCGTGACCCCGTCGACCTCGGCCGGTGTCACCCCAGCGAACTCGGCGAGGTCGGACGCCTCGTGGGCGATCTTGGTGCCCGACGGCGTGACGAGGTGGTCGAACAGCCGGGCGGCGATCTCCCGCTGCGCGGGATCGAGGGCGTCGATCGCGCGCTCGAGGTGGTCGGCAACGACCTGCCCCGCGCCGCCGAGCTCCTCGAGCGTCGCCGCGCGTAGCGTGGACGACCCCGAGGCGCGCTCGACATCCCACAGCCGCTGCATCACGAGCTGCAGGTACGGCGCCTCGATCCCGCGGGCGGCGCCGTTCCCCTCGACGACCCCGAGACCGCCCGGGCCGAGCTCGATGAGGCCGGTGCCGACACCGTCCAGCACCCGCTCGACGAGGACGTCCTCCGCCACGACCGGCTCGCCCTCGAGCTCGCTCCAGCGTTGCAGCGGACGGACGATCGCCGCCCGTCCGGCCGTCCGGTCGAGCCGGTCGAGACGCAGGACGTTGGCGAAGAGGCTCGGGATGTCGCCCTTCAGACGGTCGAGCTTCGCGAGCGCGTCCTCGCGGAGCGAGAGGAGGACGTTGACACGCAGCGTCGCGTTGACCACCTCGGCGAGTCCCGTCTCGAAGCTGCGGTCGGAATCGTGGTAGGTGAAGTACTCCTCCGCCTGGTCGAGGACGAGGTAGACGTCGCGCTCCGCCTGCGCTCGCTCGACCACGTCGAGCAGGGGCGCCGGCTCGATGCCCGCAGCGTCCGCGACGGCCGCAGCGAGCGATTCCGCGGGGTCGTCGCCCCAGCTCGCGAAGACCACGACGAGCGGCCCCTCGGGCAGCTCGCGCAGCTGCCTCGCGACGGCCGCGAGGAGGAGCGACGACTTGCCGACCCCGCTCGGCCCGTAGAGGACGGTGAGGCGGGACGCGATCAGGTTCGCGACGACGATCTCGGTGTCGCGCTCTCGGCCGAAGAAGAACAGCGCGTCGAGCTCGGAGTCCTCGAAGGGCGCGAGGCCCTTGTACGGCGACGAGATGCTCACACCACGAGCTCGAGGCGCCGTTCGAGGAGGCCGACGTACTCGTCCGGGTCGACGGCGAGCACGTCGACGTCGAAGCGGCGCCAGAAGGCGCGCTCGAGCTGCGTCGGGCTCGGGTCGACCGCCCACGAGCGGTACGCCACGGGCCGGTTCCCCCAGACGCGGTGCATCACGAGCCGCAGGTTCCAGTCGACCATCTCGTAGCCGAGGAAGAGGAAGTGGCTACGCCGCAGCCGCGCGGCGAGCGCAACCGGGACGGCGGCCGCGACGTCCGCGCTGCCGAGGTAGTCGATGTAGTCGTCCTCGGTGATGACGAAGCTCTCCCACTCCCGCTCGGGGTACGGGTCGACCGCGCCGTGCAGCTTGAGCAGGATCGTCCGGCGGTCGAGGGAGAGCTCGGTCGCGTAGGTGTTCGGCACGTCGATGGGCCGCGGCTCCTCGCCCGGCGGCCGGTGCCAGAACTTCCCGCGGTACGGCCCCGCCGCGACGTAGGTGACGACGTCGACCTCCTCGCCCGCCTCCTCGAAGGCACGCTCGATCGCGAGGTCGTAGCGCCCGGAGACGATCAGCTGATGTGGCGCTCCGTGCTCCCGCAGCAGGGGCGCGAGGCGGGCGAGGAAGCGGTGCGCCGGCTGCGGCTCGACGGCTGCCTCGAAGCGACGGTGGAGCTCGTCGTAGAGCGGCCCGGCGCCGTTCATCGTCGCGATGTACTGCGAGACGCGGGCAAGGTCGACGGGACGCTCGCTCGGATACCCGAATGCAGCGGCGAGGTCGGAGGCGAGGTCGGCCGCCCCGTCGAGCCCGAGCACCGGCACGACGCGCCCGGCCACGATCGCCTTCACGATCTCGGCGTCCGCGTCGTGCCGGTCGCCGTTCCCGGACGGCGCGAGGCCCGCCTCCTGCCGGAGGATGCGCGCCTGCAGCTCCTGCAGCCGCTTGCCCGGCTCGATCCCGAGCTCGTCGAGCGCCGTGCGCGCGTCGGTGTACGCCGCGAGCGCCTCGGCCTGCCTGCCCGCCCCGTAGAGCGCGAGCATCAGCAGCTCCCGCGGCCGCTCGCGCAGCGGGTGCGCGAGGATCAGCGCCTCGAGCTCGGGGACCACGTCGCCGGGGCGGCCGAGCTCGATGTCCGCGGCGATCCGCTCCTCGTTCGCGACGAGCCGGAGCTCGTCGAGTCGCCGGATCTCGGCCTGCGCCCAGTCGTCGAAGGCGAACTCTGCGAGCGGCGGCCCCCGCCAGAGCTCGAGCGCCCGTAGGAGCAGCGTCCGCCGCTCGTCGGGCGACGCGCTCCGCGCGTCGGAGAGCAGCTGCTCGAACCGTCGGGCGTCGATCTGATCCGCCGAGACCGCAAGGACGTACCCCGGCGGGCGCGTCACGAGCACGTCCGGGCCGAGCGCCTTGCGCAGGGCGACGACGCAGTTGTGAAGGGACGCAGTCGCCGTCTTCGGCGGCTCCGAGCCGTACAGCTCGTCGACGAGCTGCTCCGTCGGCACGACCCGGCCGGCGCGAAGGAGCAGTGCGGCCAGGAGGGCGCGCTGGCGCGGCCCGCCGAGGGCGATCGGCCCGTGCTCCCCCGACGCCTCGAGCGGGCCGAGGATCCGAAACTCCTGCATTCACGGCGTTTGTACCACTGCGGGCCAACGGTTTCCTAATCGCCCCGGACGCGCGTCACAGGACGTTATCGGGCCGTGAGGGAGCCGTTTTCGACCCGTTTCGGGCCGGTTCGAGCGTGGGGGCATGGCTACCACGCACCCACACCTCACGCCCCGCGGCCCCTGGGCCTGGGCACTCGCGGCGCTCGTCGCCGCGGTCGCAGCGCTTCTTGCGAGCGCCGTCCTCGTCCCCGATGCGAGAGCCGCCGACTCGACCGTCGTCGGCTACGGCTGGCCCGTCGAGCCGTTCCACCGGCAGCATCCCGTCCGCGGGTTCTTCGGCGACCCGCGCGTCGGGATGACGCCGAAGGGCATGCAGAGCAGCTTCCACTTCGGCATCGACGTCTCGTGCCCGAACGGCACCCCCGTCTACGCGACGCTCGACGGCGTCGTCCGGCTCGAGTCGTTCCGGCCCGAGACCGTCGCCGTCGTCGGGTTCGGCGGGCACACCGAGTTCCAGTACTGGCACATCGTGCCGTCCGTCCGGAACGGGCAGCGCGTCACCGCGTACCGGACGGTCGTCGGCCATGCAGCGCCGCCCTGGGAGCACGTGCATTTCTCCGAGATGCGCGACGGCGTCTACGTCAACCCGCTCCGCCCCGGCGCGCTGGGCCCCTTCGCCGATACCACCCGCCCGTCGATCAAGGAGCTCCGCGCCGAGAGCGGCGGTCGGCCGGTGCCCGTCCGGGCGACACACGGCGCGGTCGACCTCGTCGTCGAGGCGTACGACACGACGCCGATCGCCGTCCCCGGCCGCTGGGGCGGCAAGCCGGTCACGCCCGCGCTCCTGCGCTGGCGCCTCATGGCCGCCGGAGGGCGCGTCGTGCTTCCGTGGAGCGCGGCGATCGACCACCGCCTGCGGATCCCGTCGAACGACCGCTATCGCACCGAGTACGGCCGCTGGACGCGCCAGAACAAGCGCAACCGCATCGGCCGCTACCGCTTCGTCCTCCGGGCCGGCTGGGACAGCAGCACCGTCGCGGACGGGCGCTACGTCGTCGAGGTCGCCGCCTCCGACGTCTCCGGCAACACGACGGTCGCGCGGTTCGCGATCCGGATCGCGAATCGCCCGGCCGTCTGATCTCGCTCTCGCGCTGGTAGCCCCGGAGCCCGGACGCCGTCCGGGCTCCGCCGCCGTCGGCGTTAGTGAGCCGTTTGGCGGCCGTGACCGGGCCGTTTGGGGCCGGACCGACGCTCGCCTCCGACGACGAGAGGAGGTGAGCAGCAATGGAGGCAGCGTTCACGAGATTCCGCACGGTCATCGCGATCGTCGCGACGATCGTCGTGGCGGGGGCGATGTTCCAGACGGTCGCGCCGGCGTCGGGCGAGCCGGCCCGGATGCCGGTTCCGCTGTGCCCGCCGAACTGCTAGGCAACGGGGGGCGCGGCGACCGCCGCGCCCCCGCCCTCCGCGTCCCCGACAAGCTCCGTGAACCGCTCCCGCGCCCGTGCGGCGGGAAGGACGGCCCTCTTGCGGTCGAGCAGGCCCAGCCCCTCGCGGACAAGGGTCACCGCTTCGGCTTCGCGTCCCTCTCGAACCATGACTTCGGCGAGATCGAGCCGTGCGCCGCTCCGCAGGAGCACGTCGTCCGTGTCGTCCGCGATCGCGAGCGCCTCCCGGCCGAGCCGGAGGGCCTTGCGTGCTACTCCGGTTGCGCCCAGCGCCCGAGCCGACACCCTCCGCCACCAGATGGCCGTCTCGACGTCGCCGTCGACCGCGGCAAGGCGAGCCCGCTCGGCGAGGCCGACGGCTTCCTCGGGCTCCCCACGGCCGAGCGCAACCTCGCCGAGCCGCGCCAGGAAGTAGGCGTGCCATTCGGAGAGCTGAGGCCTTTCGCGCGTGTACTCGACGCCCCGCTCCACGAGCGTTTGCACACGCAGCCAGTCGCCCGAAACCGCCTCCGCCGTCACGAGCAGGGCGAGGGCGGAGGTTCCGAGTCCGACCTCTTCGCCGAGCGCCGTGAGCTCCGCCCCGGCGGCCGACGCGGCCTCGTGCGCACCGTCGATATCGCCGCTAAGGGCCCGGAGCACAGCGAGGTTGCATCGGAGGTACGCGTTCCTCCTCAGCTCGTCGGGGTGCAGCTCGAGGCTGCTCTCGCACATCGCAATAGCGTCCGGAACGCTTGTCTTGCCACGCATCGCTGCGTCAATGGCCTGGGTATCCAACTGCCCCGTGCGTCCGAGTCTCCGATACGCCTCGTCGGCGCGTCGGGCATGCACCGCGACGAGATCTGACCGCATGTTCCAGCCGGCGACCAGGGCATATGTGCCCTCTGCTCGGGCGAGGCCCAGTGCGTCGCCCGCGTCAGCGAGGACCGGGAGCGCCGCATCGAGTAGATCCGTCGCCTCGTCGACCGTCAGCGCACCACGAGAGAGGCCAGGGTAGATCAGCTCGATCCGCGCGCGGAACTCCAGGCGCGGGAGTCCCATGGCGCGCGCGCGCTCCGCGGTCGTCTCGAGTATCTCCACGGCGCGGTCCCGCTGACCGAGCCCCTTCAACGCATGGCCAAGGCTGGACTCGACCTCCATCCGCTCGGCGTCCTCGACCTCGAGCAGCGCAGCCGCGCGCTCGAGCAGGTTCACGGCGGCGGCATGATCGAACGACAGCAGCGCCCGCTGCCCTGCCCGCCCGAGCCGGGTCGACGCATCGAGGGCACGGGCATCGTGCTCGGAGCCCGCAGGGGTGTCGAGTGCCGCCCGCTCGAGATGCGTGCCGATGAGGTCGTCGCTCTCGCCAGATGCCTCGAGCCAACCGGCGAACGTCTCGTGCATCGCCGCCCGTTCGGGGCGGCCGATCGCGTCGTAGGCGGCGCCGCGGACGAGCGGGTGGACGAACTCGTGCTCGTCGCCGCGCGGACGGACGAGCCTACGCCGCTCTAGCGAGGCGAGCCGACCGGGGAGCTCGCGTGTCTCGGCGTCCGGCGTCAGCGCGCCGAGCGACTCCCGCGAGAAGGCGCGCCCGACGACCGCCGCGCGAGAGAGGACCGAGCGCTCGCCGGGCTCGAGCCCGTCGATGCGGCTCGCGAGCAGCGCGTCGAGGGTCATCGGCACGCGGTCGTCGGGGAGGCCCGCGTCGAGCGCATGCGCCGCGAGCTGCTCGAGGAAGAGCGGCACGCCCTCGGCCGTCTCGAGGATCGCCGCCGCGAGCTTGTCGTCGAGGCCGTCGCGCTCGGGGAGCGCGTCGACGAGGAGGCGGGCGTCGCCCCCGGCGAGCGGCTCCAGCACGGTGGCGCCTTCGCCCCAGGCGGGACGCCGCTCGAGGAGCTCCGGACGGGTCATCGAGATCACGAGCAGCGGGCCGCGCGCCGCGCGCACGACGTACTCGACGACGTCGAGGAAGGTGGGGACAGCCCAGTGCATGTCGTCGAGCACGACGACGACCGGGCAGTCGGCGGTGAAGTGCTCGACCAGCTCGCGGGCGGCCGCGAGAGCGGCATCCGCGCTCGAGAGCTCGCCCAGCTCTGGGGCGCCCGCGTCGAGCGCCGCGGCGCGCTCCGCCAGCTCGCGCAGGGGGAGAAACGAGATCCCCTCGCCGTAGGGAATGCAGGCGGCCTGGAGCAGGACGGCCGGGACGTCCTCCGTGAAGGCTCCCACGAGGCGGCTCTTGCCGATTCCCGCCTCGCCGAAGACCACCATGTGCCGGGTGTTCCCGCTCTCGACGACGCCGTCGAACGCGGCGTGGAGTACCGCGAGCTCGGCCGAGCGGCCGATCAGCGGGCCATGAGCGCCCCGCCCCGCGGGCCGGCTCGAGCGCACGCCGCGCAACTTCCCGTCGGCGTCGAGCTCGAAGGCCTCGCCGCCGAGCCGGGCGGCGACCTCCGTCAGCTGGATCTCGTTCGCGTCGGCATCGTGGAGCGCGCGCCGGCTGCGGCCGACGACGGCCCCGACGAGCACGGGGCGGGCGTCCTCGACCAGGATCCGTCCGGTCCCGACCGCGTACCTCGCGTCGACCTCGCGCGGGCGGAGGATCTCCCGCAGCTCGACGGCCGCACGCGCGGCGCGGACGACGTCGTCCTCGTGCGCTCCGTCGACGCCGAAGGCCGCGATCAGCTCGATCCCCGACTCCGGCGACAGCGCCCCGCCGTGCCGGGACACGACGTCAGCGACCGTCCGGCGGACGTCCTGGAAGATCTTCCCGGCCGCCTCGAGCTCGACGTCGTCGTCGACGAGCGGCTCGACCAGGAGGAGCGAGACGGGTCGGCGCACGGGACCAACCGCCTGCGGAACAGGCCGCGCGGGCGCGATCGCGGAATCCTGGGTCAGGATCATCTGGTGCAGCGCGCGGGTCTCCGGGGAGGGCTCGAGGCCCCATTGCTCGTCGAGGGCGCGGCGCGTCGACTCGTACGCGTCGAGCGCCTCCTGCTGGCGTCCCGCACGGGCGAGAGCGAGCATGAGGAGGCGGCAGAGCCGCTCGCGGTCGGGGTGCTTCGAGGCGAGAGTCGCGGTGTCGGGAATCACGTCGTCGTGCGCGCCGAGCTCGATCTCCGCCTCGATCCGGTCCTCGAGCGCGGTGAGCCGGAGCTCGTCGAGGCGGGCGATCTCGGCCTGGAGGAACGACTCGAACGCGAGGTCGTCGAATGCGGGACCGCGCCAGAGTGCGAGGGCGTCGCGCAGGGCCGCGGAGCGTTCCGCGGGCGGGAGCGTCTTCGCGTCGTGCACAAGCCGCTCGAACCGGCGGGCGTCGATCGCGCCAGGGTCGACCCGCAGCAGGTAGCCCGGCGCGCGGGTCTCGATCAGCTCCTTGCCGAGCGCCTGCCGGAGCCGCGAGACTGCGTTCTGCACGACCGCGTCGGCGTTCGGGGGCGGGCCCGCGCCCCAGATGTCGTCGATCAGCGTGTCCATGGAGACGACCGACCCCGCGTGCAGGAGGAGGTCGGCGAGCACGGCGCGCTGCCTCGGGCCGCCAAGCGGAGGGCTTGCACCCCCGGTGCGGGCCTCGATCGGGCCGAGCAGGAGGAACTCCACTGCACCCCCTCCTTTCGCGACGGCGGCGCGAACCTACCACCCGGCCCGGGCACTGACCAGACCCCGATTAGCGAATCGTTGGCGTGACACGACACCGTGCGGATACCGACGACACCGGGAGGCCACGCGATGACACGACTGCAGGCGCTGCAGAGCGGAAGGCTCGACGATCCCGTCCCGATGACGAGCTTTCCCTTCGCGCACACGATCGACCTGTCGGACACGACGTGCGACGAGGACGAGCCGTCCCCCTGCCTCCCGACGGCGAGATCGGTGTGGTTCGCGTTAGGGCCGCTGAAGGGAGGCACCCTCGTCGTGGACCTCACCGGCTCGACCCTGCTCGACCCCGTCGTCCGGCTCTACCGCCAGACCGGAAGTCATCCCGCAGTGAACGTCTTTCTCGGCTGCGCGAGCCCCATCTGGAACGCGCAGCTGTCGCTCGGCGTCCCGGTCGAGGAGGGAGAGACCGTCCTCGCGCAAGTCGGTACGTCGGAGTCGGTCGACGGGCGGCTCGTCGTGCGTGCCGAGCTCCGCGCCGGGTCGGCGCGCGGTTAGCGCGCCGTTAGCCGTCGCGCCCACCCTGCGCCCATGACAGCGAACCGTGAGGGGAGGAATCGAGTCATGCACAGGTTGATGTGGGTTGCCGCGGCGGCGCTCGTGCTCGCCGCGCCCGCCCGAGCCGACCAGACGTTCACCGACGCGACGGGCGACAACGGGCCGGCCCACGACATCACGTCGGTCGTCGTCTCGAACGACGCGACACAGGTCGTGCTCCGTTTCTCCGTACCGAACCCCTGGCCGAACCTCAGGCAGGCCGAGGACCAGGCGTGGCTCCTGATGATCGACGCCGACCGGAATCCGTCGACGGGCGACGGCGGCGAGGAGGTTCGCGTCTTCCAGCAGAGTGGCGCCTTCGTTGAGGTCTGGAACGGAAGCGCGTGGGTCGATGCGCCGCCGGCCGGCATCAGCGTCCGCTTCGAGCTCTCTTCGAGCAGTGCCGCCTGGCGCGTCCAACTGCCGCGCGAGCTGCTCGGCGGCACGACCGGGTTCGACTTCCGGCTTGCCTTCGCGAAGTGGGCCGGCGACGCGATCGTCGGTAGCGACCGCGGCCCGGACAGCGGCTCGTGGCGGTACGCGCTCGTGCTGACGCAGTGCGCCAACGGGCGCGACGACGACGGCGACGGGAAGGTCGACACGGCCGACCGGGGCTGTGCCGGGACGAGCGACGACGCAGAGGGCGACGAGCCCGTCACGCCGCGGCTGCTCCGCGCCTCTGCCGCCCCCGTCAAGGTCGGGCCGGGACGTCCCGTGACGATCAGGGCGACGGCGCAGGTCTTCGAGACGGGTGAGCCGCTCTCGAAGGGCAGCGTCGTGTGCGCCATCCGCGTCGGGACGGCAACAAAGCGTGTCACCGGGCGGGTCTCGGCGGGGGTCGCGACGTGCAAGTTGACGGCTCCGCGCGTCTCACGACCGACCACGGTGAGGGGGACGATGGCGATCGCCGGGGCGACCCGGGCCGTGCCCTTCTCCTTCCGCGTGGGGTGACATCGACGTGCGCGCGAAGCGAAGGGAGACGATCATGAAACGCTTCACTGCAATGACAGCAGTCATCGCGGGATGCATCGCCGCGGCGACCGCTTTCGCCGGCGAGAAGGCGTTCACGGATGGGGCCGGCGACGCGAGCACCGCTCCCGACCTCACGAGCGTCACGGTGAGCGACACGAACGGCTTCATCGCGTTCAAGATCACTGGGAACCTGGCGCCGTCGACGTCATACGCGATCTTCATCGACACGGATCGCAACCCGACCACAGGCGACGATGGCGACGAGCTCTGGGTCGGCCTCGACCAGGAGGCCGACGGCAAGACGTACTGGTACGCCGACCGCTGGAACGGCTCGAAGTGGGAGCGGGCGGGGATCGACGTCACCGCGCGGTCGTATCCCGGCCGCGAAGAGCTCGGCTTCCGCGCCGCCGAAGCGGGCATCACGGGGAGCTTCGACTTCGTCGTCGGCTCGACGAAGATGGTCGCCGACGCGGTCGAGGGCCGGGATTGGGCTCCCGACAGCATCGTCCCCTGGACGTACGAGCTGGCAACGCAGCCGGCGACGACTGCCGGCAGGGCCGTGATCGGCCCGGTACGGCTCGCGCCCGTCCGTGCCGTCGCGGGCAAGCCGCTGACGGTACGCGCCATGGTTCGCAACGCAACGGGCCAACTGCTGTCGACAGGCGTGGCAACGTGCTCCGCGAGGATCGCCGGACGCGCGGTGCGCGGAAGGGCGTCGGTCTCGAGCGGGACCGCGACCTGCAAGCTCGTCATGCCGAAGCGCACGTCCGGTACGACCGGCCGCGGCTCGCTCGTCGTCGGCGCAGGTGCGCAGGCCGTGACGAAGCCCTTCTCGTTCCGGATCTCCTGAGTGACGCCTCCGCGGGTGGCCCGTGCCACCCGCGGGCCACGGTGTCCTCCGCGAGCCGGACTACGATGCCGAGGTGCTGAAGGCGCTCACTCGGCGGCGGTTCGTGGGCGCCTGTCTTGCCGGTCTCGGTGCCGTCGGTCTCGTTCCCGGCAGGGCACTCGCGCGCGACACCGCACCCCACGCGGCGGAGATCCGGGTACGCGGCGCGGCGAAGCGGTTCGCGGGCGACAGGCCGATGTTCACGACGATCGCGCCCGGGGTGCGGGGGCGGGACACGGCGTCGGTCCTCTTCCGGCTCGAGCGCCGCGCGCGCGTGCGGCTCGAGGCAGTGCGGACGGGGATCCGAACGACGAGCGTCCGCTGGACGACGGAGGCGACGCTCGGTCCCGGCGCTCACCAGCTCGCCTGGCAGCCGGCCGGCGACACCCCTGTCGGGTCGTACGTCATGCGGCTCACGATCGAGGGCAACGGGAAACGGCGCGTGTACGGCGGGCGGCGACCGGTGAGCCCGGAACGCGCCAACGCGCCCGTCGTCCGGGTGCTCGGCGTCGAGGCCGCGTTCACGCGCCGGTCGTACCTCCCCGAGGAGCGCATGGCGCTGCGCGTCCTCGCGGACACGCCGTCGCTCCTCCTCACGTTCCTCCGCATCGGGTACGGGCCAGACCCGACTCTGCGCGGCGACGAGATGGTCGGCCTCGAGGTCGGCCGGCCGGTGAGCCTCGACTGGTCGGGGAAGCGCTCGGCGCGAAGGACGGTCTTCGTCCAGACGGGCGACTGGCCGAGCGGGCTGTACGCCGCACGGCTCCAGACGCCCGACGGCCGGGTCGGCTTCGCCCCGTTCGTCCTCCGTACGACGACCCCGGGCGAGACGCGCACCGCGGTCGTGCTCCCCACGAACACGTGGCAGGCGTACAACCTCTACGACGCCGACGGCGACGGGTGGGGCGACACCTGGTACGCGGGCGGCACGCCTCCGGTCGTCCTCGACCGGCCCTACCGTGACCGCGGTGTGCCGCCGAGATTCTTCCGCTACGACTTCCCGTTCGTCCGCTGGCTCGAGAAGACGCGGCGCGAGCCGGATTTCCTCGCCGACGACGACCTCGACGCCGTCCCGAGCGGCGACGAGCTCCGGCGCCTCTACGACCTCGTCGTCTTCCCGGGTCACACGGAGTACGTGACCTCGCATGCGTACGATGTCGTCGAGCGCTTCCGCGACCTCGGCGGCCGCCTCGTGTTCCTGTCCGCGAACAACTTCTTCTGGAAGGTCGAGCGCAGCGGAGCGGCGATCCGACGCATCGCCCAGTGGCGCAGCGCCGGCCGACCGGAGGCGCGCCTGCTCGGGATCCAGTACCGCGCGAACGACGACGGGCAGCGCCAGGCGCCGTTCGTCGTCACCGACCGCGAGGCGACGCCATGGCTCTTCGAGGGGACGGGCCTCGAGAACGGGGACCTGCTCGGCGAGGAGGTGGGCGGCTTCGGGATCGAGATCGACATGACCACGCCGCTGTCGCCGCCGGGCACCCGGGTGCCCGCGCTCATCCCGAACCTGTTCGGGCTCGGCCTGCACGCCGAGATGGCGTACTACGAGTCGCCGGCCGGCGCGCGCGTGTTCTCGGCCGGCGTGCTCGACTTTCCCGCCGTGCTCTACACGGCCCCGGGCGCGGTGATGCTCGACAACCTCTGGCGCCACATGCTCGAGGACCTCCCCGGAGAGGAAGAGCCGCCCGAGGAGCCTTCCTAGGCCTCGGCGACCGGCGCGACCCGCTCGCCGCCGAATGCGACGATCGCGAACGGGATCGTCGCGAGCAACTGGCCCGTGGCGACGAGCAGGAACACCGGACGCGGGCCCCACGACTCGAGGAGCGGGCCGGCGACGACCAATCCGAGCGGCCCTGCGAGCAGCGCCATCGTGAGCACGGAGGTCATCACCTTGGCTCGGAGCGCCTCGGGCGTGCGCACTGTGATCACGCCGATGAGCGGCGCATTGACCAGCGGGCCGAAGAACGACGACGCAGCGAGAGCGACCATCACCGCGGGGACGGGCAGGTCGAGCGAGAGCGCGAACACCGGCAGTGTCAGCGCGACGAACGCCGTCGCCCCGAGGCGGAGCGGGTCGTAACGGGAGACGATCTTCACGGCCACGACGCTGCCGAGCACGGCGCCGATGCCGAAGGCCGCGAAGAACGCGCCGGCGACCTTCGAGCTGTCGAACTCCTCGTAGGCGAGCACGGTCAGCCCGGCGCTCAGCATCTGGCCGAGCCCGTTCGTGACGAGCGCCGAGAAGCCGAGTACTCGGAGCAGCCGGTCGCGCAACAGGAAGCGGATGCCCGCGAGAACGCCCTTGCCGTCCTCCGACTGCGGCCGCGGCGGCCGGGCGGGAACGAGCAGCGAGAGCAGGGCGAACGAGCAGAGGAAGGTCGCAGCGTCGGCATAGAGCACGACCGGCGCGCCGAAAGCGGCGATGAGCAGCCCCGCGGTGGCCGGGCCGAGCAGCGCCGTGGCGCGGTTGGCGCCCTCGACGACGGCGTTCGCCTGCGCGACGACGTGCTCGTCGTCTCCCACCAGCTCGGGCAGGATGAGCCGCTGCGAAGCGAAGTACGGCGCGATGAACACGCCGATCAGCGCCACGAGCACGAGGAGCAGGGGGAACGTGAGCACACCCAGCTCGTGCAGCAGCGGGATCGACGCGAGCAGCGGCACCCGCATCAGGTCGGAGACGATCATCGTGCGCCGCGCGCCGAAGCGGGCGATCACGGCGCCGGACGGGATGCCGAGGATCGCGATCGGCAGGAGCTCGGCCGCGAGGACGATGCCCATCCGCGTCGGGGAGCCCGTGGTCGAGAGCACGAACCACGGCAGCGCGAGGAACGTCATCTGAGAGCCGAGCGACGAGATGACCTCGGCCGTGATCAGCGCCGCGAGCGAGCGCTGTCGGAGCGGGTGCGCCGGCCCGGTCAGACGAGCCACGCCCCGTCCTGCTGCACGGGCGTGCCGTCCAGCTCGATCCGCGTGCCCGCCATCCGCAGGTCCTTGACGATGTCCCAGTGGATGCGCGACTCGTTCGTCCCGCCGATGTCGGGCAGGCCGTTCCCGAGCGCGAGGTGCACCGTGCCGTCGATCTTCTCGTCGAAGAGCGTGTTCTTCATGTAGCGCGTGATGCCGGGGTTGCAGCCGATCCCGAGCTCGCCGAGGCGGCGCGCCCCCTCGTCCGAGTCGAGCGTCTCGATCAGGAAGGCCTCGTTCGTGTCGGCGCTCGCGTCGACGACGCGGCCACCCTCGAAGCGGAGTCGGATCCCGTTCATCTCGCGTCCGGCGTAGACGGCCGGGAACTCCGTGAACGCGATCGTGCCCTCGGCGGAATCCTCGATCGGGCAGCCGAAGAACTCACCGCCCGGGATGTTCGCCCCGGCGGCGTCGACCTTCATCGAGCGGCCTGCGAGCGAGAGGCGCAGGTCGGTCTCCGTCCCGACGATGCGCACCTCGTCGGCGGCGTCGAAGCGGTCGGCGTAGCGCTGCATCCGCTCACGCTCGGCATCCCAGTCGAGCAGGCACGAGCCGTAGAGGAAGTCGGCGAACTCGCGCGTGCCCATCCCGGCGTCCTGCGCGAGGGCAGGCGTCGGGTACTGGCACCCGACCCATTGCACCTCGTGACGGAACATCCGCTCGAAGGCGGGCCGGTAGGCGCCCTGGATCGCGGCCGTCCGCTCGGTGTCCACGCTCGCGGCGTCGCGCGTGTTCTCGGGGGCGTCGATGACGATCAGCGCGTCGCAGGTCTCGAGGGCATGCACCTCGATCGGCGCGGGCACCGCAAGGCGCTCGAGCGGCGCCGTCCGCATCCAGGCGCGGGAGGCGAGATTCGCATCGAAGGTGATGCGGAGGAGCGCGTAGGCATCGAGCTCGGCGACACGGCGGACGATCTCCTCGAGCAGCGGACGGGCCGCCGGCGTCCCCGCGACGAGCACCTGCCAGCCGGGCCGCACGCCGACGCACGTGTCGACGAGGAGCTCGGCGAGTTGACGGTCTCTCGGGTCTGTCATGACGCAGGAATATAAAACGTACGTACTGTTTTGTAAAGTGGACCCGTGCCGAAGCTGAGCGACATCGAGAAGGAGGCTCGCCGCACGCGCGTGCTCGACGGCGCGCGGCGGTGCTTCGCCCGCTACGGCTACGAGGGGGCCACGGTCGTGAGGCTCGAGCGGGAGATCGGCCTCTCCCGCGGTGCGATCTTCAACTGGTTCCCGTCCAAGCAGGAGCTCTTCCTCGCGCTCGCCGCGGAGGACAACAGCCGGCTGCATGCGCTCTTCGCCGAGGAGGGGTTCGACGCGCTCCTCGAGGCGGTCACCGAGCACGAGCCCGACTGGCTCGCCGTCTACCTCGAGTTCGGACGCCGGTTGAAGGCCGACGCCGAGCTGAGGGAACGCTGGCTGGCGATCGCACCACCCGAGGCGCGCGAGCGGAGCCGTGCCTGGATCGACCGCGGCCAGGCGTCGGGCGAGCTACGGGCGGACGTCTCGTCCGAGGAGATCGGGCAGTTCCTGGGCGTCGTGATCGACGGGATCGTGGCGCAGCGCGCGCTCGGCTTCGACCCACCCACGAGCGAGGTCGTGCGCCGCTTCGTCCGCGATGCGACCCGTGCCGTGGGGCGGTCGGTGTCCGACTCGACGTCGGGCCCCGATCACGCGCCGGAGAGCTCGTCCGCGTAGGCGTCCGCGTAGACCTCCTCCGCGTGGAGGACCTTCCTGACGTACGAGCGCGTCTCCGGGAACTGGATCCCCACGCCGCGGCGGCGCCACGCGTCGACGTTGCCCTGTCCCGCGTGGTAGGCGGCGAGCGCCGTCGGGAGGTCGTCGTCGTAGCGGTCCAGCAGGTTGCGGAGGTACCACGAGCCGTAGCGGACGTTGATCTCCGGGTCGAGCAGGTCGCGGACGACGAACCCGTGGCCGCCGGTGCGGGTCGCGATGCCCTGCGCCGTCTCGGGCAGGAGCTGCATCAGGCCGACCGCGCCGGCCTCCGACCGCGCGGACGCGTCGAACTTGCTCTCCGTGTAGATCACGGCCGCGAGCAGGGCGGGCGGCAGGTCGTAGTTCCGCGCGTGGGTGCGGACGATCGACTCGTAGCGAAGCGGGTAGCGGATCCGCTCGTACCACTCCGGCTGGGCCGTGACGACCCACGCCGCGATCCCCGCGGCCGCCGCCGCGGCGAGCAGCAGGGCGACGGCGAGACGCTTCACGCGCGCGCGGACGCCTCCGCCTCGGCCTCCGCCTGCAGCTGGCGCATGACCTCGCCGACCCACGCGCCGAGGTCCTCGTACGTCCCGGTGTTGACGTAGTGGAAGTCGGCGCGGCGGACCTTCTCGCGGTCGGGCAGCAGGCGCGAGTCGCGGTCGTCCCGGGCGACGCGTCGCCGCTGTTCGCGCAGCGCGGCAGGCGCAGTGATCACGACGACCTTGTCGAACCGCTCCTCTGCGCCCACCTCGTAGAGGAGGGGGACTTCCGTGACGCACACCTGCGGTGGGTCGTCGAGCGCGGCGAGCTGCTCCCGCCACTCGAGGTACTCACGGGAGACGAGCGGGTGCAGCAGGCCCTCGAGCCACTCCAGCTGCTTGCGGTCGCCGAAGACGGCCTGCGCGATGCGGACACGGTCGGGCCGGCCGTCCGGGCCGAGGATTCCCTCGCCGAGCCGCTCGACCAGCGCGTCGCGAACGGCGCCGTCGGTCGCGAGCAGGTGGTGGACGATCTCGTCGCTCGAGACGGTCGCAGCGCCGTGCGCGCGGAACGCGTCGAGCGCCGTCGACTTGCCGGCGCCGATCCCGCCCGTGATCGCGACCGCGATCGGGCGGCGCACTAGGCCGTTTCGTCGGCCGTGTCCGAAGCGGTGTCCGGAGCGGCCTCGGGGACGTCCTCGACGACCTCGGGCTCCGGCTCGGCCGCGGCCTGCGGCTCGTCCTCGCCCACCGCCTCGACGTCGCCTTCGACCATCTCGTCCTCGACGTCCGGCGCGAGCTCGACGGCCTCGACCGCTGCGGAGCCCGTCGTCGGGAACGCCTCCTCGGAGAGCTTGAGATCGGGCATCGAGTGCACCGACTCGGCGCCGTCGGCGCGGGGCACCGGAACGGCGCCCTCCTCGACCCGCTTGAGCGAGAGCGACAGCCGGCGGCGGTCGCCGTCGATCTCCAGGATCAGGACGTTGACCGGGTCGCCCTGCGAGACGACCTCGCGGGGGTTCTCGACGTGGTGGTTCGCGAGCTCGGAGATGTGCACGAGCCCCTCGACGCCGGGAAGGATCTCGACGAAGGCGCCGAAGGTGACGACCTTCGTGACGCGGCCCTCGACGACGTCCCCCTCGCCGTAGCTGTCGAGCACCTGCTGCCAGGGATCGGACTGCGTCTGCTTGAGGCCGAGCGAGATCCGCTGGCGCTCGCGGTCGATGTCGAGCACCTTGACGTTGACGGTCTGGCCGATCTCGAGCACCTCCGACGGGTGGTTCACGTGCGACCACGAGAGCTCCGAGATGTGGATCAGCCCGTCCATCCCGTCGAGGTCGACGAACGCGCCGAAGTCGACGATGTTGGAGATGGTGCCCTCGACGACGTCGCCCGGGTTGAGCCGGTCGAGGATCGCCTGGCGCATCTCCTTGCGCTCGTCCTCGAGGACGGCGCGCCGCGAGAGCACGACGTTGTTCCGCGACCGGTTGAGCTCGATCACCTTGCAGCGGAGCTCCTTGCCGAGGAACTCGTCGAGGTCCTGGACGCGGCGAATGTCGACGAGCGACGCCGGGAGGAAGCCGCGGACGCCGAGGTCGAGGATCAGGCCGCCCTTGACGACCTCGATCACGCGGCCGTTGACCGGCTCGCCGCTCTCGGCCGCGGCCTCGATCGCCTTCCAGGCGAGCTCGAACCGCGCGCGCTTCTTCGAGAGGAGCAGGCGCCCCTCCGCGTCCTCCTTCGTCATCACGAGCGCGTCGATCTCGTCTCCCACGGAGACCTCGTCGGCCGGGTTCACGTTCCGGCGGATCGAGAGCTCTGCGACCGGGATGACGCCCTCCGACTTGTAGCCGATGTCGACGAGCACCTCGTCCTTGTCGACGCGGACGACCGTGCCGTGCACGACTTCCCCCTCGTTGATGGTCGGGAAGGTGCCGTCGTAGTCGGGAATCAGCTCCCCGTCGGGGCCGGTCGTCCAGACCCCTGCTTCGGGTTGGGTGGGTGTCTCGAGCGTCTCGTTGGCCATCGGAGCGGTGGAGTATAGCGGGGGATTCGAGAAGCGAATCCCCCGTAAAATGGGGTATGCGGATCACCCTCGTGCGGAATGCGACGCTCCTCCTGGAGCTCGAGGGCAGGCGGATCCTCGTCGATCCGATGCTCGATCCGGCCGGCGCGAGACCCCCGATCGACGGCACCGCCAACCCGGTTCGCAACCCGACCGTCGAGCTTCCGTGGCCCGCCGCGGACACCGTCCGCGACCTCGACGCGGTGCTCGTGACACATCGTCACAAGGACCACTTCGACGACACGGCGGAGCGGCTCCTCCCCCGCGACGTCCCGGTCTTCTGCCAGCCCGAGGACGAGGCGGCGCTCGCCGCGCTCGGCCTCGACGCACGCTCGGTGGACACGACGCTCGCCTGGGACGGCCACACGTGGCACCGCGTCCCCGCGCGGCACGGCCACGGCGAGGTTGCAGAGGCGCTCGCGCCCGTCAGCGGCTTCGCCCTCGGCGACCTCTACCTCGCGGGCGACACGGTCTGGTACGAGGCGGTCGAGGAGACGATCGAGCGCTTCTCGCCGCGAGTGGCGGTGGTGCACGCCGGCGGCGCCTCGTTCCTCGAGGGCGGGCTGATCGTGATGGGGATCGACGACGTCCGCGAGGTCGTCTCACGCGTGCCCGTGGTCGTCTGCGTGCACATGGAGGCGCTCAACCACTGCCACCTCGCGCGTGCCGACCTCGCGGCCGCCGTCCCGGGGGTCGTGATTCCCCGGGACGGCGAGACCGTCGAGGTCTGAGCTACGGCAGACGGGTGATGCGGTTCTGCGGGCCGGGCGGCACCGGCTCGGGAGGCGGATTTCCGTCCCCGAACTGCATGAAGAAGCGCACCAGCGCGTCGAGGTCGATCTCGCCGCCGAGCGCGTTCGTGCACTGGTTGAAGACGGTGAAGCCGTCGCCTCCCGTTGCCAGGAAGCTGTTCATCGTCACGCGGTAACCGGTCGCCGGATCCAGTGTGACGCCGTTGAGCTTGATCGAGGACGGATCGATCCTCGATCCCTGTGGTGCGCTCGCGCTCCACGAATACGTGAATCCGTTCGAGACCTGGAGGATGCGAGACGACGTCCCGGTCGGGAAGATCTGCTGCTCGAGGAGCGCGTCGATCTGCGCCCCCGTGCACGTCTTGACGACCAGCGAGTTGCCGAATGGCTGCACGGTGAAGAGCTCGCCGTACGTCACCTGGCCGGCAGCCTCGCCGCCGGGCGAGTTGGCGTAGAAGATCTCCTGCCGGATCCCTCCTGGGTTCATGAACGCGATGACCGAGCTGCCGAAGTCGGTCGCAGCGGTCGCCTTGAGCTGGGCGTCCGCGATCACGTCGCCGAGCGCCGACTCGCCGGCCGGCGTTGCGGCTCGCGTGATGTCGGCCGTTACCGAGCCCACTATCTGATTCGCGATCGGCGCCGAGGCTTCTCGGTAGCGGTCGACGATCGCCTTTTCGTCAGGGTCCCGGTCGACGTCGCGGGTGACGATCACGTTCTTGGCGGTGACCGACTTGACGTCCTTCGACTGGTGATCGATCACGAGGTCGATGTCCGTGATCACACGGCCGAACGACGACGCGCTCGTGAGGTACTTCCCCGTCCCGGCGAAGTTCGGGCAGATGTACGGCGCGTGCGTGTGGGCGCTGACGATGATGTCGACCTGCGGGTCGAGCCCCTTCGCGATCGCGGTGATCTCCGGCCCGCTGAAGCTGACGCAGCGGTTGACGTCTGTGTAGCCATTGGGGTTCGGGGGGTCCGGGAACGGCCCGGGCGAAGGCGGGTTCTGGAAACCGCCCTGGTGGATCAGCACGACGAACGCGCGAACACCCTGCTCGTTCCGCAGCTTGTGCACGAGCGCGTTGATCGTCTGGACCTCGGGCCGAAACTCGAGACCCGCGACGCCGGAGGGCGTCACGATCGTCGGCGTGCCCTCGAGGGTGAGGCCGATGAACGCGATCTTTGCGTTGTCGATCTTCTCGATCTCGTACGGCGGGAGGATCGTCGTGTCGGTGCCCTGGTAGAAGACGTTCGCCGCGAGGTACTGGAACGCCGCGCCCGGGAACGGCTCGAGCTGGCAGGTGTCGGCTCCCGCGCAGCCTCCGTTCTGCATGCGCAGCAGCTCGTTGATCCCCTCGTCGAACTCGTGGTTTCCGACACCCGACACGTCGAGCTGCAGCGCGTTCATCGCGAGGATTGCGGGCTCGTCGTGGAAGAGCCCCGAGATGAGCGGTGACGCGCCGATCAGGTCACCGGCTCCCACCGCGATGGTGTTCGAGTTCTGCTCTCGCAGCTGCTTGATGTGCGTCGCGAGGTACTCGACGCCGCCGGCGGGAACCGTCATGGGCGTCCACGCGTTGTTGGCGCTGTTCGCGACACAGCACCCGGTCTGGATGGTGCCGGGCGTGTCGATGTCGAGATGCCCGTGGAAGTCGTTGATCGCGAGGAGCTGGACGTAGGTGTCGTTGTCCTTCTTCGGTGGCTTGTCCTTCGGGCCGTTGGCAGCGAGCGCCTGCGGCGCTCCGAGCACCAGCATGAGCCCGAGCGCCGCGAGCACGGCGATGGTCCGTCTCATCTACCTCTCCCCTTTCGTGGTTCGCCTGACGACGTACGAAACCGAGTAGCGTGATCCTATTCCTTCGCGTCCGCCCAGGTGTCGCCGACGCCGATCTCGACCGCGAGGGCGGGGTCGAGCGGGTAGGCACCCACCATCTCCTGTCGGACCAGCTCGCGGACGGCGCTCGTCTCCACCTCGGGCACCTCGAGGAGGAGCTCGTCGTGCACCTGGAGCACGAGGCGCGCGGAGCGGCCCTCGTTCCGCAGCCGCTCGTGGATGCGCACCATCGCAACCTTGATGACGTCCGCCGCAGTGCCCTGCATGACCGTGTTCACGGCGAGCCGCTCGCCGAGCGAGCGCGTCTGGCGGTTCGACGCACGGAGCTCGGGGATCGCGCGACGACGGCCGAGCAGCGTCGTCACGTACCCCTCGTCGGTCGCCTGCGCGATCGTCCGCGCGATCAGCTCCCGGACGCGCGGGAGTCGCGCGAGATAGGTGTCGATCAGCTCCTGCGCATCCTCGCGTGGAATCGCCAGGTTCTCCGAGAGCCCGAACGACGAGATCCCGTAGATGATCCCGAAGTTGACCATCTTCGCCGTGTCGCGCTGAGCCCGCGAAAGCTCCGCCTGGGGAATGCCGAACACCTGTGACGCGGTCGCGGCGTGGATGTCCTCGTTGCGCGCGAACGCCTCGCGCAGCACGGGCTCGCCCGAGACGTGAGCGAGGATCCGCAGCTCGACCTGGCTGTAGTCGGCCGAGAGCAGTCGCGAGCCCTCCTCGGCGGTGAACGCAGACCGGATCCGGCGGCCGAGCGGCGTGCGCACGGGGATCGACTGCAGGTTCGGGCTCGTCGTCGAGAGGCGGCCCGTGGCCGCGACGGCCTGGTTGATCGTGGTGTGGAGCCGTCCGTCGCGCTCGTCGATCAGCTCGGGGAGCGGGAGGAGGTACGTGTTGAGCAGCTTCGTCAGCTCCCGCCACTCCTCGACGACTGGGACGATCGCATGGTCGTCGCGGATCGCGCGCAGGACGCGCGCGTCGGTCGAGTACCCGGTCTTGCCCTTTCGCCCGGCGGTGAGGCCGAGCTTCTCGAACAGGATCCGCGCGAGCTGCTGCGTCGAGCCGAGCTGGAACTCCTCCTCTGCGAGCTCGAACGCACTCGCCTCGAGTTCCTCGACGCGCTCGGCGAGCCGGGCCGTGATCTCGCCCATCCGATACGCGTCGATCTTGACGCCCGCGTCCTCCATCGCCGCGAGTACCGCCGTGAGCGGCAGCTCGACGTCGTCGTAGAGCCGCTCCATCCCCCACTCGCGCAGCCGGGCGCGCAGCTGTGGCGCGAGGCGGCGCGCCGCCTCCGCACGGCGGACGAGCGCCGAGGTCTCCTCTTCCGCCGCAGGCTCGGGGACGAGCTCGAGACCGTGCTCGCGCGCGAGGTCGTCGAGCTCGTAGCCGGCCCGGCCGGGGTCGACGAGGTACGCCGCGATGAGCGTGTCGTCGGCGGGCGCGCGCCCGAGGCGGAGCAGCTTCGCGTCGTGGGCGAGGAGCACGGCGTCGCCGAGAGCACCGCGGAGCTCCTCGAGCGATCCCTCGACGACGAGCACCTCTGCGCCGGTGGCGACGCCCGCACGGCCGTCCTCCCACGCGACGCCGAGAGGCTGCGGGTGTTGACTCAACACGAGCTCTTCGCGCGCCGCCTCGCGCCACCGCACGGCCTCCGTCTCCGTCACCGGCGCCGCCGACGGCAACGCGGCATCGAGCGTGTCGACACGGCCCAGCAGCCCGCGGAACTCGAAGCGGCGGAAGATCTCCTTCAACAGCGACCGGTCCGGCGGCGCAGAGACGAGGTCCGCGGGATCCACGTCGAGCGGCAGGTCCCGGCGCATCGTGGCGAGCAGCTTCGAGGCGGCCGCCTGCTCGGCGTGCTCCCGCACCGCCCTGCCGCGCGCAGGCGAGAGCTCGTCGGCGTGGGCGACGACCTCCTCGAGCGAGCCGTACTGCGCGACCAGCTGCCCCGCGGTCTTGTCGCCGATGCCCGGGATGCCGGGGATGTTGTCCGACGTGTCGCCCTTGAGGCCGATGAAGTCCGGAACCTGATCCGGCCGGATCCCGTAGCGGAGCTCCACGCGCTCCGGCGTGTAGACGTTGACGTCCGCGACGCCGCGCGGCGTCATCATCAGCGAGACGTTGTCGCTGCAGAGCTGGAACGCGTCACGGTCGGTCGAGACGACGCAGGTCTTGATCCCGGCCTCGTCCGCCCGTGTCGCGAGCGTCGCGATCACGTCGTCCGCCTCCCAGCCCTCGAACTCGAGGTTCCGGTAGCCGAACGCCTCGACGATCGGCCGGAAGTGCGGGAACTGCTCGCGCAGCAGGTCGGGCATCGGACGTCGCCCTTCCTTGTACGTCTCCGCGATCTCCGTGCGGTGCGTCGGCCGCGTGTCCCAGGCGACGGCAACCCCGCGTGGCGCGTAGTCGGAGAGCAGCTTGAAAAGCATGTTCGTGAACCCGAGCAGCGCATTGGTCGGCTGGCCGTCCGTCGTCTGCAGCTCCTCGGGCAGCGCGAAGAACGCGCGGTAGGCGAGGTTGTTGCCGTCGACGAGGAAGAGCTCGGAGCCTTTCGCCGGCCCGTCGTCGAGTTGGAGCTCCTCGCCGGTCAGCGTCTTGGGGCTCACGCGTGCGAGCGTATCGTTCGCGCGGACGACGCGAGACCGTCCCTGCGGCCGACGCGCACGGCGGCAGCCACGTCTAGCTTCACGTCATGGTCCACGCCGTCGTGAAGAGCTCGTTCGCGATCGTGCCGTTCGCCGACGAGCACGTCGAGGGCGCCGCGACGCTGCTGGCCGAGCGGCACCGTGCGCAGCGGCTCGTCGAGCCGGGGCTCGACGCTGCCTACGAAGACGCGGCCTCCGCGCGCATCGAGATCGACGCGCTGTGGCGCGCCGACGGCGCATCCGGCACGGCCGCCGTCGCCGGCGGCGAGCTCGTCGGCTTCCTCGTCGGGAGACCGCGCGAGGCGAGCTGGGGCCCGAACGTCTGGGTCGACGCGGCCGGGCACGCGGTGGTTCGCGAGGAGCTCGTCCGCGACCTCTACGCCGCCGCCGCCGCACGCTGGGTCGACGAGGGCCTCACGTCGCACTACGCGATCGTGCCGGCCACCGATCCCGCGCTGGTCGACGCGTGGTTCCGGCTCGGCTTCGGCCACCAGCACGTCCATGCGATCCGGGAGACGCCACCCGAGGGTCCCGCTCCGGAGGCGGACGGGCTCGTCCTGCGACGCGCGGAGCGGCACGACATCGACGCGCTGGCACGCCTCGACCTCGTGCTCCCGGAGCACCAGGCCCTGTCACCCGTCTTCTCGCGGCTCCCGCTCCCCGACCTCGAGGAGACGCGGGTGGAATACGAGGCGGACTTCGACGACCCGCGCTTCACGACCTTCGTCGTCGAGCGGGACGGCGAGGTGATCGGCTCCGCCGTCGGCTGCCCGATCGAGGTCTCTTCCATGCACAAGGGCCTTGCGCTCCCGCCGGGCGCAGGATTCCTCGGCTTCGCCGCGGTGCTCCCGGAGCACCGCGGCCTCGGAGCGGGACGGCTCCTCGGCGAGGCGGTGCTCGGCTGGGCCCGCGAGACAGGCCGTGAGTGGGTCGTCACGGACTGGCGCATGACGAACCTGCTCTCGTCGCGCGCGTGGCCGCAGCTGGGCTTCCGGCCGACGTTCTACCGGCTCTTCCGCGCGATGAGCTAGCCCGGGGCTCGACCACGGCGGACGGCGATCCGCACGGTATGGCCGTGCGGCGCGAATGCGCCGTCGCCCTCGAGCATCCCGGTCGTGGCCAGCAACTCGATGCTCTCGCCGACTTCCGAAGCCTGTTCGACGACGTGCGTCGATGCCTCGGCGAAGGTGCCGAGGATGGCGAACGCCGCTGCGGTAGGCGAGCCCACGGTCGCGGCCGGCACGACGACCTCGACCTCGAGCACGGCGTCGACCACGTCGGCACGGGCCAGGTTCCAGCTCTGCTCCTCGCACAGCCGTCGGATGTGCGGCAGCAAATGGAGGTCGGGATCCTCCGCCACCCAGTCGGGCTCGAGCATCGCGACGCGCAGGCGGTCGAGGTCGGCGACGGAGGCTGCCGCCGACGCGACGCCGTGCCCGCGCTCGTCGGTGTCCCACCGCCTCCGCATCCCGGCAGCGTACGCGGAGCGGTGCCGACCTACCATGCGCGCCGGTGACCCGTGTCCCCCTCCACTCCGGCTCGCGCCTCCCTGTCGTCAACGTGCCCGACGGTGCGATCCTCCTCGCCGCGCCGCCGCCCCTCGACCCGATCGCCGACGTCGCGGCCGCCGTCGTCGAAGCGGTGCGCTATCCGCTCGCCGGCAAGCCGCTCACGTCCCTCGCCCCGCGCGGCGGGCGGGTCACGGTCGTCGTGCAGCCGCCGGAGCAGCCGCTCCCGACGGCGCCGGACGACCCGCGCCGCGACGCGCTCGCCGCCGTTCTCGCCGAGCTCGCCCGCCTCGGAGTGCCTCGTGACCGGGTCACGCTGCTCGTCGCCGGCGGCCTCGGACGCCGTGCCGGCCGCGCCGAGCTCGAAGCGCTGCTGCGACCCGAGCAGGGACGCGCGTTCCGTGGGCGGATCGTCGTCCACGACTGCGAGGCCGACGACCTGCGCCCGCTCGAGCTCGAGGGCCACACGGCCCGCGTCCATGCCTCGTTGCTCGACGCCGACCTCGTGGTCACGGTCGGCGCCGGCGAGACGGTCCTGCATGGCGGCGCAGGCGCGCTCGTCGGTGCGGCCGGCGCCGGGACGATCCGCGCGGCTCGCGCCGTGTCGCTCCTCGAGATCACGGGCGCGCAAGGGTGGCAGCTCTCGGGCATGCTCGAACGCGCGCTCGCTCGAACCGTGCCCGTCCTCGGCCTCTCACTCGTGCTCGACCGCCCGCGCGCCACCGGCCTCTACCGCGGCTACCCGTGGTCGCAGGGGTCGCTCGACGTCGTTCGCCGCTCGCCGTTCCGGCGCCTGCTGAACGCAGCGCCGGCGGTGGTGCGTCGCCGCCTGCTCGCGGGCGCGCCGCGGGAGCTCGCAGCCGTCGCCGCGCTCGGGGGGCCGCCGTCCGTCGCGCACGCCGAGGCGCTGCTCCGCGGCATCGCCATCCGCAGCGTCGCCGTCGACCGCCCGTTCGACACGCTCGTCGTCCCGCTGCCGTGGGAGGGCCTGCACCTGCCGCGCGAGCCGCTCAACCCCATCACCGCAGCGGCCCTCGGGCTCGGCCACGCGGTGCGTCTCTGGCGCAACCGGTCGCCGCTCGCCGAGGGTGGGACCGTCGTCCTCCTGCATCCGTTCTCACGCGTCATGGGCCATGGCCCTCAGGCGCCGTACCGGACGCTGTTCGCCGCCCTCCGGGACGGTGTCACCGCGCAGGAGCTCGGCAAGGCAGAGGCGCTCGCCGCGCGCGATCGGCGTGCGATCGCCGCGTATCGCAACGGCTCGGCGCCCCATCCGCGGCTGCCGTTCGCCGACTGGGAGACCTGCGCCGGGACACTCGACCGCGCGGGCCGCGTGATCGTCGCGGGCTGCCGGGACGCCGGCGCCGCGCGCGCGCTCGGCCTCGTCCCGTCCCACAACGCGGCGACCGCCCTCGCGATGGCCGCCGGCCTGTCGGGCGACGACGCACGCACGGGCGTCCTGCTCGGACCGCCCTACCCGGCCCTCGTCGTCGACGACACCTAGTCCAGGCCGAGGTAGGCCTTCTGGACGGCCTCGTTCGACTTGAGGTCTGCCGCGGGGCCCTCGAGCGTGATCCGCCCGGTCTCCATCACGTACCCGCGATGGGCGCTGTCGAGCGCCATGAGCGCGTTCTGCTCGACGAGGAGCACCGGTGTCCCCTGGGCGTTGATCTCGAGGACGATCTCGAAGATCTTCTCCACGAAGATCGGCGCGAGCCCCATCGACGGCTCGTCGAGCAGCAGGAGCTTCGGCCGGGCCATCAGCGCGCGGCCGATCGCGCACATCTGCTGCTCGCCTCCCGACATCGTCCCGGCCTTCTGCGCCCGCCGCTCGTACAGCCGCGGGAACAGCTCGAAGACCCGGTCCATGTCCGCCTGGAAGTTCTCCTTGTCGGTGCGCTGGAAGGCGCCCATCTCGAGGTTCTCGGTGACGGACATCCGGGGGAACAGGCGGCGCCCCTCGGGGCTCTGCGCGATGCCGCCGGCGACGATCTGGTGCGGCGCGCTCGTCGTGATCTCGCGACCCTCGAAGTGGATCGAGCCCTGTCGCGGGCGGTTGAGCCCGTTGATCGCACGCAGCGTCGTCGACTTGCCCGCGCCGTTCGCCCCGATCAGCGTCACGATCTCCCCCGTGCCCACACGCAGCGACACGCCCTTGAGCGCGTGGATCGCCCCGTAGTACACGTGGAGGTCGTCGACCCGGAGGACGTCGCCGGTGGGCGCCGTGCTCACGCGGCCGCACCCTTGCCGAGATACGCCTCGATGACGCGCTCGTCTGCCTGGATCTCCGCGGCCGTCCCCTCCGCGATCTTGGCGCCGTACTCGAGCACGGTGATCCGCTCGGAGACCCCCATCACGATCTTCATGTCGTGCTCGATGAGCAGCACGGTCAGGCCCTTCTCGTCGCGGACCCGCCGCACGAAGGCAGTGAAGTCGGCCGTCTCCTGCGGGTTCATCCCCGCCGTCGGCTCGTCGAGCAGGAGCAGCTTCGGATCCGTGCCGAGCGCGCGCGCCACCTCGAGCCGGCGCTGGTCGCCGTACGGCAGGTTGCCGGCGCGCTCCCCGTGACGGCGCGGCAGGCCGGAGTACGTCAGGAGCTCGCGCGCGCGATCGCGCGCCTCCGCCTCCTCGCGGCGCACCTTCCCCGTCTTGAGGATCGAGCCGATGATCCCGCCCGAGAGGCGGCAGTGCATGCCGACGAGGACGTTCTCGAGCGCGGTCATCTGCGAGAAGAGGCGGATGTTCTGGAACGTGCGGCCGATCCCGAGCGCGGTGATCGCGTGCGGGGGCAGGTCACGTACCTCCACCCCGTCGAAGACGATCGAGCCCGAGGTCGGCTTGTAGACGCCGGTCAGCTGGTTGAAGAAGGTCGTCTTGCCGGCGCCGTTCGGGCCGATCAGCGCGACGATCGAGCCGCGCGGGATGGTGAAGTCGACGTCGTCCGTCGCGACGAGCCCGCCGAACTCCTTGCGCAGCTTCGTGACCTCGACGAGGTTGTCGACCGCCATCAGTCGTTGCTCCGGTCGCGGTCGGTGAGGGTGCCCTCGGTCTGGACGTCGTAGAACGGCGTGTCGTGGACGCCCTCCTCGAGCTCGATCTTGTGACGCCGTTCCGGGATCAGGCCGGCGGGCCGGAAGAGCATCATCAGCACGATGATGATGCCGTAGATCCCGAACTGGTACTTCGTCGGGTCGAAGTCGAGACCCGCATCCTGGATCTTCGAGCCGATCGTCGAGAGGCCGCTGAAGTTCAGGTACGCGAGGATCATGCCCCCGACGGTGACGCCCCAGATGCTCCCCATCCCGCCCAGGATCACCATGCAGAGCAGGAAGACCGAGATGTTGAAGTAGAAGTCGGCGGGGAAGGCGCCGGACTTGAAGCTCGCGTAGTACGCGCCCGCGACGCCGCCGAAGAACGCGCCGAGCGCGTACGACCACGTCTTCGTCCGCATCAGCGGCACGCCCATCGCGGCGGCGGCGGTCTCGTCCTCGCGGATCGCGATCCAGGCGCGCCCGAGCCTCGAGTCACGCAGCCGGACGGAGCAGAAGATCGTGAACAGCAGGAGCAGGAAGGCGATCAGGTAGTACCACCGCTCGCGGTTGTCCGACGTCTGGAAGTTCTCGGGGAAGAAGCCGATGCTGCTGAGGACGGGAAAGCCCACGGCGTCGATCGGCGCGATGCCGAACGTGCCGTTCGTCAGGTTGAAGCCGCCGAAGGAGTCGCCGTTCCGGACGACCTGCGGGATGATCTCCCCGAAGCCGAGGGTGACGATCGCGAGGTAGTCGCCGCGCAGGCGCAGCGTGGGCAGGCCGATGAGGATCCCGGCGAGCATCGTCAGGAGGCCGGCGAAGATCAGCACGACCCACATCGTCACGTGGATGCCGACCTGGTCGTTGTCGACGGACGACCCGAAGTGGAACGTGACCTGCTCGAAGTGCTGCGACGCGAGCCAGCCGGCCGTGTACGCGCCGACGGCGTAGAAGGCCACGTAGCCGAGGTCGAGCAGCCCGCAGTACCCCACGACGATGTTCAGGCCGACGGCCATCATCGTGAAGGCGATCATCACGACGAGCGTCCCGGTCGTCGGCATGAAGTCGCCGATCACCGGGAGGTTGCTCAGCCCGTCCTCGATGAAGGGATACACGACCCCGAGCGCGATCACGGCCGGCACGAGCCAGGCGTTGCGGTTCCCGCGGAGCTCCTTCGCGCGTTCGGCGATCCCGCTCATGCGCCCTCGGGCGTCTGCTCGCCGAGGATCCCCTCCGGCCGGAAGACGAGCACCGCGATCAGGATGCCGAAGACGATCGAGCGGGTCCAGTCGCCGCCGGGCGCGAACCAGGTCAGACCCTCGTTGAAGGACTGGACGAAGCCGATCACGAGCGCACCGAGGACGGCGCCCGCGAGGTTCCCGATGCCGCCGAGCACTGCGGCGGTGAAGGCGATGAGGCCGAGCTCGAAGCCGGTGTCGTAGCGGATGTTGTACTCGAGGAGGAACACGAGGCCGGCGACGGCCGCGAGCGAGCCCGCGATGAAGAAGGTCACGGAGATCGTCCGGTTGACGTTGATGCCCATCATCGCGGACGCCTCGGTGTCCTGGGAGACGGCGCGCATCGCCTTGCCCTGCCGCGTGTAGCCGACGAACCAGCTCAGCACGACGAGTGCCGGGGTGATGATCGCCAGCGCGACGACGAGCTTCCACGTGACGCGGATGTCCCCGATCGTGAAGGCCGCGCCCTGCGGGATGAGCTCCGAGCCGCTCTCGTAGTCGACGCCGTAGAGGGCGAGCGAGACGTTCGAGACGATGAACGACATCCCCACCGCGGTGATCAGCGGCGTCAGCCGCGACGCCCCGCGCAGCGGCCGGTACGCGACCCGCTCGATCGTCGCGTTGACGACCGCGAAGAGCGGCACCGTGACCGCGAGCGTGATGACGATTCCCCCCACGACGGCGAGGTTGCTCGAGCTGCCGTCGAGCCCGATGACGGACAGCAGCATCGTGCTCGCCACGAGCCCCGAGAGCGAGAACACGTCGCCGTGCGCGAAGTTGATCAGCTGCAGGATGCCGTAGACCAGGGTGTAGCCGAGCGCGACGACGCCGTAGATCGAGCCGCGCGTCAGCCCGTCGAGCGCGACGTTGACGAACTCCTCCGGGCCCTTGATGAAGTTGATGAGCAGCCAGACCCCGACGAGCGCGACGAGGGCGAGGCCGATGCCGTTGACGAGCTTCGGATTGCGAAGGGTGCGCAGGGCCCGGTCGAGGGTCTCTCTCATCGGATCGCGCGACTCTAGAACGAAAGGGGGCGGGAGGGCAACAGCCCCTCCCGCCCCCGTGACACGGGTGCCTGCGACCGCTGTTTACTGGCCGCCCGCCGCCGCCACCGTCTCCGGCTTCGGCGACACCGTCGTCTCCGTCTTCAGCTCGTCGGTCGCCACGTAGATCGTGAAGCCGACGACGGCGCCCGAGGCCTCCTCGGGGTCGCCGTTCTCGTCGATCTTGAACGTGCCGAGCAGCCCGTCCGTGACATTGGTCTCGAACAGCTTCTTGATCACGTCCTCACGCGTCCCGTCGGAGTTGGCGATCGCGTCGAACAGGATCTGCGCGGCCTGGCCGCCGTAGATCGCGTACGGATCGATCGCCTTCCCCTGGATCGGGCCGGCCTGGAGGCCGTCGATGAACTCGAGGGCAGCGCCCTTGAACTGGTCGATCGGCACCCCGGCCACGGACATGTACATGCCGGCCGACGCCGTCCCCGACTCGTCGATCGTCGCCTGAGTCGTGAACCCGTCGGGCGCGAGCAGCTTGACCGCGCCGTCGTTCGGGCCGAGCACGGCCACCTTGTCCTTGATCACCTGCGCACCGTTCTCGTCGATCAGGCCGCCGAGGAACACGGCGTCGGCACCGCTCGCCTTGATCTTCTGGAACTGCGAGGTGTAGCTCGTCGCCTTCGGGTCCCAGGCCTCGAAGCCCGCGACCTTGATCCCGAGCGACTGCGACGCGTTGCGCACCGTCGTGGCGACGCCGAGGCCGTAGGCCTCCTTGTCGTTCAGGATGTAGACGCTCTTGATGCCCTTCGACTGCATGAACTCGGCGACCGCCGCCCCCTGGTACGCGTCGTGCGCCACGACACGCACGTAGTTCCGCGACCCCGAGGGGTAGTACTTGTCCGGCTCGGTCGAGTCGCACCCGCCTGGCAGGTTGACCGTCAGGCACGGGTACGTATTCGCCGGCGAGACCATCGGGATGCCGCCGTCGGGCGCCTGGTTGAGGACCGGGATCTCGATCGCCGCGCACCCCGAGTTGAAGGTGCCGATCACGCCGATCACCTTGTCGTTCCCCGCGTACGCGTTCGCGTTCGAGGAGCACTTGCCCGAGTCCCACTTGCCGGCCTGCGCCGTCGCGTCGTCGCACGACTGGAAGCCGATGTTGTAGTCGCCGGCCTTCCAGTCACGCTGGTCCAGCTCGTAGCGGATCGCCGCGACGATCTGCTCCGTCTGCGTCCGCGAGGACCCCTGGAGCGGGAAGTCCGACGCCACGATGTAGTCCGGATCCCCGTCGCCCTTGTACTCGATGCCCGTGCACGCAGACGAAGGCAGCGCCTCCGGGGCACCGCCGCCGCTGTCCCCGCCACAGCCGGCCGCGACGAGCGCGAAGACGGCGACGACGAGGGCGGCGCAGAGCACCCCATTTCTCTTCAGCGTCAAGCTCTTCCTCCTCCTTCGTGGGAGACCTGCGCCCGGCTCGGGCCGGGCACGTGCCGTTCGTGGCGAGAGTGTAGAGGCATGCGAACCCGGATGCCTGGCAAGGATCGGTCAGCGTCGGGGGCCGTGTCGGCCCTCGGCCTCTACTATCGCGTCAGGGCCGAAGTGGCGGAACTGGCAGACGCTGCGGATTCAAAATCCGCTGTCCGTGAGGGCGTGTGGGTTCGAGTCCCACCTTCGGCATCGCACCGTCGCCCTCTCCTTGGTATGACCTGGTTCGATGCGGATCGGAATCCTCACCGGCGGCGGCGACGTTCCCGGGCTCAACCCGTGCATCAAGGCGGTCGTCAACCGCGTCGTCCACGACGGCCACGAGGTCGTCGGGCTGCGGCGCGGCTGGGCCGCCCTGCTCCACCACGACCCGGACGATCCGGCGTCGGCCGCGGAATGGTTCCAGCCGCTGACGCCGTCCACCGTCCGCACGATCGACCGAACCGGCGGCACGTTCCTCCACACGTCCCGCACGAACCCGAGCCGGGTGCGCCCGGGCGAGGTGCCCGCGCATCTCGCCGACCGCGCGGACGGCGAGGGGCCGTTCGACTTCACGGAGCATGCGCTTCGCGTCGTCGAGGCGCTCGGGATCGACGTGCTCATCCCGATCGGTGGCGACGACACGCTCTCGTACGCGCTCCGCATGCACGAGGAGGGCGTCCCCGTGGTGGCGATCCCGAAGACGATGGACAACGACGTCCACGGGACGGACTACTGCATCGGCTTCTCGACCGCCGTCACGCGCGGCGTCCAGTTCATCCACAACCTGCGCACCTCGACCGGCTCGCACGAGCGCATCGCGGTCGTCGAGCTGTTCGGCCGCTACAGCGGCGAGACGTCGCTGATCACTGCGTACCTCGCCGGCGTCGACCGGGCCGTCATCTCGGAGGTGCCGTTCGACGTCGACCGCCTCGGCGAGCTGCTCGTCCAGGACAAGCGGGCCAACCCGTCGAACTACGCGATGGTGACCGTCTCCGAAGGTGCGACGCTCGCCGGCGGCGCCCTGGTGCTCTCCGGCGAGGAGGACGCATACGGCCACCGCAAGCTCGGGGGGATCGGCGAGCTGACGGCGGCGCTCCTGAAGGAGCGGACGGGCGAGGACATGATCGTCCAGGTGATCGGCTACCTGATGCGCTCGGGGGCGCCGGACTCGCTCGACCTGATGGTCGCGACGAACTACGCGGTGATGGCCGCCGACCTCGCGCTCGAGGGCTCGTCGGGCCGCATGGTCGCCCTCCGGAGCGGGACCTACACCTCGGTGCCGATCACCGCGACGCGGGAGGGCGTCAAGCGTGTCGACGTCGACGAGCTCTACGACGCGCGCGAGTACCGCCCCAAGGTGCGCCACGTGACCGGCAAGCCGATGTTCCTCTACTGATGCAGCGGATCGGGATCCTGACCGGCGGCGGCGACTGCCCCGGCCTGAACGCGGTGATCCGGGGGGTCGTCGCCGCCGCCGCGCAGCGGCACGGCGCCGAGGTCGTGGGGATCCTCGACGGCTGGGACGGGCTCATGGAAGGGCGCGTCCGCCGGCTCGACCGCGACGCCGTGCGCGGGATCCTCCAGCGGGGCGGCACGATCCTCGGGACCTCTCGGCGCGACCCCTACGTCCACGGCGAGGGCGCAGCGTCGCTGCAGGGGACGCTCACGCGCGAGTGGATCGACTCGCTCATCGTCGTCGGCGGCGACGGGACGCTCCGCACCGCGCTTCGGCTGGCGGCGGAAGGGATCCGGCTCGTCGGCGTGCCGAAGACGATCGACAACGACATCCCGGGTACGGACGTCACGTTCGGGTTCGACACGGCGGTCCAGACCGCGACCGAGGCGATCGACCGGCTCACCACGACGGCCGAGTCCCACGACCGCGTGATGGTGGTCGAGGTGATGGGCCGGACGCAGGGCTGGATCGCGACGTACGCGGGCATCGCCGCGGGGGCCGACGCGATCCTCGTCCCCGAGGAGCCCTACGACCTCGACGACGTCGCCGCGCTCCTCCGGTCGCGGGCCGCGCGCGGACGGCGGTACTCGGTCGTGGTCGTCGCGGAAGGGATCACGCCCCCCGACGGAGCGCGGGTGACCGCACCGCTCGACGCCTTCGGCTTCGAGCGGCTCGGCGGCGTCGGCGCCGTCGTCGCAGCGCGGCTCGAGGAGCTGACGGGGTTCGAGGCGCGCGTCACCGTCCTCGGGCACATCCAGCGAGGCGGCACGCCGAGCGCCGCCGACCGCGTCCTCGGCTCGCGGCTCGGCGTCGCGGCCGCCGACCTCGTCGCCACCGGTCGTTTCGGGCGGATGGTCGCGCTGCGGGGCACGCAGATCGTCGACGTCTCGCTCGAGGACGCCTGCGGCGCGATGCGCCCGGTGCCGGCCGACGTCCTCGACGTGGCGCACACGCTCTCGGCGCCCTGAGGCCCCTCAGCCGATCAGCAGCGCGTCGGTCGGCGCATAGCCGTCCGTCAGGAGCGGCACGTCGGCCGTGACGACGTCGCGCGGCCACCGGTCTCTCACCGCGGCGCGCAGGTCGGGTGCCCGGGGCGCACGTGTCCGCCGCGTCTCCGCCCAGGAGGCCGCCAGGCGCCCGGTCGACGGAGCCGCGCGCTCGGTCGCGACGAGGATGATGTTGCGAATGTCGTCGGACCTGCGGTCGGACGGCCCTTCGTAGACCGGATGGAGCTCGACCGTCGGGAAGACGGACGCGTACGTCTTCCAGAGCGCCCGGGTGATCTGCGAGCTGCCACCGGTGATCGCCCCGATCACGTTCGTCGCCACGACGCCCCCCGGCTCCAGCCGCTCGCGCAGCAGCCGGACGAACTCGAGCGTCGTCAGGTGGAACGGCACGCCGTCGGAGTAGAAGGCGTCGACCATGATCACGTCGAAGCGGTCGTCGGTGCGCTGCAGGTAGCGCCGCCCGTCGTCGACGACGACGGGGAGCCTGCGGTCGCGCGGGAACGCGAACCAGCGGTGGGCCGCGTCGACGACGTCCGGGTCGAGCTCGACGGTCGTCACGCGGACGTCGCGGAAGTCGCGCCACACCCGCTTCTGCACCGCCGCCCCGCCGAGCCCGATCACGAGGACCTTCGTGGCGGTCGGGTCGTAGGCGAGACCGAGCTGGAGGTAGTCGCTGTACGAGAACCGCGTGCGGAACGGGTCGTCGAGGTACATCCCGCTCTGGAACGAGCTGTCGAAGCGGAGGTACCGGGATTCGCCGTCGTCGACGACGAGCAGCCGGTGGTAGCGCGTGTCGCGCGCCTCGCGGACGGTGAAGCCCTCGCCGCCGAGCCCGACCTCGGCGGGATCGAGCTTGCGGGGCGTCTGCACGTCGCGCTCGCGGTAGAGCGGCGACCAGTTGCGAGCGGCCGAGCCCGCGAGCACGGTGCCCGCGGTCTCGGGAGCGAGGGCCCCGACCGCGAGCACGGCCGCCCCGGCCGCCGCGGCGAGGCCCGCGCCGGGGAGCCACAGCCGCTCGAGCAACGAGACGACCGCGGCGGCCGTCAGGAGGACGACGGCGCCGAATGCGAGCACCTGGTCGGTGCCGTACTCAGGGACGAGCCAGAACGACGTCGCGAACGTGCCTGCGATCGAGCCGGCCGTCGAGATCGCGAACAGCCGTCCGGCGGTCCGCCCGAGCCGCGCGATGTCGCGGGCCGCGAGCCGCACCGCGATCGGCGAGACGGAGGCCAGCACGACGCTCATCGGTCCGAAGAGCACGATCGACGCGACGAGCGGGTCGAGCCGAGGGCCGGGATCCCACGCGACGACCTGCTCGAGGACCCACGAGTCGACAACGGGGATCAGCAGGACGAGTGCGGCACCGAGGGCGATCGCGCCGACGAAGAGGTAGGGGGACGGCCACCGGTCGGCGAGCGTCCCTCCGAGCCAGTAGCCGACCGCGAGGCCCGTGAGGACGACGCCGATCAGCGCGCCCCAGACGTACAGCGAGCTCCCGAACGTCGGCGCGAGGACCCGGCTGGCCGCGATCTCGACGCCGAGCAGCACCGCGCCGGAGAGGAAGACCGCGGTACCGACGGCGAGGCCGTCGAGGCCGACTCCGGGACGCCTCATGCTGCAAAGCCTAGATGTGGTAGACCCGAAGCCACGGGCGCGGGCGGCGGCCCGGCTCGGTGCGGGTCGCGTACGCGGGCTGCAGCCGCTCGAGCGCGCGGTAGAAGCGCGCCTCCTGCGGATAGTGCGAGGCGGCCGCAAGGATCCGGTCGGAAACGCTGCCGCCGAGGACCACCCAGCGGACGCCCTCCGCGCGGAGGGCGGCAAGGTCGCGGCGGGAGTCGAAGGGACGCCCCGGCCCGGGGAGCGCCAGCCGGACGACCGGCCGGCCGCGGAGCGGCAGCGTCGACGTGTCGGCGGCAACGCGTTCGTCTGCAGGGATGTTGGCGTCGATCCACGCCGCGGCGTCGAGGCGGGGATCGCGGCCGGTGAGCGACCGCGCATCGGCGACGGACCACCAGAGCGGGACGACCGCCGCGACGAGCACAGCGACGGCAAGGATCGTCCGGCGCCCCGCGAGCACCGCGAGAACGGGAACGAGCGGCAGGACGTAGCGGTCGAAGTGAGCCTGCGAGGGAAGCAGCGAGAGTCCGTAGACCGCCGCGAACGAGAGCAGCACGACGTCGCTCCGCTCGCGTGCGCGGAGCGCGAGGACGATGCCGACCGCCGCGACGAGCAGCACCGGGCCGAGCGTCTCCCAGAGCCTGAGGCCGAAGGCGAACGGGGTCGCCGGATCGTCCTCGAAGCCGAGCCACCCGTCCTGCGCGAGCTCCTGGACGCGATGGAAGTCGTTCCACGCCGCTCCCGCGTGGATCACGACGAACGGGCTCGTGAGGACGAATGCGGCCGCGGCGAGCGCGAGCGAGACGCCGACCCGCCGCCAGGCGCCGATCCCGGCGACGACGATCGGCACCACGAGAATCGCCCCCGGGTACTTCGCGGACGCGGCGAGGCCGGCCGCGACGCCCGCCCACTCGAGCCGGCCCGTGACGAGGAGTGCAAGCGTCACGGTCACGCCGAGCGTCAGGAGGACGTCGGTCACGGCCATTCGGGAGTACGCGACGTGCGTCGTCGCAACCGCCACGCCCGCCGCGCCGGTGATCGCGGCGCTCCGTCCGTAGGCGGCGCGGCCGAGCCACCACGCGGCCGCCACCCCGAGCAGGCCCACCAGGACCGCGACCACGCGGGCGGCGCCGTACGAGGGCTCGTCGAAGCCGATCTGCGTCGGCGCGAGCACGAGAAAGAGCAGGCTCGGGTAGTCGTACCAACCGGGGTCGAGCCCTCCTCCGTGGACGACGTCCCAGGCGCGCGGGACGATGTTCGTCTCGTCCGGGTTGAGCAGCGGAAGCGGAAGCCCGGAGCGCGCGCCGACGGCCCGCAGCGCGAGGGCGAGCGCGAGGATCGCCCCGAGAAGACCGAGCTCCGCGGTCGAGGGAGACCGGCGTGCGAGACGCACGGTGTCTAGACGTCGGGGACGCCGTCGCCGACGAGGGCCTCGACGTCGCCGCTGACGAGCACCGCGTCGATGCCGGCCCGCTCGAGCTCCTCCACGTCTTCGCGCGACGCGCCGGCGAGCTCGGCAACCGCCAGCTTGCCCGCCGGCACGTCCGGGAGCAGCTCGAGCACGCGGTCGAGCGGCTCCTGCTCGTCGTCCGCAGCATCCGCGGCCAGCAGGAGGATCTCCGGGTCGACGTGCTCGAGGACGTGCTCGAGCTCGTCGTCGTCCCGCACCCGGACGACGTACTCGAGCCCGAGCTCGTGACATCGCTCTGCGAAGGCGGTGAGCGCATCAGGGTCCTCGACGGTCAGCACGACGGCGTCCGTGCCCGACGCCTCCTCCGGGGCGGGCCCGTAGGCCAGCAGCGGCAGCGAGGTGTGCGCGCGGAGATTCGCCTCACCGCTCCGCACGACGATCCCCTTCGCACCGCTCTCCTCGGCGCGGCGGGCGCCGTCCGCGTCCCGAACGTACACCAGCACCGAGATCCCGTCACCCTCCGCGATCGCCTGGCTCAGACGTCGATGCGTCACGGTCGCGGATGCTATCCGGCGGCGCAGATCGCGTAGGCTCGCGCCGCGTGAGCACGGTGAAGCGCGTCTGCCTGCTCGGGGCGGAGTCGACGGGAAAGTCGACGCTCGCCGAGGTGCTGGCGCGCCGGTACGGGACGCTCTGGAACCCCGAGTACGGGCGGCCGTACACGCTGATCGGGCGTCCGTCGGGCGCGCCGTGGACGAGCTGGGAGTTCACCCACATCGCGCGGATCCACTGCTGGTACGAGGACTTCCTCGCGACGCTCGCGCACCGCGTGCTCTTTTCCGACACGGACGCGTTCACGACCGCCGTCTTCCACGAGGTGTACCTCGGGACACCCGCCACGGGATTCGACGACCTCGTCGCACGCCGTTACGACCTCTTCGTCGTCTGCGGGCTGGACGTCCCCTGGCGCCACGACGGGATCCGCGAGTTCGAGGACCAACGACGCGCGATGCACGAGCGCTACCTCGAGCACGCTCGCACGAGCGGCAGCCCATGGGTGCTCGTCGAGGGGCCGCTCGCGGTGCGGCTCGAGGCGGTCGCGAGGGCGCTCGACCCGCTGCTCGCCTGACGCCATGGGGGGCGCGAGGGAGCGGCGCGGAGTAGGGGCTCCGTGACGATCTCGACACGAAGTTGGCACGGATTCGTCGCCAAGTTTGGCGACAGAGCGGTTAGAATTGGCAGCGGGTGGTGGGTTGGGGTGCCCCGGAGGAGCAGGACGCGGCCAGCCGGATCGAGCTCAGCGCCCGATCGGGTGCCACACGGTCTTGAGCTCCATGAACGAGCCGATCTCCCAGGGGCTCTGCTCGTCGCGGGCGCGGACGACGCGCTTCACGTTCTCGGCCGCGAGCACCTCGAGCGCCGCGACGTCCCCGTCTGCGCCCGTCACGTCGATCGCGTTGACGTCCATGTGCGCCGCCAGGACCGGCGCAACCTCCTCGCGACGCCCCGTGAGGACGTTGACGACGCCGGCCGGCACGTCGGAGGTCGCGACCGCCTCCGCGAGCTCGATCGCCGCGAGCGGATGCACCTCCGAGGCGACGACCACGACAGCGTTGCCGCCGACGAGTGCGGGCGCGATCCTGGACACGAGACCGTCGAGCGCCGGCTCGTCCGGCGCGACCACGGCGACGACTCCCGTCGGCTCCGGCACGGTGAAGTTGAAGTACGGGCCCGCGACGGGGTTCGCCCCACCGAGCACCTGCGCCAGCTTGTCGGCCCAGCCCGCATACCAGACGACACGGTCGATCGCGCGGGCGACCTCGCGACGGCCGCTGCAAACGCGCGCGAGCGCGGCGTGGCGCGTCTCCATCGTCTCGGCGAGCCGGTAGAGCACCTGCCCGCGGTTGTAGGCCGTGGCCGTGCTCCAGCCGGGGAACGCCTTGCGCGCCGCGACGACGGCGTCCCGGGCGTCCTTCCTCGAGGCACGAGCGACGTTGTGCTCCTCGAGCTCGAGCGTCCGGCCGGACTCCGAGCGCGGGAACGAGCCGCCGATGAACAGCTTGTACGTCTTGCGCACGGGCAGTCGCGCGCTCATTCGTCCACCTCGGCGCGCAGCACCTTCCAGACGCCCCAGACGAGCGCGCCGAGCAGCACGAGCTTCGCGCCGATGACCGCTGCGGGCTGCCGGGCCCCGTCGCTCACTCGAACCTCAAGTAGGCCTCGAGCCCGTGACGGCCGCCCTCGCGCCCGAAGCCGGACTCCTTGTACCCGCCGAACGGCGAGGCGGGATCGAACCGATTGAAGGTGTTGCCCCAGACGACGCCGGCACGCAGCCGGTCGGCCATCCACAGGATGCGAGAGCCCTTCTCCGTCCAGACGCCGGCCGAGAGGCCGTACATCGTGTTGTTCGCCTTCTCGACCGCCTCGTCCGGCGTCCGGAACGTGAGCACGCTGAGCACCGGGCCGAAGATCTCCTCCTGCGCGATCCGGTGGCTCTGGGCGACGTTGGTGAACACCGTGGGCGCGAACCACCAGCCCTTCTCGGGCAGCCGACACGGCGGCTGGTAGATCTCTGCGCCTTCCTCCGTGCCGCTCTCGACGAGCTCGACGATGCGGTCGAGCTGGGCCTTGGAGTTGATCGCGCCGATGTCGGTGTTCTTGTCGAGCGGGTCGCCGACGCGGAGCGTCGACATGCGCCGCTTGAGCTTGCGTACGAGCTGGTCGTGGATCGACTCCTGCACCAGCAACCGCGACCCGGCACAGCACACGTGGCCCTGGTTGAAGTAGATGCCGTTGACGATCCCTTCGACCGCCTGGTCGAGCGCGCAGTCCTCGAAGACGATGTTCGCCGCCTTGCCGCCGAGCTCCAGCGTCACTGGGACGTCACGCCCCGCGAGCTCGCGCTGGATCGCCTTGCCCACCTCGGTCGAGCCCGTGAACGCGACCTTGTCGACCCCCTCGTTGCGCACGAGGTGGGCGCCGGTCGACCCGTCCCCTGTGACGATGTTGACGACCCCCGGCGGCACCTGGGCCTGGCGGCACACGTCCGCGAACAGGAGCGCCGTCAACGGTGTGGTCTCCGCCGGCTTCAGGACGACCGTGTTCCCACACGCGAGGGCCGGCGCGATCTTCCAGGCGAGCATCAGCAGGGGGAAGTTCCACGGGACGATCTGCGCGGCCACGCCGAGTGGTCGCGGCCGCCGGCCCGGGAACGCGTACTCGAGCTTGTCGGCCCAACCGGCGTAGTAGAAGAAATGCGCGGCCGCGAGCGGCAGATCGACGTCCCGCGATTCCTTGATCGGCTTCCCCCCATCGAGCGACTCGGCGACGGCGAGCTCGCGCGCCCGCTCCTGGAGGATCCGCGCGATCCGGAACAGCACCTTGGCGCGCTCGGCGGGCTTCCACACGCTCCACGCGTCGAACCCCTCCCGCGCCGCCGAGACGGCGCGCGCGACGTCCTTCGCGCCCGCCTGCGCGACCTCCGCCAGGGGCTCTTCGGTCGACGGCGAGACGGTCGTGAACCACGAGCGCGAGCGTGGGGCGACCTCCTCGCCACCGATGAAGAGGCCGTAGCGGTCCTCGAGCGAGACGATGTCGCGCGATTCGATCGACGGCGCGTAGTCCCACGTCGCCGCGGCCGCAAGCGCGCTCTGCTGTCTCTCCACGGCGCCCATCAGTCGAGGGTGAACTCGTCGGGCGACCGGTAGACACCCGTGCGCTGCTTGCGCAGCTGCAGCAGCACGTCGTTGAGGAGCGACGACGCACCGAAGCGGAACAGGTCCGGCGTCAGCCAGTCGGGCCCGAGCGTCTCGTGGACCACGCAGAGGTACTGGATCGCCTGCTTCGCCGTGCGGATGCCGCCCGCGGGCTTCATCCCGATCACGAGCCCCGTCTCGTCGTGGACGTCGCGAATCACCTCGAGCATGCACAGCGTGACTGGGAGCGTTGCCGCGGGCGAGACCTTGCCGGTCGACGTCTTGATGAAATCGGCCCCGCCGGCGATCGCCACGAGCGACGCCTTTCGCACCGCGTCGTACGTCCCCAGCTCGCCCGTCTCGAGGATCACCTTCAGGTGTGCCTTCCCGCACGCATCCTTGACGGCGACGACCTCCTCGTACACGTGCCCGATCCGGCCGGAGAGGAATGCGCCGCGGTCGATCACCATGTCGATCTCGTCGGCGCCGGCCTCGACGGCCGCGCGGACGTCTGCCAGCTTCACGTCCAGCGGCGCCTGGCCGGACGGGAACGCCGTCGCGACCGACGCGACCTTGACGGCGCTGCCCGCGAGCGCGCGGCGCGCGACCGGCACCAGGCTCGGGTAGATGCACACGGCCGCGACGTGGGGCACCGAGGAATCGCCGGGATCGGGGTACCGCGCCTTCGTGCAGAGCGCGCGCACCTTGCCCGGCGTGTCGGCGCCCTCGAGTGTCGTCAAGTCCATCATCCGAATCGCGAGATCAAGCGCGAAGACCTTGGACTCGCGCTTGATCGACCGCTTCGCGAGCTCCGCGGCGCGTGCCTCGAGGGCAACGGCGTCGACCGAACCGAGCCGCGGCAGGCGTCCGCCGCCGGGAAGCTCGAGGGAGCGAGGGAGGGCCAGCGTCTGGCTCATGGCTTCAGTCTAGAGTTCCGCTTCCGTGCTGCTCCGGGCCGATACCCGCGTCGAGCTCATCCGCGGCCTGCCGCTCTTCGAGCTGTGCTCCAAGCGCGATCTGCGCCGGATCGCCGCACTCGCCGAGGAGCGCGACGTCGCGGCCGGCACCGAGCTGATTCGCGAGGGCGAGCCGGGGACGGAGTTCTACGTCGTGGTCGAAGGCGACGTCGAGGTTCGCCGCCGCGGGCGGCGCGTGGCACGGCTCGGAGCCGGAAGCTTCGTCGGCGAGATCGCGCTGCTCTCCCGCTCGCCGCGCACCGCAACCGTCGTCGCCACGACGCCGCTGCACGTGCTCGCGATCGCCGGCCGCGACTTCGTGGCGCTGCTCGACTCGTTGCCCGAGCTGTGGCTCAAGGTCGCGCGGACGCTCGCCGACCGGGTCGACGCGGACGAGGCACTCGACGCCACGGCGACGGTGTGAGGACGGCCGTCGAGCCGGCGGTCAAGGCGCTCGCGCAGGCCGCGAACTTCGCCACGTTGACGGTTCTCCTCCGCTCGGGAGTGGCGATGACTCACGTCATGTGGGTCGACGCGGACGACGACCACGTGCTGATCAACACGGAGGTGCACCGCGCGAAGTTCCGCGCGGTCGAGCGAGACCCGCGCGTGACCGTCACGATCATCGACCGCGCCGACCCGTACGTCTACGCCGAGGTGCGAGGGCACGTCGTCGAGGTGGTGCGGGGGCCGGACGCGCGCGCACACATCGATCGACTGTCGCGGAAGTACCGCGGGCGTGACTACGACGATTCCGCGATCACCTCGGAGCGCGTGATTCTGCGCATCGCGCCCGACGTGCAGCACGTGCGCTGACACGCCCCCAGGTCAGAGACCCAGCCGCTCGAGCGTCTTCCGGTCACGGCGCCAGCGCGGCCGTACCTTGACGACGAGCTCGAGGAAGACGCGGTGGCCGACGAGCGCCTCGACCTCGGGCCGCGCGCGAGTGCCGATCTCGCGGACCATCGCGCCCTTCTTCCCGATCAGGATGCCCTTCTGGGACTCGGTCTCGACGAGGATCAGCGCCCGGATCGTCGCGCCGAGCTCCTGGACGTCCACCGTCAGCGCATGAGGCACCTCGTCGCGCGTGAGATGGAGGGCCTTCTCCCGGATCACCTCTGCGACGCGCTCCTCGAGCGTCAGGTCGGTCGCCTGCTCGCGCGGGAAGAGCGGCTGTCCCTCGGGAAGCAGCTGGACGAGGTCGTCGCGCAGCTCGTCGATGCCGTCCCGCACCTTGGCGCTGACGGGGTGGAGCGCGTGGAAGTCGCCGAGGCTCGCGGCGACCTTCATCTGCGCGGCGACGTGACCGTGCTTCAGTCGGTCGATCTTGTTGAGCGCGATGACGACGGGCACCCCGAGCGCGAAGACGCGACGGGCGACGAAGCGGTCGCCGGCGCCGATCCGGTCGCGCGCGGACAGCACGAAGAGCACCGCGTCGACGTCCTCGAACGAGCCGTCCACCGTCTCCTGCATGCGCTCGGTGAGCGCGTCGATCGGTCGCTGGAAGCCCGGCAGGTCGACGAGGACGAGTTGCCAGTCGTCACCGTTTGCGACGCCGAAGATCCGCCTGCGCGTGGTGTTCGGGACGGTCGACGTGATCGCGACCTTGGCGCCGGTGAGCGCGTTGACGAGCGTCGACTTGCCGACGTTCGGACGGCCCGCGACCGCGACGAGCCCGCTCTTCATCGCGCCCTGTCAGATCGTTGCGCCGTGGGCCGACCGGCGGCCGCCGAGCGCCGGCGAGGCCACGTCCGACGAAACGAGGGGATCGCGGCTGCGACCCACGCGGCCGAGGCGACCGAGGCGGCCGAGACCGCCGACCTCTCGGCCGCGACGTGCCGCCGACCCGTTCGCCATCCGCAACGACCCGCCCCCTGCTCCTGCAGGACATGTCCGTTTCGGCCAGAGAGCTCGGGCCACCGACCTCCTCCCCCCGCCTCGAGCGTATCGCCGAAACACGTGCGCGTGGGTGACCAGAGCGCACCACCTGTGTGCCGATCGCTCCACAGCCCCACGCCCGCACCACGGACGGTCACGACGGAAGCTGATCGGGCTCGAACTGCTCGGGCAGCAGCTCGTCCGTCGTCATCTCGACGACCCGCCCGCCGTTCCGGAACAGCACGCGCTCGACGCCCATCTCGGCGAGCCACTGCCGACAGCCGCCGCACGGGGAGGCCGTGATCGCCGCGACCACGAAATCGCCGGGCCCGTAGCCCTCGGCGATCGCGCGCGAGAACGTCGCGGGCTCCGCGCACACTCCCAGCGGGTACGCGGCGTTCTCCACGTTGACCCCCTCGACGACCCTGCCGTCGCGGCAGAGGACGGCGCAGCCGACGCGGAAGCGCGAGTAGGGCGCGTACGCACGCGCGGCCACCGCGTCTGCCGCCGCGAGCAGCTCGTCGTCGGTCATGCGTAGAACCCCTGGAAGATGACCAGCGTCACGAGCGCCCCGAGGATGCCTCCCGAGGCCACCTCGAGCGTCGAGTGCACGCCGGCCTCGATCCGTGTCTGGGCGACGAGGAGCGCCATGATCAGCGTCAGGGAGGATACGAGGAAGCGGTGCTCGGTGTCCCCGAGCACGAGCGTGACCGCCATCCACGCCGCGAACGCGACGGCCGCGTGACCCGACGGCCAGCCGCCGCGCAGCGGCGAGCCGCGGCCGGAGAAGGCCTTCAACGCGATGACCAGCGCGATCGTCAGGACGAGGGCGATCAGGGTCAGCTCGGCGGGGGCCTCCGAGAGCTTGTCGAGCAGGCGGGAGCTCTCTTCGGCGACCTGGCCGGAGAAGACGAGATAGCCGACCGCGATCGCGTTGATCGCCGCGATCAGCACCGCGCCCGCGCCGATGTCCTTCGCGAGCTTCGCCATCGGATCGAACGAGGTCGAGGCGACGTCGACGGCCGCCTCGACAGCGGTGTTGATCATCTCCGCGATCAGCACGAAGGCGATCGCGAGCAGAAGCGCGATGAGCTCGAGGCGCGAGACGTCGAATGCGAGTGCCGCGACGAGCACGGCGACGGCGACGGCGAAATGGATCCGCATGTTCCGCTGTGTGCGGAGCACGTGGATGATCCCCTCGATCGCGAAGTTGAAGCTCTCGAAGATCGAGGGCCGTCGGCGCGGCGTGATCACGACAGGTGCGCGCGCTCGCGCTCCTCCATCGCCGCGCCGTGGTCGTGCCCGAGCAGGTGCAGCAGGCCATGGACGAGCGGCCACCGCCAGTCCTCGCCGACCACCTGCGGGCAGAGGACGACGTCACCGAGCGCCCGGGGGACGCCCTCTGGCAGCGGATCCGTCCCGTCGAGCGGGAACGAGAGGACGTCCGTCGGCTCGTCGACCCCGAGGTGCTCGCGCTTGAGGGCGCGCATCTCGTCCGGCCCGACGAAGGCGATACCGAGCTCGCCGTCGGTGACGCCCTCGGCCTCGAGCACGACGCGGGCGAGCGCGACCACCGCCACTTCGTCGACCTCGTGGCCGCTTCGGTTCGAGGCCTCGACCTCGATCATCAGCGGTTGCGGGCGGAGCCGGTCTCCTCGGCGTGCCGCTTGTAGGCCTCGACGATCCGCTGGACGAGCTTGTGGCGCACGACGTCCTCGTGCCCGAACTCGACGAAGCCGACCCCCTCGAGCGAGCGAAGGATGTCTCGCACCTGGATCAGCCCCGAGGCCTGCTCGCGCGGAAGGTCGATCTGGGTGACATCGCCCGTCACGACCATCTTCGACCCGAAACCGAGCCGCGTGAGGAACATCTGCATCTGCTCGGGCGTCGTGTTCTGCGCCTCGTCCAGGATGACGAACGAGTCGTTGAGCGTCCGTCCCCGCATGAACGCCAGCGGTGCGACCTCGATCGTGCCCCGATCGATGAACGCGTTCAGCCGATCGGCGTCCATCGTGTCGTAGAGCGCGTCGAACAGCGGCCGCATGTACGGATCGACCTTGGCGAGTACGTCGCCGGGGAGAAAGCCCAGGCGCTCGCCGGCCTCGACGGCGGGGCGCGTCAGGATGATCCGGCCGACCTCCCGCTCCGAGAGCGCCTTGACCGCGAGCGCGATCGCGAGGTACGTCTTGCCCGTTCCCGCCGGGCCGATCCCGAAGGTGACCGTCGAGCCGCGGATCGCGTCGACGTAGCGCTTCTGCGTCACCGTCTTGGGAGCGATCTTCTTGCCTCGGTGACGCCAGACGACGTCCTCGAACACGTCGCGGATGTCCTCGGACTGGTCGAGCGCCGCCACCACCGCGCCGACGGTGTCGGGGCCGATCGCGTGACCGCCTTCGACGAGCTCGACGAGCTCGTCGAGCACGGCGCGCGCCTGGGCGACGCGGGCGTCGTCACCTGCGAGCGTGAGCCGGTTGCCGCGCAGCGAGATCGAGCAGCCGAGCCGCTCGCGGAGGCTGTCGAGCACGCCGTCGCCGACCCCGGCGAGCTCCGCCGCGACCTCGTTCGGAACGGTCAGGACGTCCTGCATGCGTCTCAGTGTAAGGAGAGGGGTTGCCGTTTCCCGGCTACGGTTGAGGTGCCATGCGCGCTCGGGCGGCACTCGTGCTCTACGACGCGGACTGCGGGATCTGCGAACGCCTCGCCGCGTGGCTCGGCAAGCACGGGATCCGCGTGGCGCCGATCCGCTCGGTGGTCGGCGAGCACGAGCTCCGGGATCTGACCCGCGCGCAGCGAGACGCGGCCGTCCATGTCGTCGACGAGGGCGGGCGCCGGCGCTCGGGCGCGGCTGGGCTGGCGCCGATCGTCCGCTCGCTCCCGCGCCTCAGGTGGTCGGCGCCGCTCGTCGAAGCGCTCCCCTGGCTCACCGGCCGCGGCTATGCCCTCGTCGCACGACACCGGCGGCGGCTCTCCCGGCTCGCCGGCCTCCCGGGCTGCAGAACCGCACGCGGCTAGTCCAGCGCCGCCGGCAGGGTCGGGTCGACCGCGACCGCGAGCGCGCGCTCGAGCTGCTCGGGCGGCGTCTTCAGCGACAGCTCGGGAAGAGCGTGGACGGGGAAGTACTCCGCGGCCTCGGTCTCGAGCCCGTCGGGCGCCGGCGTTCCGTCGAGGGGCTCGCAGAGGACGTAGAGCTTGTAGACGTGTGCCGGCCAGCGGAGCCGGCCGCGGAAATCTCGGTCGAACACACCGAGGAGACGCGCCGCGCGAACCGTGAGGCCCGCTTCCTCGGCGACCTCCTTCTCGACCGCGCGCGACGGCGTCTCGCCGACGTCCGCCCACCCGCCGGGCAGGCACCAGCCGCGGCTGCCCGGCTCGCGCACGAGCAACAACCGGCCGGCGTCGAGCACGACCGCGCGGACGTCGACCTTGGGCGTGCGGTAGCCGCTCTCCTCGGCGAAGCGGGCGAGGAGCTCGTCCGGCTCCTCCCCTCCGGCGCTTGCCGCCATCTCGGCGGCGATCCGCTGCACGGCCTCGTAGCGCTCGCGGTCGAACGGCCCCTCCGCGTACGTGAGACCCGTCTGGGCGAGCGCCTGCAGCGCCCGCGTCCATCGCACGAGGTCGCTCAGAGCTCGAACCGGAACGACGCTTCGTCGGCGGGGCACGTCCGGGCGCGTGCGATGCGAGGACGCAGGGCGCCCCGAGATGCAGGCAGATCGGGGCGACGGGGGACGAAGCGGCGCCCCGCCCGGGGGGCACCGACGGCAGAACGCTTCGTCTCGGTTCGATTTCTCAGGCGAGCTTCTCGCGGACGAGCTGACTGACGACGGACCCGTCGGCGCGGCCGGAGACCCGGGGCATGACATCCGCCATCACGCGACCGAGGTCGCGAATCGACGTCGCGCCCACCTCGGCGATCACGTCGTCGACGATCTCCTCGAGCTCGTCCTCGGAGAGCTCGTCCGGCATGAACTCCTCGATCACCCCGAGCTCGAACTCTTCGCGGTCGGCCTGCTCCTCGCGGCCCGCCGCGTCGAACGCCTCCATCGCCTCGACGCGCTTCTTCCGCTCCCGCTGCAGCACCTGGAGCGACTCCTGCTCGGAGAGCGAGCGCTGCAGGTCCTTCTCCGCCGCGCGAAGGGCGTTGAGGACGAGCGCCAGCGCATCGCGACGCGCGTCGTCCCGTGCACGGCGGGCATCCTTCAGCTCGCCCTCGATGTCCGTGATCAGCGTCATTCGAATCCGGGCAGGCTAGCGCCCCCGAGGACGTGCCAGTGCAGGTGGAACACGGTCTGGCCGCCACCCGGGCCGACGTTGACGATCACGCGGTAGTCCGCGAGCCCCGCCCTGGCAGCGGTCTCGGCGACGAACTCGAGCATCCGCTTCGCCTCGTCGGCCGCGAACGCCCCGACGTCGCGAAACGTGTCGACGTGGCGCTCGGGGAGGACGAGAACATGCGTCGGCGCCTTCGGGGCGATGTCGCGGATCGCGACGAACCCGTCGGCTCGGTGGACGTGGTCGCCCTCGCGGACGAGCCGGCAGAAGAGACAGTCCTCAGGCGGCAACGGCGAGCACCCCCTCCTCCCCCACGCCGACCGCGCGCGCCGTGACGAACGAGCCGACCGCCGCTCCACGGAGGAGCCACGGCGTGTAGTCGCCGGCGTAGCCGCGCCCGGGGCGGTCGACCAGCACGCTGTCCGACGAGCCGACGCGGCTCACCCACCGCCGCCGACAGAGCTCGTCCGAGAGCGCCCGGAGCGCCGCGCCGCGCTCGCGCTTCACGGCGAGGGGCACGGTGTCGTCGGCCGCCGTGCGCGTCCCCGGGCGGGGTGAGTAGGGGAAGACGTGCACCTTCGTCATCCCGAGACGCTCGACGAGGGACAGTGTCCGCTCGAAGGCGGCGTCGTCCTCGGCCGGGAACCCGACGATGACGTCCGTCGTGAGGTTGAGGCCCGCGAGCGGCGCGAGGCGCCGCTCGAACTGCGCGGCGCTGTAGCGCCGGCCCATCGCGCGCAGCACGCCGTCGTCGCCCGACTGGAGCGGCACATGGAGGTGCGGCGACACGGTGGGCGTCTCGAGGACGGCGGCGACGAGATCGGCGTCGACGTGGTTGACCTCGATCGACGAGAGCCGCAGCCGCCCGAGCCCGGGAGTCGCGCCCGCCTCGCGGACGAGGCGTGCGAGCGTGTATCCGGCGGCACGGTCGCGGAAGCAGCCGAGGTTGACCCCCGTCAGGACGATCTCGCGGTGCCCCTGCGCCACGCGCCGCCGTACCTCCCCCAGGATGGCGTCCGCCGTGCGGCTGCGCGTCGCACCGCGCACGAGGGGGATCACGCAGAAGGCGCACGAGAACGAACAGCCGTCCTGGATCTTCACGAAGGCACGGACGCGCTCCAGCCGGTGCTCGGCGTTGACGCACCCGATCGCACCGACGTCCGCGGCGACGAACGCCGCAGCCTCGTCTCCCGTCCGACCCGTGACGACGAGGTTGGGCGCCGCACCCGCGAATGCCCCCTCGAGGTTCGACGCACACCCGGTGACGTAGACCGACTGCGCCGACCGGGCGGCCCGCGCGGCCGCCTGGCGCGACTTCGAGACGGCCTCGTGCGTGACGCAGCACGTGTTGACGACCTGGATCTCGCCTCGGTCGGCCACCTCCGTGTGCCCGTCGGCGAGCAGCCGCTCCCGGATCGCCTGCACGTCGGCGAACGAGACCTTGCAGCCGAGGAATCGCGTCGAGAACGTCGCCATCGGGGGAGCCCAAGAGCTTAGACGCACGGTTCGCGAAAAGAGCGGGACGTCTACGGTTCGTGCGATGCCGACCGTCGACCGTGTCGCCGCCGTCCGCGCGTGGCTCGAGCCGCGCGCGGAGGAGATGGCCTCGCTCGTCGAGCACCTCGTCGCGCTCGACACGGAGAACCCTCCCGGGCGCCGGCTCGGGACGTGCGGCCGCGCGCTCCGCGACGCCATGGAGCGGCTGGACCTCGATCCCGAGCTGATCCCGCTCGAGCCGTCCGGCGAGCTCGAGGAGCCGTGCATCGTCCGTGGCACCGTCGGCGCAGGCCCCGCGACGGTCTGCTTCCACGGCCACTTCGACGTCGTCCCGGCGCAGGACCCCGCCCAGTTCCGCCCATCCCGCCGTGACGGGAGGATCGTCGGGCGAGGCACGGCCGACATGAAGGGCGGGCTCGTGAGCATGCTCTACGGGGCCGCCGCCTCGTCGAAACTCGGACTCCTGGACGGGGGCCGCATCGTGCTCCATCTCGTTTGCGACGAGGAGACGGGCAGCGCGGCCGGCTCGGGTCACCTGCGTCACGCGGGGATGATCGATCCGAACGCCGTCGCCATGCTCACTCCGGAGCCGACCGGAGGCGTCGTCTGGCACGCGAGCCGCGGCGCCCTCACGCTGCGGGTCGAGATCCGCGGCCGCGAGGCGCACGTCGGCCAGGCACACCTCGGCGTCAACGCCTTCGTGGGCATGATCCGGGTCGCAGAGCCGCTCGCTCGCCTCTCGGAGTCCCTGCGCGAGCGCGGCGGCTCGCCGCTCGTCGTCGGAGGCGTCGCCGGGTCCGGAGCCGGCTTCAACGTCGTGCCCGGATCCGCGTGGTTCTCGGTCGACCGCCGTCTCGACCCCGAGGAGGACGTCGACACCGAGGTCGCGCGCCTGAAGGGGACGATCGAGCGTGCCGCCGCCGAGGCCGGCGCAGCGGTGACGGTCGACGTCCTCCAGGAGCAGCCTGCGGCGAGCACCGACCCGGCCCACCCGGCCGCCGAGGCGCTCGCACGAAGCGTCGCCGCCGTCGAGGGCGAGTGGCCCCGGTTCGAGCTCTGCCCGGGCGTCCTCGAGACGCGCTGGTACGCACAGCTCGGCATCCCGGCGTTCGCCTACGGCCCCGGCGCGCTCGAGATCTCGCACGGCCCGGACGAGGACGTCGAGGAGGAGGCGATCCGCCGCTGCGCCGCGGTCTACGCGCTCGTCGGCGCCGAGCTGCTCGCATGACGACGCTCTTCGATCCCGCCGCGCACGAGCCACGTACCGACGTCGTCTGGGACGCGCAGCGGGCGAGAGCCGCGATCCAGGCGATCGTGATCGAGACCGAGCGCGCGTTCGACCCCGACGAGCTCTGGGCCCCGCATCCGCTCGACCAGGAGGACGACTCACCGCTCCACCGGCCGACGTCGTTGTACCTCGGCGCGGCGGGCGTCGTCTGGGCGCTCGACGCGCTCCACCGTGGCGGCGGCCCCGACCTCGGGCGCAACTGGGGCGACGTCGCGCTGAGCCTCCCGGCTCGGTACCGCGCCGAGCCCGACTTCCCCGCCTTCGGCGTCGTGCCGTCGCTCTGGATGGGAGAGGCCGGCATCCTGCTCGTCGCCCACACGCTCGCCCCGGCGGCGTGGCAGGAGGAGCAGCTGCTGACCGCGATCGAGCGCAACGCCGCAAACCCCACGCTCGAGTTCATGTGGGGCGCGCCGGGCACGATGCTCGCGGCGCAGGTGATGCACGAGCGCACCGGCAGGTCGGCCTGGCGTGTCGCCTGGGAGCGGTCCGCCGACCTCGTCTGGGACGAATGGCGCGCCGACCTGTGGCAACAGGAGCTGTACGGCAGCCGAGCGCACATCCTCGGGCCGGCGCACGGCTTCGCAGGCAACGTCTACGTCCTGGCCCGCGGCAACCTGCTCGACGCCGATCGACGCGTCGAGCTCGAGCGGCGCGCCGTCGAGAGCCTCGCAGCGCACGCGCAGCGCGCCGGCGGCCTGGCCCAGTGGCCGCCGTCGATCGAGCCGAGCTCGGTGCCGCGTCGGACGCAGTGGTGTCACGGGGCGCCGGGGATCGTCGCCGCCCTCGCCTCGCTCGCGCCGGGCGACGACGAGCTCACCGAGCTCCTGCTCGCGGGCGGCGAGCTGACCTGGCAGGCAGGCCCGCTCCGCAAGGGCGCGAACCTCTGTCACGGCACTGCCGGGAACGGCTACGCCTTCCTGAAGCTCTTCGAACGCACCGGCGACGAGCTCTGGCTCGACCGTGCGCGCGCCTTCGCGATGCATGCGATCGTCCAGGTCGATCGGGCCCGCGCCGAGCTCGGGCGGGGGCGCCACGCGCTCTGGACGGGCGATCCCGGAACCGCGCTCTACCTCGCGAGCTGCGTCGACGCGACGGCCGCGTTCCCGACGCTCGACGTGTTCTAGGCGCGCTCGAGCGCCGGGTCGGCGTCGCGCAGGTACTGGTGGACGAAGGCGATCGCCATGCTGCCCTCCCCGACCGCGGCCGCGACACGCTTCACCGGCGCGAAGCGCACGTCGCCGCACGCGAAGATCCCCGGGACGCTCGTCTCCAGGAGGTACGGGTCGCGCTCGAGCGGCCAGCGCCCTGCCTCCTGCACGTCGTGACCGGTGAGCACGTATCCCTTCGGGTCGAGCGCGATGTCGGGAGGGAGCCACTCGGTCTGTGCATCGGCGCCGATGAAGATGAAGAGCCCTCCCGACCCGAGGCGCTGCGTCTCGTCGCTGCCGCCGTCGCGCACGTCGATCGCCTCGAGCGACGCGTCGCCGCGGGCGGCGACGACCTCGGTGCGGGGGAGCACCCGGATGTTGGGGAGCGCCTCGATCTGGTCGACGAGGTAGCGCGACATCGACTTCGCGAGGCCGTCCCCGCGCACGAGCATGGTCACGCTGCGGGCGTGCCTCGAGAAGAAGACAGCCGCCTGCCCCGCCGAGTTGCCGGCGCCGACGACGTGGACGTCCAGTCCATGGGTGTTCCTCGCCTCGTTGCGGGCTGCGCCGTAGAAGACGCCCTTCCCCGCGAGCCGGTCGAAGCCGTCGATCGCGAGCCGACGCCAGGCGACACCGCACGCGAGGACGATCGTCCGCGCCCCGATCACGTCGCCGGCCTCGAGGTGCACCGACCGCGTCGCGGGATCGATCCGCGTGATCGTGCGGGTCACGAGGATCTCGGCACCGAGCCGCCGTGCCTGCCTGAGCGCCTTGCCCGCCAGGTCGTCGCCCGACACCCCGTCCGGGAAGCCGAGGTAGTTCTCGATCCGCGACGAGGTCCCCGCCTGGCCGCCCGGCGCCTCGCGCTCGATCACGAGCACGCGGAGCCCCTCGGAGGCGCCGTACACCGCGGCGGCGAGCCCGGCGGGCCCCGCGCCCACGACGACGACGTCGTACTCGTCCGCCTCGGCCTCCGTCGCGAGCCCGAGGCCTTCGGCGACGCGACGGAGCTGCGGGCGGAGGACGTCGGCGTCGTCGAGATCGAGAAGGCCGGCCACCTGGCGGAGCAATGGACGGACCACGGTGCCGCCGTCGAGGATCCGGACGGCGGGGAGCTCGTCGGCGGTGGGCAGTGGGCCGCCCCAGGCCGACTCGGCGTCAGGAGCGTCCGCGAAGATCCACTCGAACGTGACGAGGTTGCGGTCGAGGAAGCGCCGCAGGTCGGCACAGGACGGGTCGAAGCGGTTCCCGACGACGATCGCCCGCGGCGGCGACGGCGCTGCCGCGAGCCCCTGCAGTCCGCGCGCGCCGCTCATCCGCTCGCGGGAGAGCTTTCCGACCTCCTCCGCGAGCCCCGGCACGACGGCGGCGAGGGCGTGGTAGTCGTGCGGCTCGATCCGCAGAACGCGACAGGGCTCCGCCGCGCGGAACCCGACCGGGAAGACGGTGCCGAGCGCGATCGGCACCTCGCCGAAGACGTCGCCCGGCTCGCGGTGTCCGACGACCTCTTCGATGCCGTCGGCGAGCCGGACGGCCTCGATCCGTCCCACGAGCAGGCCGAAGAGCGCGCGCTCCGAGCCCTGGTGTGCGGCGAACTCCCCCGGGGCGAGGGTGATGTCGGCGGCCGCCCGCGCGAGGCGCTCGCGCTGGACGTGGTCGAGGCCGGCGAAGACCGCGATGCCGCCGACGTCCTCCGGCGTGATCACCGTCGACGGCCTCGAGCCGCCCAGGCGGCCGCCGTGAGGACGAACGGCGGTGCCGGCAGCCGTGCGCGGCATGCCTCGCGCAACGCCTCGCGGCGTTCCGGATCCAGGCGCGACGTGTAGCCGCCGGCCGGGCCGACCCCGAGCTCGAACGGCTCCCACCACTCCTCGAACGTCGGATGCTCGACCGCCACGGAGAGGAGGGTCTCCTCGACGTCGTGGAGGCCCGCCTCCGTGAAGAGACGGCTCAGGTCGCCCTCGCGTGCGCCGGCGAGGTGCGACTCGTCCGGTGCCTCCGGATCGATCGCGTGGACCGCCTCCCAGAAGGTGCCGAGCGGTCCTCGCCCACCGGCGTGGTCCCACACGCACGCGGCGACGAAGCCGTCCGCGCGCGTGACGCGGCCCATCTCGCCGATGCCGGCCACGGCATCCGACATGAAGTGGACCACGAGCTGCGCCAGCGCCGCGTCGAACTCGCCGTCGGAGAACGGCAGGCGCTCCGCCGGCGCCCGCTCGACGCGAACCTCGGGATTGCGTTCGCGAGCCGCCTCGACGAACGGCTCCGACGGGTCGACCGCACTGACCGCGGCGGGGCCGAGCAGCCGCACGAGCTCCGTCGTGAGCGCACCCGGGCCGCAGCCGACGTCGAGCACGCGCTGGCCCGCCTCCACCCCGGCGAAGCGCGCGAACCCGGGCGCCAGGCGGCCCGAGTAGCGGCCCATGAAGCGGTCGTACGCCTCGGCGGGAACGGAGAAGCTCACCGCGTCAATCTACTTCCCTCTAGGTTCCACGACGTGACGGTGGACGGCGTCGGCGAGATCGAGGTTCGCCGCCTCGACGCGGCCGAGGTGCGCGCGCGCCTCGACGAGCTCGCCGCCGTGCTCGCGGACTGCGTCGCGGGAGGCGCCTCGGTCAGCTACATGGCGCCGTTCACGCAGGAGCAGGCACGGGAGGCGTTCGCGGCGTGGGCCGACGACGTCGAACGGGACGCACGCCTGCTCCTCGCCGCGTTCCTCGACGGCACGGTCGTCGGGACGGTTCAGCTCGTCTTCGCGACGCCGCCGAACCAGCCGCACCGCGCCGACGTCGCGAAGCTGCTCGTCCACCGCTCTGCGAGGCGGCGGGGGCTCGCCCGGCTCCTGATGGAGCACGCCGAGAGGGAGGCGCGGGCGGAGGGCAAGACGCTGCTCGTGCTCGACACGGTGACGGGCGAGGACGCCGAGCGGCTCTACACGCGCCTCGGGTGGACGCGGGTCGGCGTGATCCCGAACTACGCGCTCTATCCCGACGGCAGCCCGTGCGATACGACGGTCTTCTGGAAGGCCGTGTAGGCGACGTGCGCAGCCAGCGGCCGGAAACCCGCACGGGCGCGCCGATGTGGCCGAAGATGCGATCGCCGCAGGGCCGGACGAGCACAGTGCGGGGCGAGGCTCGTTCGTGACGTCGAGGACTCCGGGCACCGCCGCCGCAGCGACGGCGAACGCGACGACAGCGCGCCGATCGTTCCCCTCAGCGCTCCCCGCTCATGGCCGCCGGAACCGGTCGGCGGCCCACCCGTCCAGCTCGACGGTCTCGATGTGCGACCACCCTGGATGGGCGGGCCGCTCACCCGCGAGGTAGCCCGACGTGATCGCCTCGAGGCTGTCGAGCCGCGAGAGGATCAGCTCGACCGGGTGCAGGAGCACGTTCGCGACGGCGAGGGCCGCGCGCGGCAGCGTCTCGGCGAGGGCATCGATGATCGACGCGTCGATCGCCACGCCGTTCGCCTCTGCGTTGGCTCGCGTCGTCTCGACGGCGACGGGGTCGACGTCGACCGCGAGCACCGGCTCGAAGCCGAGCCGCGCACCGGCGATCCCGAGCACGCCCGAGCCGCAGCCGACATCGAGCAGCGACCCACGCGAGGCCGTCGTCGCGAGCAGCTCGATGCACAGACGTGTCGTCGGGTGCGCTCCGGTGCCGAACGCCCTGCCCGGGTCGATCACGATGCTGCGGGACGGATCCGGCGGCTCTTCCCACGGCGGGCCCAGCCAGAGCCCCTGCACGACCACGGGACGGTGGAAGGAGCGCCAGGCGTCCTCCCATCCGTCCTCGACCGGCTCCGTCGTCGCGCCGGGAAACGCCCGGAGGAGCGCATCGACGTCGCCATCGGGCACGTACGCCGCGAGCTCGACGTCGGCGCCCTCCATCCGTTCCTCGAAGCCGTTCGGGACCAGGTCGAGGAGGAGGGCGCGAAGCGGCTCGACCGCGTCTCCGGTCGCCCGCACCGCGATCCTCGTGAGGCTCACACGGCTTCCTCGAACGGGAACGTCGCGCGGGTCACCCACGTCCCGTCGGGACGCTCCTCGAGGAGCGTCAGCCCGTCGGCGCGGCAGCGGATCGGAAGCTTCGGGCCGAGGCCCGCGCGAAGCTCCCGCGCCATCTCCTCGACGGCGCGTGGGGCGTCGTCCGTGCCGACCGTGCAATGCGGAACCGGTACGAGCTGGGGATCGCCGTACGGCGGATACTGGGGGTATGCCGCCCGCGTGATCGCAATGAGGTCGAGGAACGGCCCGGCGGGTGACGGGGCGAGCCACGCGGTGGTCGGGAACGTCTCGACCGACATCAGCTCGTAGACGAACGAGGCGAGCGGGGCGTAGAGCCGCCGGAGCTCCTCGCGGACGTCGTCTCCGAGGTCCGCGGCCGGAAGGAACGGGAAGAGAACGGTGAGGTGCGGCGGGAGGCCGCGCTCGACCGAACGGCTGTGGAAGCGACGCCGCCACGTGGCGAGAACCGGCTCGGCCTCGGACGCGACGACCACCAGCGCCGACCGCGCGTCGCCCTGGCTCACCGGAACGCGCTCTTGAGCCGCCCCAGGAACCCGTCGTCGTCGTCGCGGTACGCGTGTGTGCCGAGCTCGTTCTCCAGACGGAGCATCTCGGCGCGCTGCTCGGCGCTCAAATGCGTCGGGATCCGCACGTCCACGTGGACGAGCAGGTCGCCGCGCCGCCCGGTCTCGAGCGACGGCATGCCTCGCGCGGGCACGGCGTGCACGGTTCCGGGCTGGGTCCCGGGCCCGAGCTCGACCTCGAACGGCCCGTCCGTCGTCGGCACGCTGACCGTCGTCCCGAGCGCCGCCTCGGTCATGGTCAGTGACGCGCGGACGTGGAGGTCGTCACCGTCCCGCTCCACCCCTTCGAGCGGCCGGACGTGCACTGTCACGTAGACGTCACCGGGCGGGCCGCCCAGCAGTCCCGCATGTCCGGCGCCGCGGACACGGATCCGCTGCCCGTCGTGGATCCCGGCCGGCACGTCGAGCTCCAGCGGGACGTCCTCGAGGATCCGGCCGTCGCCCTCGCACCGCTCGCACGGGGTCTCGACGATCCGGCCGGCACCGTCGCAGCGGGGGCACGCGCCCGACCTGACGATCTGCCCGAGCACGGTGCGCGAGAC
>DATBIQ010000038.1:0-3350 GCA_036556865.1 Gaiella sp.
ACGAGCGTGCGGTCGACCTCGCGGCCGAAGTCGCGTGGGAGGAGCCTCGACGCCTCGGGCCAGGCGGCCTGGAGCTCGCCGCTCGCCGCCGGCCGGACGCGCAGCCCACGCCCCAGCTCGATCGTGCCGCCGGCGGTCAGCCCGACGAGCGGCGTGAGCGCGGCGTAGGCGCGCGTTGCGCCGAAGAGCGAGTGCTCGAGGCCCGCGTACGCGCGCTCGAAGGCCGCGTCGTCCCAGTCGAACCCGCCGCACGCCTCCGCGGTCGCGACGAGGAGGGGGACGAGCACGGTGCGGCCGAGGGCCTCGTCCTCCGACGTGCGCTCGCCGGCATGGGCACGCGCGAAGATCCCGGCTGCGGGCTCGTCCTTGAGCGCGGCGAGCGCCTCGAGCCCGTCCTCGCGATGCAGGAGCCGCTCGGCGCGCGCCTCGACGAACGCGCCGACGAGCGGCCGGTACTCGTAGAGGGTCGGGCGGTCGGGCGTGGCGTGCTCCTGGAGAGAGACGGGGAGGTCGGCGCCCTCCTCGAGCTCGGCGCCCAGCTCGAAGAACGCGCCCAGGCAGAAGGCGCGGAGCGCGCGGAGGAGCACGGGCGACCTGGGAGCGTGCGCGGCCACGCGATCCGTTACGGGGCGGCGGGCCAGGTTCCTGCCGCGCGGGGCCCGTTGACGCGGCGGCCCGCGGGTGCTCTAGTGGCCTCATCGTGCGTGCCGCCGCACTCGCTCCGCTCGTCCTGGCCGTCGCGGCGCTGGCGGCGGTCCCGGGCGCAGGATCGGCCCGCCAGACGACCTGCTCCACCGTGGCGGCGACGATCGTCGGGACGAACGGGCCCGACGCCCTCGTGGGCACGTCCCACAAGGACGTGATCGCAGCGCTCGGCGGCGACGACACGGTCTACGCGCTCGGCGGCGACGACATCGTCTGCGCCGGCGAGGGCGACGACCGGGTCTTCGGCGGGAAGGGCTGGGACGGCGTGACCGCCGGGCCCGGCGACGACGTGCTCGTCGGCTCGACCGGCAGCGACTACCTGAACGGCGGCCGAGGCGACGACCGGATCTCCGGCGGCGCCGGACACGACGCGACGTTCGGCGGCGGAGGCCGGGACGAGGTGAACGGCGGCGACGGCCCGGACGACGTCCGCGGCGGCGCCGGCAGCGACGATCTCAAGGGTGGGAACGGCGCGGACGCGATCCGCGGCGGCTCCGGCTTCGACCGCTGCGACGGCGGCCCGCAGACGGACACGGGCGCGTCGTGCGAGGTCGCTACGTCGATCCCGTAGGGACGATCCGGCTTCCGGCAGGCGCCGGCTGGCAGGACGGGCACCAGAACGCCGTGCGCGCGTCGTCACCCTGGCGCCACGCGGCGATCCGTGTCGCGCAGCGCGGGCACGGCAGCCCGGCCCGGTCGTAGACGAGCCGTCGCCGGCGCCGCCCCTGCATCGCGGCGGCCGTCTCCGCTAGCACCGACCGGAGCGCGTCGTCGTCGAGGTCGCGGAGCCGCGCCCACGGCGAGACGCCCGCGAGGAAGAGCCCCTCCGCGCGCCACTTGTTCCCGATCCCGGAGACGAGCCGCTGGTCGAGGAGCGCCTCCCCCACCTCGCGCGACTGGTCGGCGGCGCGCAGCCGCGCGAGCATCCCGTCCAGGTCGGGCGGGTCGAGCATCACGTCCGGGCCGAGCCGGCGGCGCAGCGCGACCTCGTCGGTCACGAGCCCGAGGCTCCCGCCCCCGAAGAGCACCGCCTGCCGCCGCGCGCCGCGCAGGACGAGCCACGGCGTCCCGAGCACCGGCTCGCCCGCCGGCCCGACCCGCCAGCGCCCCTTCATGCGGAGGTGGCTGCGCAGGACGAGCCCGCCCTCCCACGTGAGGAAGAGGTTCTTGCCGACCGCCTCGACCCCCTCGAGCCGGCGGCCGTCCAGGCGCTCCGCGATGCCGAGGACGCGAGCTCTCCCGTGGTGCGCCTCGACCGCGAGGCGCTCCCCGACGAGCGGCTGGAGCCGTGCGGCCGCGCGGTGGAGCGCATCCCCTTCCGGCATGCGCCGAGCGTAGCGCCGCGCGGATGCCTCGGAATTGCTTGAGCTTCCCGCCACGAACGCCGACAAGGAGGGGGAAGACGGGATGTCTGCGGTACGGCGAACCAGGCCCCTCGGGTGGGCACCTGCCGGCGCTCTCGTGGCGGCGCTCGTCCTCGCGTGGTCGCCGAACGCCCTCGCGGCCCCGCCGAAGCTGACCGTCAAGGACGTCAAGGCGGTCGAGGGCAAGAACGTCGTCTTCGTCGTCCGGCTGAGCAAGAAGCCCACGGCGACCGTCCGCGTGGCGTTCCGGACGGAGAACGGGACGGCCCTCAAGGGCTCCGACTACAGGGCGAAGACCGGCAAGCTCGTCTTCAAGCGCGGCCAGCGCGTCAAGAAGGTGACCGTGAAGACCGTCCTCGAGCTCACGGACGAGCCGAGCGAGCGCTTCGCCCTCCGCCTCCTGAAGCCGCGCGGCGCGAAGCTCAAGCGCAAGAAGGCCTACGGCACGATCCTCGACGACGACCCCGTGCCGACGCTCTCCGTCACGAGCGCGACGGTCCCGGAGGGCAACGCGGCGCTTCCGGCCGACTGGAACGTCGCGACCGTCCTCGTCACGCTCTCGAACCCGTCCTCGAAGACGGTCGGCGCCGGCTGGACGGTGACGGACGACACCGCGGTCGCCGGGCAGGACTACAACGCCGTGCCCGGCGCGCTCTCCTTCCTGCCGGGCCAGACGAGCAAGCAGCTCGCGGTCGTCGTGCACGGCGACGTCGTGGACGAGGACGACGAGTCCCTCGACCTGAACCTCGTGACCCCCACGGCCGGCGTGACGCTCGCCCAGCCGGACGCGACGATCACGATCCTCGACGACGACCCGGCGATCACGGACGTCGAGCTCTCGCTCTCCGACGGCCCCGACCCGGCGATCGCCGGCGGGCCGGTCACGTACTCGGTCACCGTCGAGAACGTGGGCCCGAACCGCGCGCCGCAGACGACGGTCGTGGACGACCTCCCGGCCGGGCTGACCTACCTCTCGGCGTCGTCCTCGTCCGGCTCCTGCTCGTACGCGGCGCCGCGCGTGACCTGCAACCTCGGCACCGTCTGGACGAGCGAGACGGTCACGATCGTCGCCGAGCCGACCGTCGCCGGGACGATCCCGAACACCGTCTCCGTCTCGGGCGCCTACACGGACACCGACGCGACGGACGACTCGGCCACGACCACGACCGACGTGGTCGCGGGCGCCGACCTCGACGTGACGCTCGGCGAGTCGGGCGACCCGGTCGCCGCCGGGCAGAACCTCACGTACACGCTCCAGGTGCGCAACCGCGGGCCGTTCGC
>DATBIQ010000039.1:0-2127 GCA_036556865.1 Gaiella sp.
TTCCTCCGCCGGGCGATCACGATGGCGCCCGCGCTCGTGATCATCGCCGTGGGGATCGACCCCTCGCGGGCCCTCGTGCTGAGCCAGGTCGCGCTCTCGTTCGGGATCCCCTTCGCGCTCGTCCCGTTGCTGTGGTTCTGCCGTGACCGGTCGCTGATGGGCGATCTCGTGAACCGGCGCTCGACGACGGTGCTCGCGACGGCGATCGCGGTGCTGATCATCGGCCTCAACGTCTTCCTGCTCGAGCAGACGCTCCTCTAGCCCGCGGGCAGGCGCTTGCGGGCGACGAGGCGGCCGATGCGCCGGCGCTCCTCCGGGCTCGTGAAGCCGAGCGCGGCGAGCGCCACCGGGTAAACGAGCACGAGGACGACGACGGCGGCGAGACCGGCGTCGAGCTCCTTGCCGATCGCGGCGAGCGCGACCGCCGCGACGGCAGCCGTCGCGACGCGCCGCCACTGGTACGGCACCGGATAGATGCGCTGCGACCACCAGGCCATGCCGACCGCCATCGTCGTGTACGCGGCGACGGTGGCCAGCGCGGCCCCCATCATCCCGTAGGGCGGGATCAGCGCGAGGTTGAGCGCGACGTTGACGACCGCCGCGGCGCCGGTGACGACCCAGTTGAACTGCGTCCGGCGCGCCCGTCCGACGCCGATCGCGATGACGATGTAGGCCCCGTACGAGACGGTCGCGAACGCGAGCGGGCCGACGACGCTCGCGGAGTCGGCGAACCGGGGCGCCGCGAGGAGGTCGACGAGCCAGGGCGAGAGAAGCGTGAGGGCGAGCGCGACCCAGGCGGTCACGACCGTGAGGTACGTGAGGACGTAGGCGTACGTGCGGCGGGCCTCGCGCTCTTCCTTGATCGAGTACGCGAACGCGGGCCAAGCCATGCGGAACGCAGTCAGGAGCAGCACCATCGCCGAGGCGACGCGGACGCCGACCGAGTACAGGCCGGCCTCGGCCACGTCCGCCAGCTTGACGAGGAAGAAGCGGTCGCTGAAGTTCGTCACCCAGAGGAAGAGCGCGGTCGGGACGAGAGGAATGCCGAAGCGGTTCATCTCGCGCAGCAGCCCGCGGTCGAACTGCAGGCCGAGCTGCTCGCGGCGGTAGCCGAGGAGGGCGAGGTAGACGATCAGCGTCCCGCTGAAGTTCCCGACGATCACGCCGATCGCGCCCTTCTCGAGCGAGACGACGAGGAGCAGCGTGAAGCCGATCGTGATGAAGACGTTCGCGAGGCTCGCGCACACGAACGCGACCGACCGTTCCTCGACACGGAACAGGGACGTCATCTGCTCGTAGTTGACCGTCGCCCACAGGGCGACCCCGGCCGCGCGCACGAGGTTCGCCGCGTCGGCGTCTCCGAACAGGAGCGTCGAGACGGGGCTCGCGAAGAGGAGCAGGAGTGTGAGCCCGAGCGTCCCGCCGCCCATCGTGAACCAGAACGACGTCCGCAGCACCCGTAGGCGGCCGTCGTCGTCCTCGACGTCGAAGTAGAACCGGAAGAACGCGCTCGTGATGCCGGCGCGGAGGAGGAGCCCCATCACCGTGGTGAGCGCGAGGAGGGTCTCGATCTGCCCGTAGTCGGAGGGCGTCAGGTAGCGCGTGTAGAGCGGCAGGAGGAGCACCGCGATGATCCGCGAGACGAGGCCGCCGATGCCGTAGATCGCGGAGTGACGCCCGAGACGGCGGAGCTGCTGCGCGAGCCCCGGGGCGGGGGCGCGATCGCCGATACCGGGGCCGGTCGGCACCGCGGTGTCCAGGTCACCGTCCCCGAGCGGGAAGGCGGCCGGGAGGTCGGTCGACGGCTCGCTGCGGCGGGGGGCGGCGATCGCGCTGCGCCGGCTGCCGGCCGTCTCCAGCACGGCCGAGTAGACGTCGAGCAGCCCGTCGGTCACGCGATCGAGGTCGTGGACGCGCTCGACGTAGTCGCGCGCGGCTGCACCGATCTCGCCGCGGCCGCGTGGCCCGAGGTCGACGAGCTCCGCTAGCCGTTCGTGCAACGTCTCCGCCGAGGCGTTGACGACCGGGACCTCGACGCCGTACGCCTCCTCCGTGCGTCGCACGGCCTCGTCGTGCAGGAAGGTGATGACGGGCTTGCCGAGCGCCATGCACTCGATGGCGAAGAGG
>DATBIQ010000040.1:0-16448 GCA_036556865.1 Gaiella sp.
AGGTACTCGCACTGCACGGGAACGATCACGCCCGTTGCCGCGACGAACGCGTTGATGGTCAGCAGGCCGAGCGACGGCGGCGTGTCGATCAGGACGTAGTCGTACGCGTTTCGCACCTCGACGAGCGCCTTCTCGAGCGACCGCTCCCGTCCGATCAGCGCGCTGAGCGCCAGCTCGGCGCCGGCGAGGTCGATCGAGGCGACCGCGAGGTCGGCCTCACGCCGCTCGATGACCTCCGAGATCGGGATCTTGTGAACGAGCACGTCGAACATCGAGCGCTCGATCACGTCCGGATTGAGGCCCTGGCTCATCGTCAGGTTGCCTTGCGGATCGAGGTCGACGAGCAGCACGCGGTTCCCCATTTCCCGAAGCGCAACGCCGAGATTGAGCGTCGTCGTCGTCTTCGCGACACCGCCCTTCTGGTTCGCGAGCGCGATGACGGAGGTCGCGACACCGGCCGGGAGCGTCCCCGACGGTGTCAGGCCAACGGCAGGCTGCTCGGCGGGAACGGCGTCAGCCGTCTCCAGCGGATCGGGGGCAACGGTGTCGTCCGGCGCGGGCACGGGCTCGCTCACCGCGACCGGCTCCGCGGGCGTCTCGTGCTCGGGCGCCAGCTCGGGCGCCGGCTCGGGCTCGCGCTCGGGCTCGGCGTCGGGCGACAGGGCCGACGCGGAGCGTGCTCCCCCGGGCCGGGGCAAGAGACGGATGAGTCCCATGACCACGCCTCGTTCACCGCGGTCCACCCGACTCCTTCACGCTCGGCTCAATCCTCCCCGTCCCAGTAGTCGAGCACCTCCAATCGGCCGATCAGCCCGACGCCACGGATGTTCAGCTTGCCCGACCGGGGGTAGTACGTGACGTCGCGCGGGTCGCGCGTCCCGTACGCGAGGAGCGACAGTCCGGCGTCGCCCGCACGAAAGGCGTGCGCGCGGCCCGTCCCGGCGGGGCGCGCGACGACGCTGCCGCGTCGCACGGGATGCTGCTCGTGGTCGCCTCCGTGGCGCGGATGCGGCCACAGCTCGAGCGTTCCCGCGCCGTCGAGGACGACGAAGATCTCCTCCTCGGCGCTGTGGCAGTGCGGCGGGTTGTTGAGCTTTCCGGCAGGGACGTCGAAGAGCTGCAGTCCGGTCTTGTACGAGCCGGCGGCACGACCGAGGTCGCGCACCGACCGTGCGACTGTCGCGCCCTCGCGAGCGTACGCCTCGACGTCGTCGACGTTGACGACCCGTGCAGGGCGATCGCCGAGCGAGCCGACCTCCGGGGGGCCTGCTGCCGCCTCGCGCTTCCACGGATGGTCGTCCGGTGCTCCTTCCAGCACCCACGTCGGGCCGAGCCACGAGACGCCTGCGCGCGGGAGGAGCGTGTTGGCCGCGTAGTGCCGCTCGCCGAACGCGAGGACTTCCAGCCCGTCCGGGCCCGCCTGAAGCGTGTGTGCGTGCACGAGCGCCAGGTGGACGAGACAGTCTCCCGGGCCGACGGCGAACGCCTGCTCCCCCGATCCGTCGCCCTGCACCGAGATCCCGGTGCCGTCGAGGACGAAGAAGACTTCCTCGTCCGCTCCTTCGAGGTGGAGCGGTGTCGACCACATGCCCGGGTCGATGCGGATGCGCTGGACGCCGATCCAGTCCGAGCTCTCGCCGGTCAGCGACTGCCAGTGCCCCGAGATGTGCCCCGACTCGCGGTGGACGGCGCGGACGTCGTCCCAGTGTGCGATCACGCACCGATCATGTCACGCGCCAGAGCGTCACGCAGTCGCCGGACTGCGATGTCACCGGCATCACCTCCTTCGATCCGCACCCATGCCTCCGCCTCGTGGAGAAGGGCCCGGAGCTCCCCGAGCAGCTCGACCGGGCCCGCGTTCGCCCGTCGCATTGACTCGATCCGCTCGAACCGCTCGAGAACGCTCCGTGCCTCCTCCATGCACCGACCGTAGAGGCGAAACCGTCACGGGTGTGTGACGGATTCGTGCCGTCTGTGTGCCGGCGACGGAACGGCCTCCGCCAGCAGAGGCGAGGCTACGAGGCCGCCCGCAACCGCCCCGTCACAGGAAGGCCGAGCAGCATGCGGTCGAGCCGTGGAGCGAGCTCCGCACGGTCGCCCTCCCGGAGCACCTCCACGAGCGAGCGCCGCACGGCGTCGGCGGCGAGCGGCGTCGCCTCACCGCCGTCGGCGAGCGCAGCCAGATCGCGGTGCAGCGTCTCGCGCTGCTCCTGCTGGCCCTCGAGGAGCACCGCCGCCCGGAGCGGCCAGGTCGAGCCGAGCAACACGGCGAACGCGGCGCGCAGCTGCTCTGAGCGAAACGGCTCGTTCTGGAACAGGGACAGCTCCCAGCGGTCGAGTGCCTCGGCCAGGCCCGTGTCGGCGTCCGCGAGGCCGAGCTGCACGAGAAGCTCGGCGGCGAGCGGCGCCCGAAACTCGTCGAGCCGGGTCGGATCGCCGGGTGGCTGCGTCGCGGCGATCGGGAGCACGGGACGAATGCCGTAGGGCCGCCCGTCGAGCGTCTCGAAGAGAACGGGGCCTGCGGCGAGCGGCGCGTTCGTCGCGAGGCGGATCGCCGAGACCGCGTCGGCCAGCTCGGCGGGGGCATCCGGGACGTCCTCTCCGGCATCGAGGCCTGCGCGGAGCTCGATCACGCAGTAGCGGTCGGGCTCACGGCCGAAACCAGGCGGCAGGAGCCCCCTCGCCTCGGGCCAGTGACGGGCGAGCTCTCCGTCGGCCGCTGCACGGACGCGCAGCGAAGCGCCGAGCTCGCGCTGGGTTCCCGTCGAGATCCCCACGAGCGGAGCCACGGCAGCGTACGACCGGCGCTCACCGAAGAGCGAGCGCTCGAGCTCCGCGTAGGAGCGGTCGAACGCCTCGTCGTTCCAGTCGAACCCGCCGCAGGCTTCGCCGACGCGGATCAGCAGATCGACGAGCACGGTGCGGAAGAGGGCGTCGTCCTCGGACGGGTCGCGCCCCGCGTGCGCGCGTGCGTAGATGCCGGCGGCCGGCTCGCGCCGCAGCTCGTCGAGCGCGATGAGCGCGTCCTCGCGCCCGCGCAGCCGACCCTCGTGGGTCTCGACGAAGTCGCGCACGAGCGGGCGGTACTCGTAGAGCGCGGGCCGGTTCTCCGCCTCGTGCTCCTCGAACGCGAAGGGCAAGGACTCGCCTGCGTCGTCGAGCTCGCGCAGCAGGTACGCGAACGCCCCGAGCGTGAACGCCCGGAGTGCGTGATGCAGCTGCGGCGAACGCGCGGCCACGGAGACAGGTACCCGGCGGATTCGCCGATCCCTGCCCGAGCTCGCGTCAGGGCCCCCGCTGGCAGCCGTCGCACCAGTAGGCCGTGCGGTTCGCCTCCCCGAGCCCACGTGATCGGATCGGCGCGCCGCAGCGCCGACAGGGACGACCCGCACGGCGGTAGACCGCCCGTGTGTGCCGTCTGCCCGGGCCTGCGACCGAGGCGCGCATCGCGTCGCGGCCCCAGGCGATCGCGACCGCGAGCTCCTCGTCGGTCGCGTCCCGGACCGGAAGCCACGGAGACAGGCGTGCGTGCCAGAGGAGCTCCGCGAGCCACATGTTCCCGATCCCCGCGACGACGCGCTGGTCGACGAGCACGTCGCCGAGCACGCGGCTCGGGCCGGCGTCGCGGACTCGACCCACGACCTCGTCGACGGTCGTGCGGTCGGCCAGCAGGTCGGGCCCGAGGCGTCGCGTCCGCCCGTCGTCGAGCCGCAGCACGGGCCCGTTCCACTGCGCGGCCTCGAAGCGGCGCGTCTGCAACAGGAGCCACGGACGCCCACGCCATGTCGCCGCACCGCGCTGCCGAACCGTCCACCGCCCGTTCATGCGCAGGTGACTCCGCACCGTCACGCCGCCGTCGAAGCGGAGCAGCAGGTTCTTGCCGACGGCCTCCACCGACTCGAGCACGCGACCGTCGATCGCTCGGGCGACGCCCGTCACGAGACCCTGTGGGCTCGGCGACGACGCCTCGACACGCTCGCCCACGAGCGGCTGCAGGCGGACGGCGATGCGATGCAGCGAGTCGCCTTCGGGCACCGGCCTCCCCTACCAGCGTCCTCGGTCCGTAGGAGAGAAGTCTGCGGCAAGCTTGCGCATGAACGGGGGCGGGCCACCGAGGACCGCATGGTCTCGTACGAGATGATCATGCCCCACGTTCCCGCCGGCGAGCACAGCGCACTGGCATCGGCGAGAGGGGAGCCGAACACATCGAGCTCGGCGAAGACCCGTCCCGAGGTGGGACGGCACGGCGGTCCCATTCCTGCTGCCTCGCCGACGAGCGGACTCAGCCGCGCAGCTTGGCGAGCCGCGTCAGACCCTCGGGATCCAGTAGCACGGTCCGGCCGCGGCCGAGCTCGACGAGACCGCGGCCCTCTGCCTCGCGGAGCACGCGGTTGACCGTCGCGCGGGACGCGCCCGCGAGCGCAGCGAGCTCCTCCTGGATCAGCGGGATCACGACCGGCGGGGGACCTCCGTAGACGCGCGCAAGCTCGAGCACGCGCCGAACGACCCGGGTCTCGGCGTCGACGGTGTACGACTCGACGAGGCGCTCGGAGAGGAGCCCCACGTGCTCCGCGAGCATCCGCACGAGCACCTCACCGACCGATGGATGCTCACGGGCGAGCCGCCGGAGCTCCGAGCCGCGCAGGACGAGCGTCTCGCCCGGCTCGAGCGCCGTGACGGTCGCGCTTCGCTCGGCACCCGTGACGACGGCGATCTCGCCGAGGGTGTCCCCCGGCCCGCGGATCGCGAGCGCAACGACGTCGCCGTGCGTCGTCGTGATCCGCACGTCGAACCTGCCCTTCGAGACGAGATGGACGGCATCCGCCGGGTCGTGGTGATGGAACACGACCTCGCCGCGCCGGTACGTGCTCCTGCGCGACAGCGAGAGCACGGCTCGCACGTCCGCGCCGGGGATTCCCTCGAACAGCCGCCACTCCATTTCTGTAACAAGCGTTACACACCCTGTGTCGCAACGGCGGACGACGCAGGTACTCCACCCTCATAGCCTCGGCCCCATGGTCGAACGGTCGAGGAGGACGCGGGACATGAACGACATCACCACAGCACGGATGCTCATGACGACGGCGGTCGTGGCCGCCGTCGCGGCACTGTTCGCCGGCAGCGCGAACGCGGTGCTTCTGGACGTCGAGGGCGGCTCGGGCGGCAGCGCGACAGAGGTCGCCAAGCCGGGCGATCCCGGCACGATCCCCTACCTGAGCCACGGAATCGGCGTCGACAAGAGCCTGTTCAGCGGACAGGCGTCGTCGCAGGCGACGGACGTCGCCAAGCCCGGCGATCCGGGGACGATCCCCTACCTGAGCCACGGGATCGGCGTCGACAAGAGCCTGTTCAGCGGACAGGCCTCGTCGAAGCTCACAGGCGTGCACGCGGCGCTCCAGCGCGATCGCGGGACGGAGTCGGCTGCGTCGTCGCAGCGGACGACGCTCCCCCATGGCATCGGCGTCGAGACGAGCGGGGCCAGCGGACAGACGTCCCTCGGGCTGACCGGCGATTCCGGCCTCACCCGAGTCGCGGACGAGTCTCGCGGGCTCACCGGCGACTCGCCGATCGGCAGGTTCCCGGGGACGACGCAGACGGCCGTCGCCTCCGGTGGCGAGGACCTGGACTGGTCGTCCTTCGGAGCCGGGGCCGGCCTGGTCGCACTCGTCGGCGCAGGCATCGCCGGAGTCTGGCTCACGACCCGCAGGCGCGGCGGGGTTGCTCTCCCGTAGACCGTCCGACAACGGGGGCCCGAGACGGGGCGGTCGGGGGGACCGCCCCGTCTCGCCGGTCCGCTGGATCCCCGTCGGTCAGGGACGCAGCACGGCGCGGCGCGGTCCCGCGAGGAAGCCCGCCTCGACGAGCAGCGGCAGGGCATCGCTGTCGACGACCGGCAGTCCGTCGAAGCGCTCGACCGAGAGACGGCGGCCCCGGTCCGACCGCACCCACGCCACGAGGGCGGCCAGCGCCGGCCGCAGCCAGTCGGCGTCGGGATCGCGCAGGGGAACGAGCGAACGGCCGCCGCGCTCGACGTAGAGACCGGCCTCGCCGCCGAGCAGCACGACGTGCGCACCGGCGACGCGGGCTGCCCGGGCCGCGGCCCGCTTCGGCCAGGGCAGGACGCCACCGTACGGCTGCGCCGGATCGGCGGCCGCGAGGACGAGCGGCTCATCGTGTTCCACGTCGCGCAGCTCCCGCAGCCGCTCCACCGCCCCGGGGAGGGCGAACTGCGCCCCGCCGAGCCCCTCGACGAAGTACCCGCGCCGGCACGAGCCGACCGTCTCGAGGGCCTTGAGCTCGCCGTACACCGCGCCGTAGCCGCCCGCGATCCCCTCGGCGCGCACGCCGTCGCGCGTGACGATCCCCTGCCGCTCGAGCAGGAGCTCCGCGAGTGCACGCCGATCCGGCGCACGTGACACCGTGTCACTTGCGAACAACCGCCCCGCGAGCGACCACCGACCCGCGGTGGCGACCTGCCCGGAGGCGCGGGAGCGCGAGAAGCGGCGCGGGCGACGCTCCGCTGCGGGGACGCCGTAGCGGCGCTTGGCCCGGAGCGGCGCCCAGGCGTCGTTCGTGACTTCGCCGTTCCAGACGAGCTCCCACAGCACCGGCAGCGCTTCGGCGGGATCGACGCCGAGCGCGGCGACGAGGTCGGGCCAGAACTCCGCGCTCCGGCCGAGCGCCGCGCGGAGCGCGTCGTGCGCGGGACCGGCGAGCGGCTCGCCCGCCGTCGGCGGGCCGAGCAGCGGCGCGTCCTCGCGGTAGTAGAGCGCGACGCGGTCGAGACCGGAGCCAACCCACACGACCTCGCCGGACGCGCAGAGCTGGTCGAGCGCCGCGGGCTGGTAGCCGGAGACGCGCCGCGGCAGGATCTCGCTCTCCCAGAGCGCGACCGGGAGCGCGAGGCCCTGGAGCGGGACGAGCGCCTCCCGCAGCGTCGCTCGCCGGTCGATCCCGTGCCAGCCGGGGAGGAACCTGCCCAGGGCGGCCTGCTCGGCGGGCTCGACCTGGCGGCGGAGCACGGCGAGCGAGGCCCGCCGGATCCGGCGCAGCACATCCGGGTCGCACCACTCTCGCTCGATGCCGCCCGGGCGGAGCTCGCCGCGGACGAGGAGGTCGCGGGCCTCGAGACCGGCGAGCAGCGCCTCGGCGTCGTCGGACGGGAGCGCATACCGGGAGGCGAGCGCCCCCGTCGTGAACGGGCCTCGCGAGCGCGCGTACCGGAGCACCACGCGCTCGAGCGCGTCGGTGACCGGCTCGAGGAATGCTTCCGGGAGACCGCCGGGCGGCATGACGCCGAACGCGTCGCGGTACAGCCCGGCGTCCTCGGCGGCGATCGTCGCCTCGGCGCCGCCGACCCTCGCCCGGAACGCGCGACGCTCGCGGACGAGCGTCTCCGCATAGCCGGCATCGAGCTCGCCGTCGCGCAGGTCGCCCGCGCGGCGGAGGAGGTCGTGCAGCTCGTCGGCGTTCCGCGGCTGCGGCAGCAGGGAGCCCTCGACCTCGGCGAGCGCTCCGGGGTCGATCAGGTCGCGCAGCTCCTCCTGCCCGAGCAGCTCTCGGAGCAGCTCGCGGTCGAGCGAGAGCGCCTGCGCGCGGCGCTCGGCGGCAGGCGTGTCGTCCTCGTACATGTACGTGGCGACGTAGTCGAAGAGGAGCGACGAGGCCATCGGCGAGGCCGAGGGCGTCTCGACTTCGACGAGGTCGATCTCCCGTGTCGACAGGCCGCGGAGGATCCCGCGCAGTGCGGGCAGGTCGAAGACGTCCTGAAGGCACTCGCGGTAGGTCTCGAGCACGATCGGGAACGAGCCGTACTTGCGGGCGACCTCGAGCAGGCTCTGGGCCTTCAGCCGCTGCTGCCAGAGCGGCGTCCGCTGGCCCGGCCGGCGCCGCGGGATCAGCAGTGCCCGCGCGGCGTTCTCGCGGAACCGCGCGCCGAAGAGCGCGGTCGAGCCGACCTCCTGGACGACGAGGTCCTCCAGCTCGTCCGGCTCGAGCAGCAGGTCGGAGAGCGGCGGCGGAGCGTCGGCGTCCGCGAAGTGGAGCGCGATGCCGTCGTCCGACCAGAGCGACTGCACCTCGAGACCGAGCGAGTCGCGTAGCCGGGCTGCGAGCGCCATCGACCACGGCGCGTGGACGCGTCCGCCGAACGGCGTGAGCACGCAGACCCGCCAGTCGCCGATCTCGTCGCGGAACCGTTCCACGACGACGGTGCGGTCGGTCGGGAGCGCAGAGGCACGTTCCTGCTCGCGCAGGAAGGTGAGCAGGTTCCGGGAGGCGAGCGGGTCGAGGTGGTAGTCGTCCGCGAGCGTGCGGGCCGCCTTCGTGTCGGAGAGAGCCGCCAGCTCGCGCGACGCGGCGCCGATCCGTGCCCCGAGCTCGTACAGCCGCCCGACGCCTTCGCCCTTCCAGAACGGGACGGCGCCCGGCACGCCCGGAGCCGGAGACACGAGGACGCGGTCGCGGGTGATCTCCTCGATTCGCCACGTCGACGCTCCCAGCATGAACGTCTGCCCCTCGCGCGCCTCGTAGACCATCTCCTCGTCGAGCTCGCCGACCCGTCCCCCGCCCTCGACCTGGAAGACGCCGTAGAGGCCGCGGTCGGGGATCGTCCCGGCGTTCGTCACGGCGAGCCTGCGGGCGCCGGTGCGGCCGCGGATCACGCCGGCGGTGCGGTCCCAGACGATCCGTGGTCGCAGCTCTGCGAACTCGTCGGACGGATAGCGGCCCGCGAGCATGTCGAGCACGTTGTCGAGCTGCTGCCGCGCGAGGTCGGCGAACGGGTAGGCCCCGCGAACCAGGTCGTGGAGCTCGTCGACTGCGATCTCGTCCTCGGCGCAGATCGCGACGACGTGTTGCGCGAGCACGTCGAGCGGGTTCCGCGGGATGGCCGTCTCCTCGATCGCGCCCTCCCGCATCGCCTTCGCCACGACGGCGCACTCGAGCAGGTCGGCTCTGAACTTCGGGAAGATCCGCCCCTTCGACGTCGCCCCCAGCTCGTGCCCCGCGCGGCCGACGCGCTGCAGCCCTCTGGCGACCGACTTCGGGCTCTCGACCTGGACGACGAGGTCGACGGCCCCCATGTCGATCCCGAGCTCGAGGCTCGACGTGGCGACGAGGCAGGGGATTCGGCCGGCCTTCAGGTCCTCCTCGATGAGCACGCGCTGCTCGCGGGCCAGCGAGCCGTGGTGCGCCCGCGCGATCTCCGCCTCGGCCAGCTCGTTGATCCGCAGCGCGAGCCGCTCCGCGAGCCGGCGGTTGTTGACGAAGACGATCGTCGAGCGGTGCGCGCGCACGAGGTCGAGCAGGGCGGGATAGATCGACGGCCAGATCGACCTGGACGTCGCCTCGTAGCCGGGATCCATCTCGACGCCGTCCTGGACGACCGGCTGCGAGAGGGGGAGCGACGACGCGCCGAGCTCGCGCATGTCCTCGACGGGAACGACGACCTCGAGGTCGAGCGCCTTCCGCTGTCCGGCGTCGACGAGCTGGATCTCACGCGAGGGCCCGGCGACCCAGCGGCCGATCTCCGCGAGCGGGCGCTGCGTCGCGGAGAGGCCGATCCGCTGGAACGGCTGCTCGGCGACGCGCTCGAGCCGCTCGAGCGAGAGCGCCAGGTGCGTGCCGCGCTTCGTCCCCGCGACGGCGTGCACCTCGTCGAGGATCACCGTCTCGACGGTCTTCAGGAGCTCCCGCCCGCGTGAGGTGAGGAGGAGGTACAGGGACTCGGGCGTCGTGATCAGGATGTCGGGCGGCGTCCGCAGCATGCGCTCGCGGTCGCGCTGCGGCGTGTCGCCCGTCCGCACGCCGACCGTGAGCGCCGAGCCGATGCCGGCGAGCGGGCCGCGGAGGTTGCGCTCGATGTCGTAGTTGAGCGCCTTGAGCGGCGAGACGTAGAGCAGGCGCATTCCCTCCCCCGGCGTCTCGTTCAGGCGGTCGAGGCCGAGGAGGAACGCCGCGAGCGTCTTGCCGGAGCCCGTGGGTGCCTGGACCAGCACGTGACCCCCGGACGCGATCGCGGGCCAGGCGAGCTCCTGGGCGGGCGTCGGGCCGTCGAAGGCGCGCTCGAACCAGGCACGCGTGCGCGGCGACAGCGTGGCGAGCGGATCCACGCTCCGAGCGTAGCCCTCGCGTGCGGGCCCGGGCCTACGGCCGACCGTACGATCGTCCTATGCTCCACCGGTGACGTTCGACGTGGCGGTCGTCGGCGGCGGTACCGCGGGATGCGTCCTCGCGGCGCGGCTCTCGCAGAACCCCGACCGGCGGGTCTGCCTCATCGAAGCAGGGCCCGACTACGGGAACCTGTCGGAGTCGCGCTGGCCCGCCGACCTGCTCGATCCACGGTCGTTCACCTTCACGCACGACTGGGGGGCGGGCGGCGAGGACGAGCGCTCGCTCGGCGCGCGCGTGATCGGCGGCTGCTCCGTGCACAACGCGTGCATGGCGCTCGCCGGCACGGCCGCCGACTACGACGAGTGGGGCGAGGAGTGGTCGTACGAGCGTTTCGCCCCGTACCTCGACCTGGCGCGCCGGATGCTGCACGTCGGGCCGGCGAACACCCCCGAGCCCGCGCCGTTCCACGCGGCGTTCCTCGAGGCGGCCGCGGCGCTCGGGCTGCCGTTCCGCGACGACCCGCACGACCTCGCGCGGCCGACGGGCGTCGGCCGGCTGCCGGCGAACGTCGTCGACGGCGTCCGGTGGAGCACGGCGCTCGCGTACCTCGACGACGCCCGATCGAGGCCGAACCTGACGATCGTCGCGGACACGCTCGTCGATCGTGTCGTCCTCGACGGAACGCGCGCGGTCGCCGCGACGACGGCCTCGGGCGAGCGGATCGAGGCGGCGACCGTCGTGCTCGCAGCGGGGGCGTACTTCACGCCGGCGATCCTTCTCCGCAGCGGCGTCGGCCCCGAGGAGGAGCTCGCGCGACATGGGATCCCCGTCGTCGAGGCGCTGCCCGTCGGCGAGGCCCTGCTCGACCATCACGGCACCGGCATCCGCTGGTCGTCCACCGACGCACTCGACCGCGAGACCGCCGGCCACGTCGCGCGGACCGGGCCGCTCTTCCGTCCGCATGCGGTCGTCACGGCGGCGAGCAGCGCCTGCGCGCCGAACGCCTGGGATCTCCACCTGCTCTCGTGGACGAACCCGGCCGACGAGAAGAGCGGCTACGAGGCGAGCATGAGCGCCTTCCACATGAAGCCGGGCTCGGCGGGCCGCGTCGGTCTCCGCTCGCGCGACCCGGCCGACCTGCCCGTCGTCGAGCGCGGCTTCCTCCGCGACCCGGGCGACCTGGCGACCGTCGTCGAGGGGCTCGAGCTCGCGCGGGAGCTCGCGTCGCAGGAGCCGCTCGCGCGCCTCCTCGGCGACGAGCTCCAGCCCGGGGCCGAGGACCTCTCCGCATACGCGACGAGAACGATGCGCAACTACTTCCACCCCGCGGGGACCTGCGGCATCGGACGCGTCGTCGACCCGCGCGGTCGGGTTCTGGGCATCGACGGGCTCGTCGTCGCGGACGCCTCGGTGATGCCCACCATCCCGCGTGCGAACACGAACGTCACGACGGTCGCGGTCGCCGAGCGGATCGCGGAGACGATCTGAGCGCGTTCGTGGTGCATGATCGACGACGATGACGTACTCGATCGTCGCCCGGGACACGGAGACCGGCGAGCTCGGCGTCGCGGTGCAGTCACGTGCGTTCAACACCGGGGCGGCGTGCGCGTGGGCCGAGGCCGGGGTCGGCGCCGTCGCCACCCAGTCGTTCACGGAGCGCCGCTACGGTCCGCGCGGCCTCGCGCTGCTCGCGGAGGGCCGTGACCCGCGCGAGGCGCTCGACGAGCTTCTCGCGGCCGACGAGGGACGCGAGGTGCGGCAGGTCGCCTTCGTCGACACGAACGGCGCGACGGCGGCACACACGGGCGCACAGTGCATCCCCTACGCCGGCGATCTGAGCGCCGCGAACGTCAGCGTGCAGGGCAACATGCTGCGCTCACCGGGTGTCTGGCCCGCGATGCGAGAGGCGTTCGACGCGACCGAGGGCACGCTCGCGGAGCGCCTCCTCGCCGCGCTCGACGGGGCCGAGACCGCGGGAGGCGACTACCGCGGCCGGCAGGCGGCGGGTCTCGTCGTCGTCTCCGGAGAGCGCGACGAGCAGCCCTCGGTCGACCGCGTCTTCGACCTTCGCGTCGAGGACCACGACGAGCCGTTGCGCGAGCTCCGCCGCCTCCACCGCCTCGCGGCCGGCTACCGGCGGCGGAACCGGATCGACGAGACGGCCGACCCGAACGAGGAGCGGGAGGCGGCGCTCGAGGCCGGCCTGCGCCCGGACGAGGCGGCGCTGGCCGCGCTCTTCGCGCACGCACGCCGCGGCGAGTCCGACGAGGCGGTTGCGCTGATGCAGGAGCTGGTCGACGGGGAGCCGATGTCGCTGGCGGCGTTCGAGCGGTACGAGACGCTCGGCCTGATTCCGCCGGGAGTGCTCGACCGCGTCCGCGATCGCTGATCCGGCCCGACCGACCCGAGGCCTCTACAGGGGCGCAGGGCTGGTGGGGCGCCAAGGATCGAGCCCGGCGTACGCGTCGTGCGGAGAGTGGGCCTCGGTCTCGACCCCTGCGCGGTGACGGAGCGCGATCTCGGAGACCGGATAGTGGATCCCGCCGCCCGTGCGCGCGCCGACCATCAGGAGGACGCACGGCTCCGAGCCCTCGTTCACGAAGACGTGCCGGGTTTCAGCTGGGCAGTGCACGAAGTCCCACTGCTTCAGGTTCCGCTCATGCTCGTCCACGATCGCGGTGCACGAGCCGCGCAGGACGAGGAAGTCCTCCTGCGCCTCCTCGGCGTGGTACAGCGTCGAGCGGTCGCCCGGCTCGATCACGGAGAGATGGATCCCGACCTGCTCGAACCGTCCGTCCTCCGGCTCGAAGAGACATCGCTTCCCGAATCCCGCGCGCTCGACCCAGCGCGCGTCGGCCTCGCCGGCGTTGACGACGAACCACGTGTCCGTCACGCCGCCATCCTAGTGAGACCGGGCCGTCGCGATACGATCGCACCATGCCCGACGCCCTGCATTTCACCGGCGACGCCGACGCGGATGCGCTCATCGCGAAGGATCCGCTCGCGCTGCTGATCGGGTTCGCGCTCGACCAGCAGGTCACGGTGCAGACCGCCTTCGCCGGCCCGCTGAAGCTGGAGCAGCGACTCGGCTCGCTCGACGCCGCGACGATCGCGGCGAGCGATCCGGTGGAGCTCGAGGCGCTCTTCCGCCAGCAGCCGGCGATCCACCGCTTCCCGGGCTCGATGGCGAAGCGGGTGCACGACCTCGCCCGCCACGTCGCCGACGAGTACGACGGGAATGCCGAGCGCGTGTGGACGGAGGCGGCCGACGCGAAGGACCTCGAGAAGCGGATCCGCGCCCTGCCGGGCTTCGGCGACATGAAGGTGCTGGCGCTGTCCGCGGTCCTCGCCAAGCGCTTCGGCGTCGAGGTCGCGAAGCCGCTCGCGCCGAGCTTCCCGACGCTCGGCGACGTCGACTCGGTCGAGGCGCTCCACGAGTACCAGGCCGCCAAGCGCGCCCACAAGGCTGCCCTGAGAGCACGCGCAACCGCCTGACGGGGCAGGACGGCCGTCGAACGCCTGTCGCCGGCCCTCAGCGGCCCGACGCTATCGCCGCCTCGAGCTTCTCCTGCACCTGGTCGATCGTGAAGCTGGCAGCCTTCATCCTCGGTGGGAAGGCGACGAACGAGCTCAGGAACTCCCCGACGATCGCCTGCGCCGGCACGAGCAGGAAGACACGGTCGATGTACCAGTCCCAGTACGTGTTCGACGTGACCTCCGCCCGCTCGTACGGGTCCGTACGCAGGTTGTAGAGATACGGGATCCGCGTGGCGACGAACGGCTCGCCCCAGATCGCGAGCGTGCCCTCGACGCGCTGCTGCATGAAGACGATCTTCCAGTTGTCGTAGCGGAACGCGACGAGGTCGCCGTCGTCGGAGAAGTAGAAGAACTGGTTTCGGGGGCTCTCGTCCGTCTCGCCCGTCAGGTGCGGGAGCACGTCGTATCCGTCGAGATGCACCCTGAACGTCTTCTCTCCGGCCTCGTGCCCCTCGAGGAGCTTCTCCTTGATGCCGGGCTCGCCCGCAGCGGAGACGAAGGTCGGCAGCCAATCGAGGTGGCTCACGATCTCGTTGGAGACCGTGCCGGCCTCGATGCGTCCGGGCCAGCGGACGACGAGGGGCACGCGGAACGCGCCTTCCCAGTTCGTGTTCTTCTCCGACCGGAAGGGCGTCATCCCGGCGTCCGGCCACGTGTTCATGTGGACGCCGTTGTCGGTCGAGTACATGACGATCGTGTCCTCGGCGACGCCGAGCTTGTCGATCAGGTCGAGCACCTTCCCGACGAGCCTGTCGTGGTCGATCATCGTGTCGTGGTAGCCCGACTGCCACCGGCCGGCCTGGCCCAGGCTCCTCCGCTTCGTGTGCGTGCGGAAGTGCATGTGGGTCGTGTTGACCCAGCAGAAGAACGGCCTCCGGCGGTTGTGCTGGCGCTGGATGAAGTCGCACGCGGCGTCGACGATCTCGTCGTCGATCGTCTCCATCCGCTTCCGGGTCAGCGGCCCGGTGTCCTTGATCGTGTGCTTGCCGCTCGCGCTCATCTTGCAGCTGAGGACGCCGCGCGGGCCGTACCGCTCCCGGAAGTTCGGGTACCGCTCGGGGTCGGGGTAGTCGGGGTGCTCCGGCTCCTCCTCGGCGTTCAGGTGGTAGAGGTTGCCGAAGAACTCGTCGAAGCCGTGCGCCGTCGGCAGGTGCTCGTCGCGGTCTCCGAGGTGGTTCTTGCCGAACTGACCCGTCGAGTAGCCGAGCGGCTTCAGGAGCTCGGCGATCGTCGGGTCCTCGGCGTGCATCCCCTGCTCGGCGCCCGGGAGCCCGACCTTGCTGAGCCCGGTACGGTAGACGCTCTGACCGGTGATGAACGCCGAGCGACCGGCGGTGCAGCTCTGCTCGCCGTACGCGTCCGTGAACCGCATCCCCTCGTTCGCCAGCCGGTCGATGTTCGGCGTTCGGTACCCCATCAGCCCGTCGCTGTAGCAGCTCAGGTTCGAGATCCCGATGTCGTCTCCCCAGATCACCACGATGTTCGGCCTGCCCTGCGGCATGCGGAGCGCTCCCTTCCCTCCGCTAGCCGCGCACGAGGCAGCGGAAGCCGAGATGGTTGGTCGACGTGTCGATCGCCTGCGCCATCCGCGCGGCAGGCCGGTAGCGGCGGCAGTAGTTGGGCGCGCACAGGTGCGAGCCGCCTTTCATCACCCTGCGCGGGATGCGGGCGCTGTCCGATGGGTCGACGCTCGCGGCCCGGAGGTCGCCGGCGCAGCACGGCGACGTCGCATGGTCCGACGTGTACCAGGACGTCGTCCACTCCCACACGTTCCCGATCATGTCGAAGAGGCCGTAGCCGTTCGGCGGGAACCTCCCCACGGGAGACGTGCCCTCGTAGCCGTCGTCGAGCGTGTTCTCGTACGGGAACGCGCCCTGCCACGTGTTTGCCATCTGCCTTCCTCTCGGGCTGAGCTCGTCGCCCCACGCGTACTCGGCGCCGGCGAGCCCGCCCCGAGCGGCGAACTCCCACTCCGCCTCGGTGGGGAGCTCCTTGCCGGCCCAGTCGGCGTACGCCTCCGCGTCGGCGAACGCGACGTGCACGACCGGGTGTCGCTCGCGCCCGTGCAGAGAGCTCTCCGGCCCCTCGGGATGGCGCCAGTCGGCGCCGCGTGTCCACGTCCACCAGTTGAAGTGGTTGCCCAGGTCGACCGGTCCGTCGGTCTTCCGGAAGACCACCGATCCCGCATAGAGCAGGTCCTTCTTCGCGTCCGGGTACTGAGTGGGATCCGGCGGCTGCTCCGCATGCGTGACGTGCCCGGTCGCCTTCACGAATCGCATGAACTCGAGATTCGTGACCGGATGGTCGTCGAGCCAGAAGCCGCCGACCGTGGTCTCGCGGACGGGCGCCTCCTCCGGGTAGTGGCGGTCCGAGCCCATGGCGAAGGTCCCGCCCGGGATCCACACCATCCCCTTTCGCGTCTTCAGGCCGGCCGAGGCCTGTGTCATTCGTCTCCTCGGCGGTTCGGAGGCCCCTCACGGCTGACCCTATACCGCGCCGCGCCGGCAGAGGTCGGGTTTCGAGAGCACGTCGCGGGCAGCGAGGCGGCGCCTGCCGAGCGCAGATCGGCCACTTCCAGGTACGAATGGCGGCTTGCTCGCCCCGAAGCTCCCGACGACGCCCCGCATTCGCAACGATGCGTCGAGGAGCGCGACCGTGGTCGTCGCCCTCGGCCGCGGGCCGGCGGCACACAGAAGGCTCGGTCGCGCATGACGGCGCTCCGGCTCGGCTACGCGTGCGTGAACACGCAGCTTCCGTCGGCTGCCCGCACGGCGCGGCTCTCGAATCTCACCGCCGAC